>CAZIFF010000001.1:0-32481 GCA_964538345.1 uncultured Candidatus Saccharibacteria bacterium
TTCTCTATCAACTGTTTCAACAGCAGTCACAATTGCATCTGTATTTGCAGTATGACCAACCATATCTGGATTTGCAAAATTTATAAAAATAAAGTTTACATCTTGTTCAATACGCTTCACCGCCTCGTCTGCAATGGCCTCAGCACGCATTTCAGGCGCCTCATCATGAGTTTTCACATCTTTACGACTCTGAAGCATTACATGTTCCTCTCCATCATGAGGATCTTCTTTTCCACCATTCAAAAAATAAGTAGCATGTGGAAATTTTTCTGTCTCAGCAATATGCGCCTGTGTCAGCCCTGCTAAAGAAACTTCGTTAGCAATAGTTGTTTCAATTGCAATTGGAGGAAAAGCCACCGCACAAGAATAATCTTTTGAATATTCTGTTAAAGTTGCAAAGAATAAATTCATCTCATCTTTACGAGCCAGAATTCTCTCAGAAAGCATTCTTGCACGATCCGCACGATAATTGAAAAAGAATACAGAATCATTTTTAGAAATTGGCATTTCATTCACAATGAAAGGCTCAATATGTTCGTCTGTTTTTCCAGTTTGATGTTGAGCAGAAATTTCTTCTTCAGGTGTAATCTGACAAATATTTCCTTCACAGTGAAAAATAATTTTCTCCACTTTCTCAACTCTATCCCAATTATTATCACGATCCATCGCAAAATATCTTCCAGAAATACTGCAAATTTTTCCAATACCAACTTCTGCAATTAATTTATTTATTTCTTCAATATCACGTATCGATTCATAAGGTGAAGCGTCGCGACCATCTGTGAAAAGATGTAGATACACTTCATTCATACCTTTATCTTTGCAAACTTTCAAAAATGCCAAAAGATGATCCTGATGAGAATGCACTCCTCCTTTTCCAATCAAACCAAGCAAGTGCAAATTTGAACTATGTTTTTTTGTATTTTCAAAGAGTGCATTAAATACTTCATTTTCAGAAAAATTTTCATCGGAGATTGATTTATTTATTCTCACCAAATCAGTATCAATAATTTTTCCCGCACCGATTGTAGTGTGACCTATTTCACTATTTCCAATTTGCCCATTTGGCAAACCAACATGCTCACCAGAAGCTTCAAGCAAACCATGTGGGTATTTATTCCAAATCTCGTCAAAAAACGGAGTCTTGGCTTTCGCAATTGCATTATGCTCTTGTTCTTCTCTGTATCCCCAACCATCTAAGACTATAAGTGCAACTTGCTTTTTCATAAATTTTGTCGAAATTAGTCTTGTTTAAAAACAGATTTTCCTCGATACAGCGCCTTTGCTCCAAGTGCTTCTTCAATTCTCAAAAGTTGATTATATTTTGCAGTTCTATCGCTTCTTGAAAGTGAACCTGTTTTAATTTGTCCAACACCAGAACCAACAGCGAAATCTGAGATTGTAGAATCTTCGGTCTCCCCAGATCTGTGTGACATGATTGCTGTATATTTATTTTTATTAGCAAGATTAATTGCATCAATTGTTTCTGAAACTGTTCCGATTTGATTTACCTTAATCAAAATTGAATTCCCAATATTCTCATCAATACCTTTTTGAAGTTTTGTAACATTTGTAACAAAAAGATCATCTCCAACAAGTTGAATTTTCTTTCCAAGTTTTTTTGTCAGAAGAGCATAACCTTCCCAATCATCTTCACCAAGCGCATCCTCAATAGAAATAATCGGATACTTTTTGCAAAGTTCTACATAATAATCAACCATTTCTGCGCTAGTTAATTTTTTATTTTCTGTAGCCAAAAAATATTTTCCATCTTCAACAAGTTCAGAAGCAGCCACATCAAGAGCTAGTGAAATTTGAGTTCCGGCTTTATATCCAGCAGTTTTAATAGCATCGATAATAATGGCTGCCGCGCTTTCATTGTTTGGGAGACTTGGAGCAAAACCACCTTCATCTCCAACTGTTGTATTCAAACCTTTATCATGCAAAATCTTTTTAAGTGCATGAAATATTTCTGTTCCAGCTCTAAGTGCTTCAGAAAAAGTTTTAAATCCATGTGGCACAATCATAAACTCTTGAAAGTCTGTAGATTTTTCTGCATGCTTTCCACCATTTAAAATATTCATCATTGGCACTGGTAATTGAATTTTATTTTTTGTTTTAGAAATTTTTGCAAAATAATTAAATAGAGATTGTTTGTTGCTTTGCGCTGTTGCATGAGCAAAAGCTAATGACACTCCTAAAATGGCATTCGCACCAAGCTTCCCTTTATTTTCAGTACCATCCAATTCAATCAGAGTTTGATCTAATTCTCTTTGAGAAAAAGATTGATTTTTGATTTCAGCAAAGATAGTTTTGTTTACATTTTCAACTGCTTTCAAAACTCCCTTTCCAGCGTATTTCTTCTTGTCACCATCTCGAAGCTCCACTGCTTCGTATTTTCCTGTAGAAGCCCCTGATGGCACAGCAGCGCGCCCAAATGAGCCATCTGACAGTGTAAGGTCTACTTCTACTGTTGGATTTCCTCTTGAATCTAGGATTTGTCTAGCAATTACTTTCTTAATAGTTGGTACTGATTTCTTGTCGGTCGGCATATTTATTTAATTATTTTTATAATATTGAGTAGATATTATAATACTTTTTTAGGAAAATGAAAATTAATTATTAGTATATGATTTATCTAAGCCACTATTATTTTTAGGTATAAAGTTAATTTCTACACCCATAGATCTTATAACACTTAAATATTTTTCTTCACTTTCAGATAAATCTTTTCTGGCTATTTCCTCTTGTTCTTTATCCCAAATTCCGAATTCCGAATTTTTCTCATATACATATAAAAGCGCTCCGTAATCCTTTGCTAACTTTTCTATATCATCTGCTTTCTGACTGTTTTCTAAACTTAAATCTACAAAAAATTCTGAATCTCTAGGGACAGTATATTCCCAATAACCGTCTGCACTTGATATTATATTTTTCACATCTCTTTCAAAAAAATTACTATTCCAAAATGCATCTTTCAAATCAAGAAAACTTACCGCTCCTCCTAATTTTCCAGGATGATTATGTCCATTAATAATAGAATCTTTTTTATAATTTTGTTTAATTTCTTGACAAAAATTTGTGGGAACAAAGCATGTATTTTTTGCTGATGAATCAGATACCATTTTATTAATCTCTTCTTCAGAAAAACCTTGATGAGAGTAGAAATCTTTCATAGCTTCTTTTACAGCTTCATCTGTAGATCTTATTTCAATTGCAAAACTATCTCCATTTTCATTTTCAGCATAATAGAACCTAGTTTCAAAATCTTCTCTCTCTCCTGTAGGATTTTCAGTTTTCTCATGAATAAATTCTCTGAATTTTTTTTCAGAGTTTAATTCCTTGTCACTAATTAAAGTTTCTTTTACATATATAGGATTTTTAAATTCTATCTTTTCACCCTTATTATTAATTGCAGTATAGTAAAATTCTCTAAAACCACCCTCATCCCCAACCCCTAACAATAACTTTGCCAATTGTGCAGATGCTCCCCCAATAAAATCATCTTTTTGCTCTTTTGTAATTTGATAGTCATATGTGGTAGTAGTTACACCATTAGCACCTTCATCTATAGTTACAACCGTAGTATTACCATAATTTTCTATGGTAACCACGGCACCATCTTTTCTTGTAAGAACCTCTTTATCAACAATAAGAGGTGACCTACCATCTTCAAAAGAATCAACTACACTGTCCACATTGTCATTTATTTTTGTTCCTCCAAAATCTGGAATACTTGGATCACCACCAAACAAACCACCAATAATTGAATCAATTAAATCATCATTTTTAATTACTTCTCCTGTTGTACCTACAGAAGATCTTGTTCCCTCAGTATTTCCGCTTGTAGTAGGCTTATTAATTTCCTCAAGGAGTTTTTTAGATTCTTCTAGAAGTTGCCTTGATTCATTAAGAAGGTTATCTAAGTAAGAACCCTTAGTTGTAGGCGGAAGAGTTGGAGTAATATTATCTTTACCTTGTGAACCTTCTATATTGTATTTAGCATCAGGAAATAATTCTTTATATCTATCTTGTATTTCTGGATTTGCTTTATCTTCATCTGATAAATCTTCCCACGGCACAGGTTGAGCAACTGGTGTTACAGGCGTAGCTCTCGTGGTTGGAATTGTATCTGAATCTTTAACAGCGGGACTTGAAAATACTGGTCTATCATAATCAGATTCAGGTGGTGTAAATGAAGGATTTTGAGGAGAAAGACCTCTTGTATTTAAGCTTGGATATTCTTCATCTATTTGTACATCTCCTGGAGCAAATGCACTTGGATTAAATGATGGTTCAAAGTTAGCATCGGCATCATAATTTTCTGGTGACAAATTTAATGTAGCAGGAATAATTGGAAAATTAGAATTTAAATTTGGCCAAATAGCATCAATTATCGGATTTAGATTTATTGGAAATTGAATTCCTTGTGTACTTTGTGTTACCAATTCTTTATCGTCATTTTCTGATACTGTACCAGTTGGTATATCAGTTGTTGTGTATCTGTCGTCTGCACTTGGAACATTTTCTGGCTCAGAAGATTTAGGTACTATTGGTGGCAAATCAAATTTTTCTGCAATATCTGAAATTGTGACATCTGGATTCTCATTCTTTAGCAATTCTGCTCTGAAATTAGATAACGTGTCTGGATCTACACCATCTTTTATAAGTTCATTTACATAAGTATCTAATTTCAATGCTTCATTTGAGGCCTGCTCAGCTGGAACTTGTTGTGATCTTTCATAAACATATGGCAATGCAAATGTTGGATTTTCAAAAATACCCAACTCTTCAATAGATCTAGTTAATTCAGCAGCTTTTTCTTCAGTCAATCTGCTCATCTCATCTATATTTGCTAATGTATTTTCTAAATCAGCACGATCATTTTCTGATTTACCAGTAGGACCAGTAACTATATCTTCTGGGAAAACAGTATCTGGATCTGAAAACTTTAACAACTTACCAAGAGTGTTAAATGTAGATTCTAAGAAGTCCCCAACAAGACCGCTTGCAATTAGTTTTGCTTTTGTCTCTCCAGGAAGAGTTACAGGTGCCCCTCGTGTTGTTGTGTAATCAGATTTTTCTGATTTTGTTGTTGTATTAGTATCTTTAGATGCACTATTTAATATTTCTTGCATCTCTTTAGCTGCTTCATCTGACATTTTTTGATTACCAGCTTGACTAAAAGGAGCTTTTGGAGTTTTTGCATCTTCATTCATTTTAATGAATGCATCCAACATTGAATCTGTAATATTATCTTTATCAACTCCATAAAGATTAGCAAATAATTCTTTTTGATCATCTCTATATCCATCATTTATTGCTTGGTTTGCCTTGGAAACTTCATCGTTTAATTCTGGATTTTCATTAGAATCCACACGTTCTGATTCTGAAGACTTTTCTGATTCAGGTGCAAAATCAATTTCTGGATATTTAGGACCAAATACTTGATCAACTAATTTTTGTAAAACACCTGGAGCAACATATTTATTGTAAAAATCCGCCACAACACCGCCAACGACACTTTCTTGTTCAGTTGTTCCAGGGAACAAACCAGGAAATATATTAGGCTGTCCAGCAGGTTCTTCTGTTGTTGGTAAATACACTCTCCTTGGATCATGATCCTCATCGTCTTTATTAACCGCAGAAACATTGGATGCAGATGTAGTTTTTGCAGGACTATTTCCTAAAATTTTATCTCTAGTATCTTTTCCAACAACACCATCATTATCTAATCCATTTTTGGCTTGCCAATCTTTTACAGCTTTTTCTGTTAAAGGACCGAAATTTCCATCTGCATCTTCCTCTTTAAATCCTAAGAATTTTTGTAGCTCTTTAACCTCTTCACCCTTAGATCCTCTTTTTAGAGTTTCTGTACCTAGATTTGGTGTGTAATTACCTGAATCATTTCCATCTACAGAATCTGGTGAATTTGATTGAGTCACCGCAGGTTTTGATGTTGCTCCTCTTGTTGGGCTTTTATCACCATGAAATGAACCCGTTACTGGATTTTGCGCACCAAAAGAATCAAATTTCTCTCTAATATCAGAAATTAATGTTGGAGGATTATTCTTTTGATACTCTTCAGTGTTTTCTGATGAATAAGTAGTATAAGTATCTTCTGTTAAAACACCTTGTTCAATTAATTCTTGCTCAATTTTTTCATATTGTTCAACATCAGAAATATCACTATTTATATCTATTTTTAAATTTAACGGTTGATGAGTAACAATTATTCCATCTGGAACAGTTATTCCGTATCCTGAAAATTTTATTTGATTTTCTGTTTTATCTACAGAATCATTCAACATGTCGTAAAAAGCTGGATTATGTTCACCAGAAGTTCTGACTGGATTTCCTTTTTCGTTTTTAACAACATTACCCTCCTCATCTTGTTTATGATGTCCACCAGTATCTCCAATAACTGTAAGTTTCTCTATTGTAGTACCGTCTGGATAAGTTACAGTTGTCTTTACTAACCTACCCATATCATCTGGACCAAATTGATTTTTATAATTATCATATCCGTACTCCTTTGAATCTTTTTGATACGGAATAGTAACCTGCGGCAAAGAACTGTCTACCTTGCTAGCAGTACCAGGTCGCTTTGTGTCACTAGAGTAATTTGTACCATCTGTGTTTACAGAAAATTTTTGTTGTTCAGGATTTTTAGGATCGTCCCCAACAGTAATCTCTTCTCCTGTAAAATATTTATCTCTATTTGTCACGCCTTGTGTCACAAGTGGTTTATCTGAAACTCCTTCAGATCCCTCTGTTCCAACAGACCCAGAATCTCCTTTATCTCCCGCTGGTTGGTATTTTACAAAACCCTTTTCTTCAATTTCTTTCTCTGTCATACCAGTCCAAACAACCGGAAATCTAGCTGTGCTATTTGGATCAATAGCATCAAATTTTTCTTCCGCAGCAAGAGAGCTTGGCGGAGTTCCAGCTGGTTTATCCTTCTGCTGCCAAGGAAATTCTACAGGTTTATCATTTGCAGGAATTTGCGATGTAGGTTTTCCTGTAACTGCACCACCTACGACAGGTGAATTAACAAAATTAGGTAATTGAAAAGGTGGTTTTATTGGTGACACAGGTGGAGTTGGGACTTTTTCATTTACTCCTTTTGCGAAATCTGGATCTGCTGGTGGTTTTTGACGATCATTAGGTCTTTCTTTACCAGGATTTTCTTTTTTAGACTCTTCATAATCCTCCAAATATTGTTTAGATTTTTCTTTATTTAAACCTAAATCTTCTAACTCTTGTCTTTTTTTAGTATCAGAAAGTTTTTCATCATTTAGAATTTCATCTACTTTATTACGAAACTCCTCATCTTTTTTTTGTCTTATAGCCTCCTCCTCGCCTTGTGCTTTTTCTTCTTCCATTTGTCTTTGTCTTTCAAGCTCTTTTTCTAAATCAGCTAATTTTTCCTCTGGAGTTTTTTCTATCTCTGGAACATCGTTTTCTTGCTCTTGAGTTTCTGTTGAATTTTCGTCCTTATCAAAAGTTGGTATTAATTTTTTTGCCTCTTCTCTTACTCTCTTAAGCCATTCTTCCAGAAAATTATTTTTTTCTTCTGTAGAAGGTTTATTTGTTGGTTGTGGTGTATTATTTTGCGGAGTATTGTTTCGAGGTGGGTTGTTGTTTTGTGGTGCCGCATTAAAACTTCTAGCTGATGGGGTAGGCACTAAATTACACTC
Organism: uncultured Candidatus Saccharibacteria bacterium; assembly: GCA_964538345.1. Taxonomy (GTDB): domain Bacteria; phylum Patescibacteriota; class Minisyncoccia; order Phycocordibacterales; family JAACPR01; genus JAGOTN01. Next base: position 7,701 of record CAZIFF010000001.1, read on the forward strand.
TCCGCCACTCACAAAAGTCCTACTCTCCCCGTCTCTTTTTGGTTGGTAAGGATTTGCAGTAGATTCAGAACAAAGATTGTTATTTTCATTATTTGTTTTAGATGGTATTTTTGGTTTAGTTGTATTATTAGGAACTGCCGAATCTGAACAAATTTCTTTTACCAAATTACATTCAACTTGTCTTATACCCCCACCCAAACTCACAATTGAATATGCCCCGCCACCAAAACCACCACAAGATTTATGTGTTGGTTCGTCATCTGGATTGTAAATTATTTCTATAACATTTCTTGATACATATGACTGGCAATTTCTTGGGGTAGTGTTTGGTTGTTCTTCTTCAGGTTCTTCTTCATATTCACAAACAGTAGGATCATCTCTTACTAAAGGCTTACCTTCTCCAGCTTTTGGTTTTGTACCAGTATATACATTTGAAGCTTTTGGATCCAAACATTCATCTTGAAATTCAAATTTACATGTATTTCCGAAGTGGGCTCCTTCAGGATTGTAATTCATTGCCATAGTGTTATGACAACTTTGTTTACATTTATATGGATCTTGATTCTCTCTGTCGTATTGAACAAGTGATTTTGTTTGCAAATCATAAAGAGAACCGCCGTACTTTTGCATTATTTCAACTTCTGATTGAGACAAAAAACTTGATGGAACTATCACTTTATCTCCTGACAATTCATATTCGTAATATTCATTAATAGGTTCATCTTCTGGGCTTGAAGAATCATTAAATGGATTAGCAGAAGAAGATGAAGATGCAGTTTTTATATTTAATGTTGGTTTAGTACTTGTACCTGATGAAATAGGAGTGAGATAATCATAATTTGAATCATTTTGACTTTGAGGTCTAATAAGCCACACAATTTCTTCTTCTGGACCAAATATTCCAGTTACACAACTCTTTGAACTATAGTCTGGTATAAAAGGACCAGGTTTACATGTATTATTTGTTGTTCTTATTTTAGAAACATAAATATCACCAACATATTTTTCTTTATTGTTTCTATCTAAACAACCACGACAACTTCCGTCGTCCATTAATGCATTTGGATTATAGTTATCAGCTTTTGGTACAGTACAACCTAATCCTGACTTTGGGGCAGAATTTAAAGTTGTTTGAATAGCATTACCGATTCTAGCAGAAGTTTGAGTATTAAGAATAGTACCGTCAACTTGATACAAATTTGTTTTGCCTGTAATAGCTTTTATTTCATCCAGTGTGTAGGTTTTTTTATCACATACAACCTGACCATCTTTCACCCATGTTGTTGGGCAATTTGAATAGACTGTGCTGCCAACTGTTTTTAGACCAACATCTGATGTTCCTGTTTTTGCTGAAACACCCGAAGTAGAACCGGTCTTAGTATCACCGACTTTTGCAGAGTTAACACCAGTAGGACCTGTCTTAGTGTCACCGACTTTTGCAGAGTTAACACCAGTAGGACCTGTCTTAGTGTCACCGACTTTTACACCAGTGCCGGCAGTATTAGTTGTGCCACCAATTTGATACCAGCTTCCTGTTGATACAGCAGACAGATTAGAGACCTCATTTAAATCAACTTGAAAAGAAAGTAGACCAAGAGAAAGCAGAGAAAAAGCTAGTAACGGAATTGTCTTCATTAAGATATATTATATATAAAATAATTTTTATATTCTTTTATTTTTTAAAATAATGTGGACAAGTTTTTTATATAAAAAATATTAGATGTATCATTAAACCTGTATGAAATTTATTAAATTTATGATTTTAGCAGGTGCATTCAACTGGGGTGCAATTGCTATTCTGAGAATAGACATTATCGCTTGGCTTTTTGGTGATATGACATATGTAACAAGAGCAATTTATGCAATTGTGTTTGTATGCGCAATCATTTTTATTATAAAAGAAAAGAAAGCTAAGTTAGTGTAAGGTTTAATAAAAAGCGGCGGTCGCGAATGCGACCGCCGCTTTTTATTTATACAACTTATATTAATTATTTATGTAATTAATTAAGGAAGTATTGGAAACACTTCAGAACCTTCACACATCATATTATTAATCTTCCAACGAGTTGTTTTATAAACAATTCCTGTTGGACTACCATCACTTAATCCTAGATTAACCCAAGGCATTAATACTTCTTCTTTATATTTTAGTTGAAATTGTTTAACTGCCTCTTCTGTAGCATCTCCAAACACACCAGTTACAGGAACTACAAAACCTTGTTGATTCAAGAAATTTTGTAATTTTTCAACTTCTAATGAATTTGAATGACCTTTTTGCATATAATCATTTATATACATTGAACAAGAATCGGTTGAAGCACCTAGAACTTCACTGTCTGTTGTTGCTCCAAGAACACTTCCTCCTCGTCTTCTACCAGAACGACGTCCCTCTTCTTCTGGAGTCTGATCTTCTGTCTCTGAAACCTCTTCATTGTTTTCGTTTTCTTCTTCACCTTCAACAATATTGAACAATTGTGTTTCTCTAACATTTACTTCTCCATCATCTGTTGGGTTGAAGATAAAGCAGTATTCTCCTAATTCAAATAGATCTGCATCGAATGGAGCTGAAAACATATTTCCATCCCATGTAAATGAATCTGTAAATCCATCTACGTTTCCAGCAACAGTTCCAGTATTTGCTTCACAAGTACCAGCTCTTACTGCCCACTGCACAGCATCGTCATTTTCATCATCACCATCAAAGTACTCTGCTGTTAGATTAATTAATCCAAAAACATTTTCATTTGCACTTGGATTTGTGATTACTCCATATGGATACTCAGGACCTTCTTCTGATGGAGTATTATCCACGATAATTTGCCATGCATTTGTCCAAGCAGATAAATTACCAACAGAATCTTGAGCTCTCACATGCCAATACCAAATACCTTCTGGTGTTCCGGCTGCTGCAATTTCTGAATTACTTAATTCACCAGATTGATATGCAGGACTTGTAAATGATCCATCCATATTTGTACCTGAAGTATTTGAAGATTCATAGAAATATGACACAGGTGTTGAAGGATCTGTAACATCTGTCCATTGAATCTCTGTTAATGCAGCTGATGGAAGAGTTACACCGTCTGCAGGAGAAACATGAGATGGCATATCTGGTGCTGTCTCATCTATTTCCGGACCATTAATCAATTCATCACAAAATGATTCATCAGATCCATCTTCAATAATAAAATCTGATACCTCTCCTTCATGATGTCCTGAATGACCACCAAAAGCATTTTCATTTATATTCAAAACACTCCACATTTCCTCTTCAGAATCATAATGACAAATTGTGATTTGTTGTGGTTCTCCTTGCGGTGTTGGTGGTGTTTCAACACAAGCACCTAAAGTAGCACCTGGATTATCTTCTATAAATTTATTTGCTTGATTTTGATTGTTGAAATAACTTGTATTTCCATTAAAACAAACTGCTACATCTGCACTAACTGCAAATGCAAAATTTGCCACAAACATCATTGCAAAAAGCAAAAATCCAAAACTTAAAACCCTTAGTTTACGCATAATCTTTAAATTAACTCTTAAATACCCTCTCTCGACTTTATAGAATATAGAACTTTATTCTAAAAAATACAACGATTTACAAACTTTCAATTTGTCCTCCAATATTTGTAATTTGACTGTTGAAATAAATCATTGCAAATATGATTACTATCAAAAGTATCCCGTGCAAAACTAAATCAGCATACTGAATTCTAAATTTCACAAACACATTCAAAATGAAGCAAATAGAAACAAAAGCTAAGATAACTGACAATATTAATAAAATAAAATTCTTTGGCGAGCTCATTATTTTTTCTTTAAGAGAATCAACTTGATTTATATTCTCATCAATTTCTGCACCACGCACAGCGGAAGCTTGATCTTTTATAGAAACAACCACAGAGCTTGTTGCCACTTCCGGTATTTGTACATTTGTAGTTTGTGCTACTGCAATATTATTTTTTGCCAAAGAGTTTTTAGGAGTACCAAAAAATTGCACAACAAAAATTACTTCTTTATTTTTGTAAACACCATTTGCTGTAGCAATACCAATTTGAGTATATTTATCTTTCAAAATATTTGATTTGTGAGTCGGACTTCGCATCCATGCATTATGAACATCATCAGAATCAATAAAATTCACAGCTAAATTTTCTCCCGCTACATCATATTGATAACCAACTAAATTCAAAAAATACCAAGGTTTTTGACCTTCGGGAGTATCATGAGAAAAATATCCTCTTTGAGCCATGTCGTTTGCTTTGAGTTGTGCCGCAGCGATTAGCAAATCATTTGTTTCCAATAGTCCTAAATTATTTTCTTCTCGACTTTCGTTTGTCTCATACACCAAAACACTTGGTAAAACAGCCGCTAAATAACTTAACTTTCCGATTAGACCAGGCAAGATAGGAGAAACTAAAAATAAAAATGCAATTTCTAAAAACAAAACAATGGCTAAAATACCACCTACAACCTTTGCACCAAGACTTGCTGGCTTATGATTGTTGTCTTTATTTGGTAAAAAGAAATTTTTGAATTGTTTTCTCACTCAATTATAGTGCCACATTTTTTAAAGTTTGTCATGTAAACTAAATCCCCATAATGACTTAATATTATTACTATGAAAATAATCGCTCTATATGCATCCCCTTCCCACGGAAGAAACTCTGATTCGATGATGGATAATTTTTTAACTGGTATTCAGAATGCAGATAAAAATTCTAATATTGAAATTGAAAAAATTATTTTATCTGAAATATTTATAGAAAATTATTCTTATCAAAATAGTCGGGGCGCTCAAGAAAATGAAAAAGATTTTGCAGAACTTACTGAAAAAATTAAAAGCAGTGCAGATGCATTAATAATCTCTACGCCTACATACAACTTCTCTGTTCCTGCTGGGTTAAAAAACTTTATTGATAGAATTCGTTTTATTGCATTGGATTTAGAAAATAAAAACATTATGAATCAACCGATTGGAAAGCTAAGTCATTTAAAAGTTTATTTTCTTGTTTCTGGTGGCACACCGAGTTGGGCGCAAAAAATTCTTTTCTTTGCTTTTCCACCCTTCTGGCTAAGAGGAGTATTTCTTTATTATGGCGCAAAATGTATGGGTGCATTTTATAGTGGAAATATTAAAACTTTCCAAAATCAAAGAATACTGAATAAGTGCCAAAAACTTGGATATAAATTTGCTAAAAAATTATTAGCAGGAAAAAATCATGGAATTCTTGAAAGGATATTCTGGAGACCTCCACAAATTAATTAATAAAAAATATAAATGCAAAAATATTCTAAATACATACCAATAACATTAAGCACACTGGCTATTTTAGGAGTTGGTTATATTGTTTTTGAAAATTTTAATGATAAAAAATCACAAGAACAGCAAGCGCAAATTCAAGATGAGGCTTTATTTAATTTAAATCAAAAAATTACCGATTTAGAAACTGTGATTTTAGCGACAAAAAATGAAAATGTATCTTTTGCAGAAGCATTAAAAGAAGCCCAAGAAAAAAGTGGAAGCATTACAGACAAAATCAATCAAATTTCTGAAAGTGTTGGTACATTAGAAAAAATCAGCTACACCGATCCTGAACTTTTGCAAAAATATTCTAAAGTTTTTTTCTTAAATGAAAATTATGTGCCCACAAATCTTAGAGAAATTCCTGATGAATACAAACACGATGAAAGTAGAACATATGAAATTCATCAAGAAGTATGGCCACATCTAAAAGAATTAATTGATACAGCAAAAAATGAAGGTCATGAAATTAGAATTATTTCTGCTTATAGATCTTTTGGAACACAAGCTAGTTTAAAAAATGCATACACTGTGACACATGGTGCCGGTGGCGCAAATCAATTTTCAGCAGATCAAGGATATTCTGAACATCAACTCGGCACAACTGTAGATTTTACAAACACAACTCTCGGCTCAAGATTTAGCGAATTTGGTGACTCAAAATCATATCAATGGCTTTTAAATAATGCTCACCGTTTTGGTTTTATACTTTCATATCCAGAAAATAATTCTTATTATGAATTTGAACCATGGCACTGGAGATTTGTTGGTGAAAAACTGGCTAGAGATTTATACAAAGATGAAAAAAGTTTCTACGATTTATCTCAACGAGAATTGGATGAATACTTAGTAAGTATTTTTGACTAAGAGATTGACAAAATCGCTTTTATCGCTTATCATATAGGGGTCAAATATTTGCTGCAGGAACACAAGGTCAGGTGAAAAGCCCAAGTATAGTATTTGAAGTTAGTAAAGTAAAAAATAAAAAATGAACGACAAAGGAACAGTAGTACGCGTAAATGATAGAGGTTTCGGCTTCATCAAGCGCGAAGGACAAGAAAAAGACCTTTTCTTCCACGCAAATGAACTAGTTGGAGTAGCCTTCAACGATCTTCGTGAGGGTGATATCGTGACTTTCGAAGTTACAGATGGACCAAAAGGCCCACAAGCTTCAAAGGTTAGCCGAGCATAATCCACAAGATTATCTCAGCACGCAAAAACGCTCCCAAAAGGAGCGTTTTTGCGTGCTAAAATTATTACTACAATTAAATGAAAAAAGCAGTTAACAAAATACAGACCTTTACAAAAACTCACGAGAGATTTCTCTTCCCTGCTTTTTTGGTATTAGGTTTTATAGTTGATTACATTACCCTCAACAGAGTTGATCAAGTCTTTGATAATATAATTTTATTTTTCTATTTATTACTTGCCTCTTCAATGATTTTTTTCATTTATATTCAAAGTATAAATTCAGATGAAAATATAAAATTTAAAAGACTAAATGATTTCTCACCTCTAATTTTTCAATACGCAATCGGAGGTCTTTTTAGTGGTCTGTTTATTTTTTATTTTAGAAGTGGATCTTTTGGTGCAAGTTTTCCATTTTTAATTGTCTTGTTTGCCTTAATGTTGGGAAATGAATATTTTTATAGAAGATTCCCAAAGATGAGATTCCAATTAATTATTTTCTTCATTGCACTTTTGTCGTATGTAAATTTGGTTATCCCTGTAATTATTAAAAAAATTGGAACATTAGTATTTTTAATCTCAACTTTAATAGCGTCAGTATTAATGTATTTCTTTGTAATAGGATTATTCAAAGCTATTCACTATATAAAAAATACAATACTTATAGATGAGAGAAATAAAGTCATTAAATCTTTAACAATCACATTGTGTTTATTTTTAGTATTTTATTTTGCAAACTTAATTCCTCCAATTCCCCTATCAATGAAAGCCGGTGGAATATTTCATAATGTTTTAAGAAGTAGTAACAATGAATTCCTGATTGTGCGAGAAGATATTCCTTGGTATTTACCATTTCACACATATAATTCAACCTTTAAAAATGACGGCAATGGTGTGTATGCTTTTGCATCAATTTTTGCACCTGCTAAACTTACAACAAAAATATATCATCAATGGTCATTTTACGATGGAAAAAAAGGATGGGTTGAGAAAGAAAGAATTCCAATTGAAATATATGGTGGACGAGAAGATGGTTTTCGTGGATACTCGTTCAAACAAAACATACAAGAAGGTTTATGGAGAGTTGATATAGAAACAGAGCGAGGACAGATTATTGGTAGAATGAGATTCACTGTTGTAAATGGTGAACCAAAAAATCTAGAACAAATTAATTTCTAAAAAAATGTCAGATAAAAAATTACTTTTAATTTCAAAACTAACAGACGCAAAACCTTTTTTACCAATTTTTGAAAAAGAAAATATTGATGTATTCCAAACAGAGAGTTTTAAAGAAGGTCTTAAGAAAGCAAAAGAATGGATTCCTGGTGCAATTGTATTTTTAGTACCTGTATATTGGGAATCAATTGTAGATTTCGTAAAAGAAATTAGAGCCGTTCCTGAAATGGAAAAAGCTGGAATATTATATATTGGAAAACTAATCGAAGGAGCAGAGCTAACCTTCTTGCAACATCATGGAGTGAAAACTATGGCATTAGGACCAGTACCTATTGAAGAAATCTCTAGATTTATTTCAGATATGTTGAAAGAATTTTATTATTAATCTACAAACACACCATTTTCTAATGTTTCTGGGGACATTTTGCAACCCATGAATTTATTAGATTGTCTAATACTTGTTTTATACCAAAAACCTGTTCCAGAATATAATCCCCAAGGTTTTAAGACAAAGTCTTTATATCTATTTTGAAAATCTTTCACGGCATTATATGTATTTTGATCATATAAAGATGAATCAGTATCAAGCTTTGTATCTAATATTAAATTTAGAAAGCTTTTAATTGTAGGGACTTCTTCGTTTGAATCACCTAACTTTGTGTGTTTTGTAAACACAGGACATTGTAGATATGATGTACAATGTATAGCATTCATTTTTGCTGCGGTAGTTATATACACTATACCTGTAGGTGTTTTATAACCCCAAGGTGATAGTACTTCAAGTGAATATTTCACTTGAAAATCTTTCACAGCAGTCTCTGTTTGGATATCATATATTCCATTAATATCAAGGTTTTTATTTTCATACTTATTCAAGAATGCTTGAATTTTTTTAACATTTTCAATATCATTATCTAAACCATATTTAATTGGTGTAGGCACTGAAATATAGTTACTACAAACCGAAGATTTTCCATATTCAAAAGTATCTTCTTCAACGTGTTCAATTTCCTCTATGTCTTCATCATCACTTTCTTCCACTGTTATCGTCCCACAATTCACCACAGCAACATTTCCATCTGTATCTTTAGCTTCTGCTCTTGGATAATATTTGCCTGGTTCTGTGAATTTGTATTTTTCATCTTCATCATTACCAGATAATACTTTTGTCCATTTGAATGTGTAGTCATCTTCTGTTGTGTTTATGTCTATATCAAAAGATACTTTGTCTCCCACTGAGATTGTGCGGTCTGAAGGTTTGCAGGTGGCAGAGATTGAAGAAGAACGTCCGCCACCAGAAGCACCCGAATTTGTATCTGCTACATTATTAACTGTGACATTGATAGCAGTAGATGTCGCATAATTTCCTGCAAGGTCACGAGCCACAGCTACTAGTAATTGTGCCCCGTCTGATAAAAGTGTAGTATCCCAAGTCACTCCGTATGCTGAAGTTGTATCTTCTAAATCTATATTTGTGTTAGTGTCTCTTTTAAATTGTACACCTAACATGTTTGTATCTGAAGCATTAGCAGTAAGAGATACCGATGAACCAGATACAGTGGCACCATCTATTGGTGCTGTGATTGATACAGTTGGAGCTGTTGTGTCAATAACAATATCTTTGTTAGCAGCAAGGTTTGTAGCAGGAACAAAGTTTGACATTGCATTTGCAGATTGATCAGCAATTGTTCCTGAGATTGATGAGACTGTGAGATCGGATGATATGTCTCCAGATTGTACGGTGTAGTTGCAGGTACCAGTTGTTGAGTTTGATACAGTGAATGTACATGTTCTGTCTGTAGCACCAGTTTCCAGTGTGATGGTGACGTCGCCTGTTGATGTCACAGCTTCTGAGAATGTGATATCAATATCAATTACTTCACCGACTGTATAGTATCCATTGGATTTGTCTGAAGTCACATTTGTTATTGTTGGGGCGGTTTCATCAGTCGTAGTAAAGCTCCATGTAGTTGTGTTGTTTATTCCTGCGTAACTATTGCCGGCTGTATCATCAAATGCTGTATTGTCTATTTGAATATAATATTCAGTATTCTCTTCTAAATCAGATGATGGATTAATTGTTATAGTATCTGTTCCTGTACCTGTGACAAGCCCTGATATCACATCTATTGTCGCGAATGTTGTATCGTCTGAAGTTCTTTTGATTATGATGTTTCCTGTCTCTACATCTACATTTTCGTCAAAAGTTATTACTAAGTTAGTATTTGTTGCTACACCTGTAGCATTATCTACAGGCGAAAGAGTGGAGATTGCGGGGTTGGTGACGTCGCCGATGATACCACAAGAAGATGTTTCTGAATTATAAGTACCACTTAATGGGTCTGTATCGATGACTGAGACTGTGTCATCAGTATAGTTTAGTATAAATGCATAATTACCATCTGGAGAAATAAAATCACCCCCATATGAAGTTGGATTACTACCAACAGTAATAGTATCAATCACATCATGATAAGTACCACTTAATGGGTCTGTATCGATGACTGAAACATTTGAACTACCATAATTTGTAACATAAACTCTCTTATCATCTGGTGTTACAGTAATACCAATCGGATTAATACCAACAGTAATAGTATCAATTACATCATGATAAGTGCCACTTAGCGGATCTGTGTCTATAACTGAAACACTATTATCACTATAATTAGTTACATAAGTCTGTTTCCCGTCAGAATTCATAGCTAAATCATGCACACCATTACCAGAGATAATCGTATCTATAAGACTATGATAAGTGCCACTTAGCGGATCTGTGTCAAATACAGAAATAGTAGAACCACCTCCACCACCCCAATTTAAAACATAAGCCCTTTTACCGTCAGGAGATATTACAATATCTGATGGCACGGCACCAACATCCAAATTTATAGTATCAATCACATCATGATAGGTACCACTTAATGGATCTGTATCGATGACTGAGATATTATCACTCAAATGATTGTTAACATATGCTCTTGTATCACCAAAAACAATATCAATACCGTGCGGGCTCAATCCAACAGTAATAGTATCAATCACATCATGATAAGTACCACTTAATGGGTCTGTATCGATGACTGAAACATTTGAACTACCATAATTTGTAACATAAGCTCTTTTTCCATCTGAAGTAATTGCCACTGTAACCGGATTAATACCAACGGTAATAGTATCAATCAAATCTTGACATCCAGCACTAAGTGGATCTGTATCGATGACTGAAACATTATCAGAACCAAAATTTGCAACATAAGTTCTCTTTCCATCTGGTGTTATTCCAATTCCATAAGGAGAGCCACCAACAGAAATTGGGCTAGCAAAAACTTTTGTTATATTATTACCAAAATTACTAAATTGTATAGATACAACAAAAATTAATATTAAAATGCTCTTCGCTGATTTATTTAAAAACATGTTTTATATATTACTTAATTCCATGATAAAAATTAATACTTTATTTATGTTATACAAATTTAAGCATTGCATGTTCTACATCCACATTTTATAACAAGCATAAGCAATGCTGAAATTCCAACTAATGAATATACAAGTCTTGATAATGTAGTCGTATCACCAAAAAGAGTTGCAACCAGATCAAATCCAAATAGACCAACCAATCCCCAATTTAATGCTCCTACTATAACCAAAACATAAGCGATCATTTTTAATGCCTTCATATTTAATTTAAAAATTATTTAATTATTAATTAAACTACCTACCTAAAAATTATATCATGATTAAATTTTAGGTAAATATTAGAATTTAAAACATTGTTAACTTAAAAGTAGAAGATGCCTTTAAATAAGTGTGTAATTTCTTGGCAAAAGAATTTCTTTTTTGTAATCTATTTTTTCTTGTTTGAAAGTCGCGGAACATAAATTTATTTTTAATTTAATAATAATTCAATTTTATTCTAGTTTTACATTGTGTCAACTTTTCTAGATTTAAATATATGTGGATAACTTTTTGATTTTTTTCTAGTTTTATATGTATAATTGTATTTATAAGTTATTAATTTAAAAAATATTATGCATTCAGTTCAAGAAAAAATTTTACAAAAAATAGATCAGAATGGATTGAAAGGTCTCACATTAAGACAGATTGGTGATCTGGTTGGAGAAAAATTTCCTCAAAAAATAAAGCATCACCTTACCCAACTAGAAAAGAAGGGTCTCATAAAGATCGACAAGATATCTAAAACAATCACCCGCGCTGTCTCTGGTACAAATAAAAATACAGGTCTCGTGTCTGTTGCTATTGTAGGTACTGCAAATTGTGGCCCCGCTACTATTTTCGCCACAGAAAACATTCAAGGGTATCTAAAAATCTCAAAAAATATTTTGAAGAAATGCAAAAATATATTCGCTATTCGTGCTCAAGGTCTTTCTATGAACAAAGCGCTCGTAGATGGTAAAACTATCGAAGACGGTGATTATTTAATAATAGATACAGAGAGAAGAAATCCTAGAAATGGCGAAATTGTGCTTTCTGTTATAGATGATATGGCGAACGTAAAAAAATATGTTTGGGATGAAGACAATAATCAAGTTGTACTGGTATCAGATTCTACTCAGAGTATTCCGCCTATTTTTATACATGAAAATGATAGTTTTATGGTTAACGGTACTGTAATTCAAGTAATAAAATCGCCAAAATTCGCATAATCTGCTATATTTCTGATTGTATGGAAACAATAAAAAAAGGATCAAAAATGATCGAGGAGTTTAAAAGTTTTGCAATTAAAGGAAATGCGGTTGATTTAGCAGTCGGAGTTGTTATTGGTGCAGCTTTTGGAAAAATAGTTGCTTCATTAGTAGAAGATCTTATAAATCCGATTATTGGTCTTGTTACTGGTGGTATTGATTTTTCAGACAAAGTTATTGTTTTGAAAAAGGCCACAGAAGCACAAGCGCAACTTACATTAAATTACGGAATGTTTATTACAGTTTTAATCAACTTTGTAATAGTTGCTTGGGCAATATTTCTAGTTGTTAAAGGTATAAACAATCTAAAGAGAAAAGAAGAAGAAAATCCAACAGAACCAAAGATGCCCTCAGAAGAAGTTATGCTACTTCGAGAAATTAGTGATAAATTAAGTAGATAATTATTGATTTAATCTTTGCTTAAAATCCTCAATCATTAAAACCGATTGGGGATTTTTTGCATTTGATTTTGCAATTTCTAAAGCTGTCCAATCTGCAATCAGCAAACTATTAAAAATCTTTTCCAGGGTATTTTGACCAACTAATTCTAAATTGCTTACAGAAAAACCTTTTTCTTCAAAAATTTTGCTTGTCACCACCATTCTCTTCTCTATTCTTTCGTGGTCTGTTTTATCGTGTAGAAAAATGAAATGAAATTTAGAAGAATTTTCTTCATCATCAAATCCTTGCATTTCATTATGATTTAATTCGGGAAATAAATTATAAAATGATGGTATTTTACCTGTTTCATTAAATTTAATTTTCCAATTATAGACAATCGCAAGATTTTGATTTGAAGAATAAATTATTGGAGTTTTATTTGAAATTACATTAGCCAGTGACCGACCTTCTTCTTTTAAAATATCCGGCTTAATGCTCTTCCCAGCTTCTTTTAATTGTTTCAGTAATTCATCATTTCTTAAGATTTTTGCCAAAGCTAAACTAGAAAAACCTAAAGCGGATCTGGGTTCTAATCCACCATCTGGAATAACAATATGTGGTAATTGCTGTGACACTGCAATTTCAAAAAGTTTTCCTGAAGTTGTAATAACAGCGACGTCATAACCCTTTTCAATACCAGCACGTAAAAAACTCAAAACTTCTTCGGTGTTTCCAGAATGAGAACTAGCAATCAATAAACTTTTTTTGAAAAACTCATCATCATATGGAGGTAAATCATAATCTTTGTGAACATAAAGCTCTATGCCAGGAATCTGCATTTTTATTATTCCAGCAGCTAAATGAGATCCGCCCATTCCGCATAAAATAAAATGGTCATATTTTTCTTTGAGTTTTTCTGAATTACGAATTATTGGTTCGTATTCAAATTGTTTATGAAAATTTTTTATTGCCTCTTCCATAACTAAATGGTACCTCCAATTTGAGATGGGTCAATGCCTTTTTCATATTCTAAAACAGGAGTATCTTTCCAATTATTTATAACACTATCTATAAATTTCCACTGAGATACAACTTCGTTAGTTGAGACAAAAAGTGTTTGATCTCCTTTTATACAATCAAATAAAACTCTTTCGTAGGCGTCAGGAATTCTTGAATCAGTTTCTGAATATAAAAATTTTAAATTAGTTGGTTCAACTTTGTAATCAAAGCCAGGTTTTTTAGACCAAAATTTAATATTGATACCATCTTTTGGTTGAATTCTAAAATTAATTATATTTTTATAATCATGTTCATCATAAACAGGACAAACACTGGTGTATTTCTCTTTAAAAATTATAGATATCCCTGTACAGGTTTCATTTAGAGCTTTACCACTTGAAAGATAAAATGGTACATTTCGCCAACGATTATTATCTATTTCAGCTTTAATAGAAAAATAAGTTTCTGTATTTGAATCTTTCTCTACTCCTGGTATTTCTTTGTATCCGGAATATTGAGCACGGATGTATGGGGCGCGCGGCGCCACCGTATCGGAGATTTTCAACGCGTCCAGTACCGCCGCGCGCCCTCTCCTAATCGCATCAGCACTCAAAGACACAGGGTCTTCCATAGCAATCAAAGCCAACATCTGTAAAATATGATTCTGACCAACATCTTTAAGCGCTCCCACCCCATCATACAAAGAACCCCTATTATCAACATCAAAACTTTCATACATTTTTATTTCCACCCTTTCTATAGACTCAGAATTCCATATTGTTGCAAAAATTGGATTAGCAAATCTAAACGTCAAAATATTCTGTAATGTTTCTTTTGCAAGATAATGATCAATTCTAAAAATTTGTTCTTCTTGAAACAGTCTTCCCAACATTTTATCGAGCTCAATAGCGTGTTGCGTGTCATTTCCAAAAGGTTTCTCAACTAATATCCTAGACCAAGATTCGATTCCATTTTCGCCTACACACTTCATCATCAAACCAGATACGCTTAATTGATTGAATGTTTGTTCATATAATTTTGGAGCGATTGCTAAATAAAAAATCTTATTCGCACAAACACCTCTCACCTTATCTTGTTCTGATAAGAAATCAGAAAGTTTTTTAAATGAATCAACATTTGAAACATCTGCGGAAAAATATTTTGCTCTTTTTTTAAAGCTATCAACGTCACCATTCTTGCCCACCAAAGAGTCGTTTATAAAATTCTGAAATTCTACATCAGAAATTTCCTTTCTAGAAACACCTAAAATTTCAAAAGATTCACCTAAAAAATTATTTTTATACAAATCAAAAAGCGCAGGTATAAGTTTTTTGCGTGCCAAGTCACCTGTTCCACCAAAAATCACAATAGTTACTGGAAAATTATTTTTCATATTTTAATTTAATTCCTTTTCCAAATTTTTAATTTTTTGCTCTAACACTTGTTTCTCTCTTTCTAAAGCTGGTATTCCTGTACCAGACCCTTGAGAACGATTTCGAGCGTCTTCGATTTCTCTTTGTTTTTGCAACACATCTTTATTTTCTCTAGAATATCTCGCTCTCATTCTATTAAAGACACTCCTTTCAGCTTCCATTTCTTGCATCATTTTTTCTAACTCAGCCTGACTTTGAGACATTTCTGCTGAAAATTTTGATTCTGCTTCATATGCTTTTTGTTGTTTTTGTTGTACCTGACTCATTTCTGTAACCAATCTTTTTCTTTTCATTTGCAACTGATCAAGCTCTTGTTCTACCCTTTTTAATTCATCTCTAATTCTTTGTATTTCTACAGCACTAGAATCTTTTCCAGACCTAGAAACAATAGATCTTAATCTACTAAATGTACCCTTTTTCGCACCGAGCATTTTTTCTAAATCATGAATTTTCTTTTCATGTTCACCAAGCTCTGCTGTTAATTTCAACACATCTCCAACTTCTTTTTGTAATTCTTGTTCAGTCCTTGCGATATCACCCTTTGATCTTCTCCCTGTAATAGAAAGTCTCTCAATCTCTCTTTCGATAATAGTTACTCTATTTCTTATAGAATTAATTTCTCTTTCTGCTTGTTTTCTTTTTAATTCTTTATCTCTATCTCCACGTTTTTGCTTACGCATATCCAAAATACGCATCGCATGTGGATCGAGACCTCTTTTTGTATTAAAAGAATTATCAGAAAATCCCATAATTATTTATTTTCAGATGCAGATCTACCATAATGATACTGACAATATTCACATTCTGAGCTAGGAGCAGGAATTTCATCTTTATCTAGAGTTTCTTTAATCCTAAAAATAGTATCCTCAACCCAACTTGGATCACCTTCATACGGAATCAATGTCACATCAAACTCCAATTTTGCATCAAATGTTTTTGCGTCAGTTTTCCCATTTGCATAAACAAAATACCCAATCTCTGAAACATTAAATCCCAATTTCCTTAGAAGCCACTGATAAACTTCCATTTGTCTTTTATATCCATCTTTCCACTTATCATCTAAAGTAATCTCTTCTTCTTTGCTTGTAGATTTGTAATCAACAATAATTAAAGAATTATCTGGCTTAACCCAAATATCATCTACGGCTCCAGAAATAATCATACCTGTATCTTCATGATGAAATTGCACTCCTTCAAAGTTTTCTCGCCAAGTATCCATTTTGGGATGTTCAAAAGGTACAGCGTCTACTCCATAAGAAGTCATAATTGGATGCGGAGTTCCGTTTGCGCGATGAATATCAAATTCTTTTTTAAAAAGTGTATCTACTGCTGTGTTTAAAAGAAACGAAGGAAATTTTGGTCGAGCAATACCTAATTTATTATCAATATAAAAACATCTAGGACAGTCTACAAATAAATCAATTTTTGAACGTGATAATTTCCAATTTGAACCACCATAATTCCATCTGCTATCTCTTTTCTTTTTTTGCGGTAAATTCATATTTTTATATTTTATCACAAAAAGAAAAAGGCGTAATAAACGCCTATTTAAGCCACTTTTAACGCAGGAACTCGCATTTTTTCCATTGCAGTCCTCGGATCAAAATATTCATGCAAAACAGCTTCAGTAAAAGCTTTTGGTAGATATTTTGTTTTTGGAGAAACACTCACCACACGAGCAGATGACTCACGCAAAGACTTTGCAATATTTACATCATCAATGTTTGCAAAAATCACACTCTTCATTGAACGAGTGTATACAACCTGACGCATTTCATCCAACTTTTGCAAATCAGTAAAATCAAAGTCTGTCATGAGGAAGAAATCATACTGCTCGATAAAAAGACTTTCTCTACAATCGTATTTAAACAAAACCACGTTTTGAAATAAACCAATTGTTTCAATAAATCTTTTGGTGGGTTCTGCCCAGTTAGATCCAAAGACTGCGATGCTTTTTGAAGGTACTGTGTTTTTCATTTGAGAAAATAATTACATAAACACTATGAAATTTTATTAAATAAAAGTTAATAAAAAATTTTAGAAAAAATTAATCAATGCTATAATTTTGATATGAAAAAAACTAAAAACAAAGGTCATCGCTTATCTTTAAATTATTTAGCTAGTAATTTAAGTATTGCAATCGGGCTTGTTTTTATATGGAGAGGTATATGGCATATGTTAGATATGATTGAACTAACTTTCTTTAATGGAGATAAATTTTATACCTCAATAGTTGGTATTCTTATTGGTATTTTAATACTTTATATGCCAGATAAGGACTTAAAGGAATTACAAAAACTTTAATATAAATTTATTTATATTTTATATTTCCCTAACATCAGGATTCATTCGACAAGTTCTAACCTCTGATTCAATAATTCTTAGGCTTGGTGTAAAACATCTAAGAGTATATATTCCTGGAGACACGTCCCTGCTTCCATCTAATGCAACTTTTTCATTTAATCCCTCTGTATTTGTAAGTAGACATTCTAATGTATTTGTAGAGTCCCAAGTAAGCTTACATGTTGTATTAGTTAAAGTTCTATCAATATTTAATTGAACAGCTGCGTCTTTATCTAATAAACCGCCATTGGCAACAAGGTCTAATATTCCATCATCATTCAAATCAATCTCATCTTCTAGTTCATCTTCATTTTTATTTGTAACCATTACGCCACAATATTTTTGTTTTTTATTACCATCCTCATCTGTAGCAACCACAGTTAATCTTTTATTTCCTTCATCAGAGAAAGACTTTTTGAAAAATACTTTGTCTTCTGATCTTTGAGTAGATAAAGGAGAGCCGCTATTGTTTGAATCTAAGAACCATTGAAAAGTTACAAGACCTTTATGATTTACAGGAGTTGCAACAAAAGCCGCTTCTTCATTTGGCTTCACAATAGAATCTTGAGCATGGCATGACAAGAAGAATGAATTACCAACTTGGCAAATCTTTCCTCCAACATCCTGAAATCCATCTGGGATAGTTTGTTGAAAGCCTGTAATATTCAAACACATATCAGGTAAACAATTACCATCAACTTTTTTATAATCATCAGGAACATTACCTTGATTACCTGGTAAATTTGGGCAGACATCAACAGGAGGAGGTGGAGTAACACCACCGCTTCCGCCACCAGAACCACACCAATGACAGTTGTAAGAAACATTTCTACATCCACTCATTAATCTTCCTCCACTAAATGCTTTTTGTGCCTTAGCTTTTGCATAAGCAGAACCATGTGCAGTGCGCACAAAAACACTCTTGCTTCCAACTTTTACTTTATAAGTTGCTGCTTCGGCTTGTGTATCTGAAAAGTTAACAAAACAAATAAAAGAAAATACTGAAAGAAGTGCTGAGGCGATTATTATTTTGATTAGATTATTTTTTCTCATGACTATTTCATTAGATTTTCTAATTCTAATTTTAATTCTTCTTTTTCTACTTTACTTAAAGTAATATCACTACTTATTACAGACAATGCCTTTTGATAAGCTTCTTTTTCAGCTTCAAATTCAGATAAATATCCAGATAATAATCCTTCGGCTAAATATGCCCTAGCAAGATTTGGACTTAGTGTTAGAGATTTTTCAATAGCATCAATCACAACACGAACACTTGCATCAAATTCTTCTTCTGAAACAACATCTAATTGCATCAATTTACTCATAGCAATTCCCACCCAAGACATAGCAAGACGTTCTTCTAATGAAACAGATTGTGCGAACTGCTTTTCAGCTTTTTGATAAAGTTTTTGTGAATAATAAAGTGAACCTAGTAATTGAAATGCTTCGGCTTTAACATTGTCATTTTCTGAAATTGAAATAGCTCTTAAAATTATTTCTTCAATATCAACAGTGCTATCTTTTTTAGTTCTGAAATATATACCAGCTAAATCAACAAGCGCCTTATCATTATCTGGATTAATTTCTAAAGATTTTTTTAAATCTGATTCTGCCAAAGTTTCATTTCCGGTCAAAAAATACATATGCCCCCTAGCTCCAAAAGCTACATCATTTAATGGATCAATTTCAATAGCCGTCTCATACATTGTTAGAGCTTGTTTGTAATCTTGTTTTATTTCGTAAGCATACCCCATCACTCTGTATACCTCACTAACTCTAGAATCAATAGAAATAGCTTTTTCCAACACAGAAATAGCTATATCTGCATTCTCTTCTTCATTAAAAGTAACACTACCTTTTTGAAGATAAGAATTTGCCAACAAGATGTAGTTTGTAACATCTTCTGGGTCTTCATTAATTAATTTTTCTCCAACAGCAATAGCTTTATCAAAATCAGTATTAGAAAAACTAGATTGCAAATCATTTCTCTCTTGTTGTTT
Organism: uncultured Candidatus Saccharibacteria bacterium; assembly: GCA_964538345.1. GTDB lineage: Bacteria > Patescibacteriota > Minisyncoccia > Phycocordibacterales > JAACPR01 > JAGOTN01. The sequence goes on from CAZIFF010000001.1 coordinate 27,238, forward strand.
TTGCAAATTAACAAGTTGATTTTCTAGTGCCAACTTGTCCTGATTTAAAATAAAATAGAAAGCTCCAATCATGCCAGCTAAAATAATCATAGCCAAAATAAAAATAGTCTTTAAAGCATTATGGCTTTTATTTTTAACAGGTTGGATTTGAGTTTGAATTTGAGGTACTTGATTTATATCCACGCTATAATTCTACACCTAATTAGATAAATAGATTATTTTATTTAAAATTAATGTGGAAAATTATTTTCCTAACATTCTCAAAAGTTTTCTAGAACGGTTTTCCATCTTTTCTACATACTCATTTATAGAATCAGTCTTTTCAATACCCTGATCAGAAACCACATAATATTCATCGAACTTCATTCTGTTTACAAAATATCTATCATGAGAAACTGTAATCACAGTACCCTTAAATTCATCAATTGCTTTTTCTAATGCCTCTTCAGCTTCCATATCCAAGTGATTTGTAGGTTCGTCTAAAATCAGCACATTCACATTCATCGCTGCAAAGTAAGCAAAAAGTAATCGAGCTCTTTCCCCGGGAGATAATTTTTCGATTTTAGAGTTGAAGTTTTTTTCTGAAAAACCAAAGTGAACAAGGTGATTGAAAATCAATTCCTTTCCAGTGTTTATATGACCGCAGAAAAATTCTATTGCTGTTTTTTCTTTTGGCAAAGATTCATGTTCTTGCATGAAGTTTCCAAAATGCACACCACTATCCACCTTAACTTCTCCAGAGATAGCAGATATTTTTCCAATTACAGTTTTTAAAATAGTAGACTTTCCAGAACCATTAGCACCAATAAAACAAATTCTTTTTTTATAAGGTAAATCCAAAGTTAAAGGACCAACTCTAAAACCATCGTCATAACCACAAACTAAATCTTTAATGAAAATATTTTTTGAAGCATCTTTTTCAGTTGATTGTAAATTTATCTCTAAACCACTTCTTTCTTTTGGCGGCTTCACAAATTCAATTCTTTTCATTCTTCCTTGAATAACTTTTGCATCTCTAAAAGATTTGCCGGCTTTATTTCTATTGTATCCACGAAGAAGTCTGTCATTATCAGTCCCCTTCCATTTTGAACCAATTTCAGCTTGTTCTTCTTTAGTTTCTTTTAATTGCTTTAAACGCATAAACTCTTCTGTTTGTTTTTCGTGTTCTTGATTTAATCTTTCATGTTCTATTTCTTTTTCGGCAAGATAATTAGAATATTTTTTTGCATGAGAAATTCTCAAAGTATGATCATTCCAATCTATTTCAAATATTTTATTTGCAACTTGATCAAGAAAAATCCTATCATGAGAAACAATCAAACACCCTGCATCAATTTTCTTTAAATAATCTTCAAGCCAAATTAAAGCTGGTAAATCTAGATTATTTGTAGGTTCATCCAAAAGAAGTAAATCTGGATCTTTAAGCAAAATAGCTGAAAGAAAAACTTTTGTTTTTTGCCCACTACTTAAATCACCAATTTTCTTATTCTTGATTTCTGATGGCAAAAAGAATCCAGCAAACATCACCTCAATTTTTCGTAAAAAAACATCATCACTTTTGCCAGTTTCTTTTTTTAGAAAATCTAAAACATTTTGCTCATTAAATTCTTTTGGATCTTGTGGCAAAAATCCCACTTTTGCATCTTTATGAATTTCTAGTAGACCATTTGAATAAGTTTCATTTCCAGAAATGATATTTAGAAGAGTAGTTTTTCCACTACCGTTATAGCCAGTCAAAGCGACCTTATTTCCCTTTTCAAGATTAAAAGTGATCTTGTTTAAGACCGTGTTTGCACCAAAGTATTTAGATAAGTTTTTAACCTTAAGCATTAAGCGATGCTACCATATTTTAATCAAAATTGACAGCCTAGAGAAAAGTTGTTGTTTTAAATAAAAATTGTCAAATAAAATTACGCACTTTCACTTAACCCTTCTTTAAATTTCAAAAAATACTGCATTTCTTGAAAATTTTCCAAAGAAAAAACATCGAAAATTCTTCTAAAATATTCAAGCCGTCCAACCCAGTCAGCTTCTGTGCTTTTCAATAAATCAGTTTCCATGTGTCCTTGATACACAGGATACGCTTTAGCTATCGCTCCATATACCACATCATCAATAGTAACTTCGTCAAAGAAAGTTTCCATTCTTTTAATTTTGCTAGCCATATCTTCAATCTCAAGTTTTCTTGCAATAGAAATCTCCGAATTTTCAGTGCCTCCCCCAAAATTATGATAAATTATTTCCCCCATACCATTAGAATACCTTATTATCAATAAAAACTTAAGAGTGTGCTAATATGCCCATAATGAAAGACATAATTTGGGATGTGGTAGTGATTGGTGGAGGGCCGGCTGGAATGATGGCGGCAGGACGCGCTGCTGAGCGTGGTAAAAAAGTAGTTATAGTGGAGAAAAATGATTCACTTGGAAAAAAGCTTCTAATTACAGGCGGTGGTCGCTGTAATGTCACAAATGCAGAGTTTGATAATCGAAAACTTCTTTCTAAATTCAAAGATGCTGGCAAATTTTTATTTTCGACTTTTAGTGAGTGGGATGTGCAAGATACTTTAGATTTCTTCAATAAAAGAAATATGTCGACTAAAACTGAAAAAGAACAACGGGTTTTTCCTGTTTCAAATAAAGCGCAATCTGTTTGGGATGTCTTGGTAAATTATATTAAAGAAAATAATGTTGAAATTATTCCAGACTCTCCTGTATCTGGCTTTGTTTTAAAAGATGGAAAAATTATTGGTGTAAAAACAAAAGAAAAAACTATACTAGGAAAATCTTTTATTCTTGCTACGGGTGGCACATCACGCCCAGAAACAGGTTCGACTGGCGATGGATATAAATGGCTTAAAACAATTGGGCACAGAGTAATAGAACCTACCCCTTCTCTAGTACCGATTGCGACAAAAGATAAATGGGTAAAGCGCCTTGCTGGAGTGAGTTTGAATGATATCAAAATCACAGTGACTCAAAATAGCGAGAAGCAAAATGTGAGTAATGGAAAAATATTATTTACACACATTGGAATAAGCGGACCAACTATTTTAAATATGAGTAAAGATATTGGAGAACTTTTAAAATATGGTGAGGTTATTTTAGAAATAGATCTACTTCCAAAACACGATCACTCCAAACTCAATTCTACATTGCAAGAAATTTTTAAAGAAAACGATAAAAAGAAATTTAAAAATTCACTTGGTAATTTAATTCCATCTTCAATGGTGCCAATAGTTGTAGAATTTTCTGGTATAGATCCTGAAATAAACTGCAACAGCGTCACTCGTGAGGCCAGAATGAAATTAATTGATTTGATAAAACATATTCCAATCAATGTCAGTAAGCTGCTCGGAGTCGATAAGGCAGTCATTTCTAGTGGCGGAGTATTGCTTGATGAAGTTGATTTCAAAACAATGCAATCACGACTTTATCCGAATCTATTTTTAGTTGGAGATATTTTAAATATCGATAGACCTAGCGGTGGATACAGCTTGCAACTTTGTTGGACAACAGGCTTTGTGGCTGGAGATAAGGTTTAATCTTTTTTATTTATCTTTTCTGAAAACCATTGATATTAACGCGAACAACAAACCAAAGAATAATGCTGACCAAAATCCAGCTACTTGAAAGCCTGGTACAACGTAATCTGTCAAAATTACCATCAATGCTGTAATTACTAACGAGAAAAGCCCTAAAGTTAAAATATTTATTGGCAAAGTCAAAATAGTGATAATTGGTTTTATAAAAGTATTCACAACAGCTAAAACAACCACAACAATAACGGCTGTTACAAATCCATCAACACTAACACCAGGTAATAAGTAAGCTGCGATTCCGACAGCTAAGGCTGATAAAAGAAGTTTAATAATTATTTTCATATATCTGTATTATACACTGTTTAGTAATAAGATTGTGTCTGCTGTAATTAAATTGTGTGTCATAATAAATAAATGAATTTTTCAATAATCTTAGCGCAGGTAATTATTTTTATCGGAATTTACAATGTTTGGTTTTTTAGATTTTCAAAAAATACAGCTTGGCGTGTAAAAAATGCAAAAAATATGACGGAAGAATTTGCAGTGTATGGTCTACCAAAATGGTCTGTATTTGTAATTGGATTTTTAAAAGTGTTATCAGCGACAATGATATTTTTAGGAATTTTTATACCAATTTTAACTAAACCATTTGCACTGATTTTATCTATATTAATGTTTGGTGCAATTTTGATGCATATAAAAGTAAAAGACAGCGCAAGAAAATCACTCCCCGCTTTTATAATGTTTTTTCTCTCACTTTTTGTGTTTTTGAACTAAAACCACTACACAACTCTACATATTCACCCTCATATAAGCTCTAGTTATTGGCCCAAAGTATCCAATAGCAGGAACAATATTATTTAACTTTTGATATTCAATAAGTGCATTTTTTGTATAATTTCCAAAATATCCAGTAGCACCAATTTTTTTCAATTCCAAAGAAACTGCGCCAGATTCCAATTTAATTAAAATATTTTGCAATACGAGCACGTCATCACCACTCATTCCTAATTCTAAATCTCTTAAAAATACATCAACAGAAACATTTTCACTTGAACTTACATTATCTTTATTTTGTGCAAGGGAAGAAAGTATATTCAAAACTTCAGAAGGAAATTCTGTGCCACCATCGCGATATTTTATAATTTTTTCTAGATTATCTTTTATATAAGATTCCAAACCTTTAATATCTTTTTCAGAAATATAATTATTAATCATTCTGAGAATACGAGTTTTTAGAGAAGATCCGCCTCCGCCACCGCTTCTTGAAGTTGGATCATCTTGAGGAGTCTCAATCACTTCTCTATCAATTGCATACTGAACTAGAACTATTCCAGAATGAGTACTGTTAGCAAATGTTTGAGTAAGGACATTGTCATAATAATGCAGTTGTACATCACCAGCCGAAGTTTGATCTGGATCAAATGAATCTTCTAATACACCAGTCAAATCATACATGTATATATTCCCTGCCACATTGTTTAATGTTCCACTTACAAATAGAAATTCATCTTCATCAAACGCCGCAGAAGTGACTTCATCTCCTGTAATTTCACCTGCCGATCCAGTAGCCACAATCACCAAACCATCTCCATCAAAATTTGTGTCTAAATTACCGTCAGTTTCAAACATATATATAAAAGCGTACTGATTGATACCTCCAACCAGATAACTACCGCCCACAACAATTTGCCCATCAGGAC
>CAZIFF010000001.1:32491-64799 GCA_964538345.1 uncultured Candidatus Saccharibacteria bacterium
CCAACACTTAAAGCTTTTACTGTTGGATTAGATTCTGCGGCAAAAGCAATCTCGACAGATCCACTAATTCCAAAAGAAGCATCATATGTTCCAGATTGATTTATACGCTTTAAAAGTACTGTTGCATTATCAGTTGGTCCATCCATCACTACCAAAATTTTTCCATCATCATTTATTAAAGCCTCACGCACCCGACCTGATCCAAGATTAAAAAATCCGTTTGTAGCCCAAGCTGTATCAAGACCAGCATCAGTATAGCGAGCAATAGAAGAAGTAGCAGAGTTTGAATTATAACCAAAAGCCAAAACCCCTCCATCATCATCAACTAAAATAGTTTTATAGCTCAAATGAGTTTCGTTTCTCTGCAAAGAACCATTGTCATTAAAACCAATTGCTAAGTTGCCATCTACATCAAACTTATTTATAAAACCACCTCTTCCGCCGGCTCCATCGTCATAATTTCCAGAAAGAAATGCTGTGCTGCCACTTCTAGCATATCCAAACGCCTCTGTTGTGCTTCCTAAATCTAGATTCACAGAACCACCAGTACCAAAAGAAGAATCTATCAGACCCACATTATTTATTTGTGTAATAAAAGATTTTGATGGAGTGCTTCCTGTTTCATATCCAGATAAAATTATTTCTCCAGTATTCAATCTAAAAACTGATGTGACTTCAACATCACCAGACAATCCCACTGAACCAACTGAAAAAAGAGACACGCCATTTGTACCAAAATAAGTATATGGCTCAATACTTTCCGCTAACATCTTTTGAGGTGCAACAGCGAAAAAACAAATTAAAAATAATCCTGTAAAAAATATATATTTAAGTTTTTCAAAAATCATTCTTAAATTATAGCTTATCGAGAAAATAAATCCTAAAAAACTTTGCACTATTTTTCCTCCTTCAAACGAAATTTGATTATTTTAGTAATAAGCGGAATCGGAAGAGGTTTTGAGTAAGAAAATCTAATACATCCTTTTGAAAAACTAAGCTTTTGTTTATTTAATTCACTTTCAAAATTCTTAACTCCTGAAGGCGTTGGATAAAAACCTAAATGCCCTTTCATCGAAGCAAAATGTATAAAATTTTTCCCATTAATTTGAATAGTTGGCATACCATACCTAATAACTTCTTCCCCCTTAGGAACAAGTTTCTTGATAATAGAATGCATTTCTTTTACTTTAGGAAGAAATTCTGTTGGGACATCCTTTATATATTCGTTTATGTTTTTGTAGGTTTTCATTTTAAATGTTTAATGAAGTTTGTTTGTTCATGCTGGACGTCACAAGCTAGGACACTGGTCGACTAAGCCAAACTCAGTCCATTTGGATTCGTTCTAGCTTATCTTTAAGGAAGTTTTTGCCTTTTCAATTGCCACGACCAATTCTTCCCATTCTTTTTGTTTTATCTGATCTGCTGCCTTTGCATCCCACATTCCTATGAGTTGTTTGTACGAAGTGGTACGAGGTAATTCTGTGGTTCCGGCAATATTAAATATCGCATCACATTCAGGAGAGTCAGTAAGGTTGTCAAACTGAATGGCGCCAACCATTTTGTAAGCTGCTTCTTCTTCCGTTAGTTTACCCTCCTCTTTTAATTGGATGAGCCTTGCACAATAACGGACAAACAAATTTCTTTGCTCATCTCCAATCGTTGTTTTTATTTTATCCCACCAGCCGTCTAATTCCTCTTTCATATTTGAATTATATCAAATTATATATCTCTTTCGGTATGTTGATGCTACACGTCCTCCGCCTTTCTAATTCTTGCGATTTTGTTTTATGCTCTGATCTAGCACTGGTCTAAGACAGTGTTACTTTAACCCTTTCATTAGCTCATTTATAGATAACTTATCAGGACTTCCTGGTAAGCGACGAAGTAGGAGTAATGTTCTAGTTAAAGAAGGAAAATCTTTAGAGGACACTTCCTTTCTTCTGAGTTTTGGTAGATCTTCTACAGTAACCTCTCTGTCCACCACCAGTTCTGTACGTATTTCAAATAATTGATTACCATTCTCATCCACAAACATATCACGTAGTGTTTGTATTAACTTTTCAACATCACCTGGTGCTTCCATTAATATAGTACCGTCGGCCGAAAGTGTTTCATACCATTTGGTAAAACTTCTGAAAAAGACGTACTGCATCGACTCTACATCTGGAATAGAAGTAGTAAAGGAGGCTTGTTTTTCCTTAACTGTTTTTGGATATTGACCAACACTATTGTGCATAAAACTTAATAACGGACCTATCAATCGAACGATTAAAAAGTCTATCTTTCCGTTTTTATTTATCCAGCGATTCACCGCACCAAGACCTTGTTTAGTTGGACCATCGTCAGTTTCTTTAAAATTTTTTAAAAAAATATCGCCTTCAACTACTGAGTGAGCATACTCTGCGTCTGTCCACTTTTCTTCCTCATCTCTATGATCAACAAGCGTAACTCCTAATGAAGATTGTACGTTAACTTTTTTACCCAAATCTCGTGACGCTTTTCGGAATGGCCCGCCAAACTCAGCGACATTTAACGCCCTCTCTCCATATACATCATGTAGATATGTTTCTATCTTTTTCCCATTCAACACACCCGCAAAAAACTTATCATAACCCATTGACTCCAATGGTTCCCCTTCCTCAAATGCAAGAGGGACATCGTAGACTAACCACGGTTGGTAATTACCCCTAACTTTTTTTTGTTCAAGCGCTCGTGATGCATTGTGATCTTCTTGCAAATATTCTACCGCCTGTCGCATTCTTGCGTACGACTCAAACCTTTCAGTAGAGATATCATTTTTCACAGGTTCATCTGCGGCATCTCCCACAGAACCACTTTGTGGTATTTTTTCCATAGCATCATTCTACTATTCTTAAAGTGCTTTGTGAATCAAACCCCTCAATAATAGCTATGTTTCGAGAATTTCTTTTATTTCCATCAATAAACAAATTAAAAATGACCCATTAATCTTGCACCATACATCAATCATATAACATTATACAAATTTGCTGTGTGCTATGTATGGTTTGGTACCAGTCCAAGATGAGTGTTGGGCCTTATTTAAGGTACCATTTCCCTATTCAACAGACCTATCTAGGTCGCTTTGATTAAGCTAAAGTTTCAGTTTTAGAAATACGATCTCGATAATCTTGAGGGAAGTTAAACTCAACCGCAACATCAACCATCAATCCGAGATAGTGTTTTGAGGGTTTAAGAAATTCTCCTTCTTTTTTGACAACTTCATACGCTTCCGCCGTGAAATTTTCTCCATTTTCACTACTAACTTCAACCTGAAGACGTCTATAGTGATTCGGATGCCCTTCTGCCTTATCTAGATTTGAAAGATCACTTTCAGATATTTCATACAGTAAGCCCCACACTTTATCCTCTGACGATTTAATGATATCTGCACAACCACACTCTCTGCTCTTGGAAAAAATAGTAAAGCCTATTTTATACCCACTTAAAAAAGCTGAGCCAACAAGATTTGAATCTGGACATCTATCCTTCATCTGTTCCTGATTCATGTTTGAGCCGTAGGCAAAATATTTCATATAAACTATATTATCAGGTTTGAGTTTCAATACTCAAACTGTCTAAATCTTATTTAAATTTCAAACAAGATGAAGCACTCGGGTTCATATAATTCCCAATCAAGCCCCAGTAATGTTTTTCTAGTCAATTAATTTTCTTATTTTTAACCTCATCGGAATTAATTATTATTGGAAACAGTCCTCAACCAAATCAATACAAGTCCTATAGATAGAAATCCTCTCTGATGAAATCTTAAACTTAGTACTTAAGAAATTTGTAATATCCTCATCATTATTATGATCACTAACAGTTACAAAAATTTTTGATACCTTCTTATGTAAGGTAAGTTTGTTTAAATTGAATTTAAGACCTCCACCTAAACCTAAAATATACAATTCAAGCTCGCCAGAATAAGAATTGTGTGCAACAGTATGATTATGACCCTCGTAACAAGAAACAACATCTACATACCCATCAATGCCACTCTTCATAGTTTTGTAATATCTTTTTGTGTGAGAATCTTGAGGCACCTCAGATTCCATGTAGAGATTTCCGTGACCATATAACACAGGCATGAGTGCTGTAGCTGATAACTGATCTAGCCTTGGCTTAACATTTAGACGTGAATGCTTACCTGGAAGATGTCCGAATTTTAGAAGATTTTTTTCTAAGATATTATCATAATTATAACTTATAAAAGCTATTTCCTCTTCTAATCTATTTGTGGGGTGACGTAATATTTTATCATTCAGTTTTTTTATCCAACCTTCATTATTCTCCTTGTAGACTCCATTGAAAACATCTTTAACCGAAAGGAACAGGTCGTTTTCAACACTATCTCCATCTGAATGATAAATTCCTGACACCGACTCCTTTTCAACGCATTCGTCAATGGTTTTATATTCTTTTTTTTCTCCTACCTTATCTAACCAAGCAAGAATATCTTTTGACCGTGAGTACTTATTTCCCTCTTCATTTTTTAAGTTATCCCTTATCAATGAATCTAGTTCTTTCCATATGGGCAAACCATAATCTTTAGAAGCTCCTGCGCCTAAAATAAAAACTTTATTTCTATAGCCAAAATTTATTTCCATAACAATACATAAACTCTTCAGAGTCTAAACTCCTCTCAAGTTTGCTGGCCGTCACGAGCTAGAACCAAAATTGGTTAAGCCCAGTAACGTTAATATTAGTAAAATAAGTTTATCACTTTGACGCAACTCGAGCATGCTAAAAAGTGACAATAGTGACAATTCTAAACATTTTCAATTCCGAGATATTCTTGAACAGGCATGATTCCAAGGTAATCATACATTGGTTGAATAATGGTCTGCATTAGTTCATTTAAATACCCTGACATCTGTATTGAATTATTATCTGCGATTTCTATCCAGCGAGTTTTTGCGGATTCGAAACCCTCCCTCTTCTCAGTCTCAAGCTTCTTCATTAAATCAGGCTTAAATTCAGGATTGAGCATTGCGTCAAATGTTGGATTATTAAACGTTTGACTCGCTCGATGAGCATTTTCAGCTTTAAGTAAATCACCATCTAAAAATCTCATCCCTTTATGATGATGTGGGTCTCGATGCTTGGTAATATTCTCAAATATTTCTCTATTTCTATCTGTTCCAAACTTAAAGAAAGATGTCACATTTTCTTTATTGTCTGTTGTTTTCTTAATATCGTTCTTGAGCACATTGAGAAAAACTTCGATCTTATTCTTCAAAATTGTCACATCTTGTAAGTATGAATGAATATGGTGGTTCAAGGCTTCAAAATCCTCTATCGAATCTGAACTTGAATAGAATTCCGCAAAAAATACAGAGTACCTCAATGTCTTGTGCCACGCATAATAAATATCAGTAATGAGTTGGAGATATTCTTCCATTTTTTCTTTATGAAATTCAACATTACGAATTGCGTCAGAATATTCTTCATTCATTAAGTCTGGGTTCAAGTAGACTGCAAAGTCTGCTAATATGTGGTTTATTTTGTTTTGTCGTTCGTCTTCCATATTTTCAAAATCTTACTCAAATACACAAAGGGCTTTAATTATAGGTTTAACGACGCTGTATATTTGCCATATAAAAAGGCTAATAATTGCACCGTAGGTGACAAGAATAAGCCATGAATGCGTTTGCTGATTTATTTCCTTAAACAAATAAATCATCCCTTTTTGCCGCCAAACTTCCTTTGCTTCTATGTCACCAAACAATTCTTTATATAATGATCGCAAAAATTGTGCACCAACATAAATAAATCCAAAACTTAACAATGTCACTAACGAATCATTTGCGGTCCGATAAATTTCTGAAAGTTCGCAATATGATTGAGCAATAAAAACAATAAAACTCAATCCAACACTTGCAACCATAAGTGAACGAAATACAGCATAACCTGCAGTAAACCACAACACAGAAAAAAACAGAGTAAACAACGTAACTAAAATGATTGGCGCTATTACAAATAGAGCTTGAGTACTTACAAGAAAAAATATCGCGACAGTAATTCCAAACAGAAAGAGTAAAAAAGTTTTTAGATACTTTCTTTCTATTCTCATCTTTTCAAAAATTGCTGCCAATTTATTCATATTAAAATATCTATAAAGCTGAAGCCTTAAAAATTGATTCGAATTTCGTCTTTAATAAACTTTCTACCGTAACATTGTTTTTAATATTGAAATTGAAGGTCATATTAAAATTCTGCCTCTCGCCAGAACCTCGTTCTATACTCTCAACTATATTTATACCGCTCGATGTTACTTTGAAATTTATTAAGTGTAGGCCAGTATTATAACGGGATTCTTTATATTCAATTAAACTTGAATCATACAAATATACAAGCGCATTGTATATATCATTGTCACTATAAAAATCAAAATCATTGATCTTAAAAACAGACTCTGAACGACTATCTAACTGGAGTGTAGATTTTCGATCAGGAAGTGCTCTTGTACCAAATGTCAACATTATATTTTTTAACTTACCAGCATCCTGTCGCTGAATTAAATATAAATATAAAAGTATTTCCCCTGAAATTTTTTTAATCGTTGTCATTTTATATAGAAATTACACTTATAATAAAAACTTCTCTGAAAGATTTTTTGAACTAAAATTAAGGGTCATCTCTCCTCGTGTTTTACGACTTGTCCAATATTCACCCTCAAGACACTTATTGGGTCTACGGATGATCTTCAAAATTGAAGCACCATCATGAATTGCACTTCTGTCTCTAATTGTAGCTTTGGGCCTATTTGTATAGTTGTAGGTCAAATATAAATCATCACTATTTGATGCAACATTTATACTTGCTGTCGTGCTATAGCTTGATGATTCTTTAGTCATGAGTGTGCATTTTATATTTGAGAAAGTTTGTCTGATTACCAAAACCATTGGAATTGGATCAACCTCTTTTCCAGTCTCTGGATTGATCCAGTCACTTTTCAATTCACCATCCCAAGTACCCTGAAGATCTGGTATCTTTATAAGCCAACCTTGGAGAAACTTCCATCTCCATATCCACTTAGTAAAAACAATCCCTAAAATCGCATAGATTGAAATTGCTTTAGGTATCTGCTCTAGGACAATTCTCAAATCTGTAGTTAAAGGAGGATGAACAACATAAACCACTAAACCCCATATTACGATAAATGACAGGATTTGAATGTATATTTTTACTGTGTTGTTAATTTTTTCCATATATTTTATTTAAATCCAATATAATCCCAGGCTTTGGAGAAAAAAGCATGCGCTTTATCTCTTTCACATGATTGATGTGGTCCGAAGATATATTTAATATCGTTTACTTCACACAAGTTTGCATGACTTCCATTTGGTAAAGTTTCATTGTGACAATGTGCGACCACAGCACGAACATCATCAGAATATGTTGACCTATTAAAGTGGTCTTCTGGAGCACTCCAAACCATACTTTGAATCAAGAAAGATGGAATATCTTTTGCTTCGTCAACACCATCTTCTTGCATTTTATTTCTAAGCCTTTTTAGAATACGAGTCATCTTACGATATCTTCGACCAGTTGCTTCGTGTTTTATTTTACAGTTATCGTAAGTTTGGTGAGGCCAATTTATAATTTCTGTACCATCATCAGCAAAAAAACAAATACCTTCTGGAACATGCCAACTAGAACCCGTGTCGTAATAATGTCGATAGACAAAAGCAGGTACTACATCAGCATCAACTCTATAAGAATTTGAATGTATATCAAAAGCTTTATTACCACGTGTCACATTTGTTTTTCCAAAAAAATCTTCTAGGGCATTTTGTACAAGGTTCTTGAATTCCGAAAAAGAAATGCTGCCTTCAACATTTCCATAATCAGCTCTTGTTTTACCGAGCGGATACCGTTCAAAGAAAGTGGAATTAAGGCATACGCAAATATCGACATCACTATCATTTCTGACATTAGTTTTTGACTTATAGGAACCTTGGGGGATGATTGATATATCCATGCTCGACAGAATTGGGCATGCCTTAATAGCTTTTCTAACAGCAGTCTCTGCATTTTCCATCTTTTGTTGTTCTGTAATACCTGGTGCACTACCCCAAGATTTAAAAATTTCTTCCCAAGACATACACTAGTTCTTATTATCTCTTGGAGGAAATGGATCTCGACCAGGTGAAACTGTATCACTATCTCGAATTGGACCTGCGTTTGGCCTGTGAATTCTAACTTCACCTCCCCCAGATTTTGCTGATAATTCTTTTGCAATTTTTTCTGCCTCTTTTTGAGTTGCAGCAGAAGCAGAAGCGTGATCAGCTCCTGCGCGCTTTACTCTCCAACCATCTGACCCTTTTGGATTTGTAACATGATAATTTGCCATATAGTTTTTGTAGCCACAGAAGTGACTAACTTTTAGATGCTAATAAATTCCCCACCTCTATCTTAAGGTTATTCCTAGAATGGAGGTTTTGCAAGAAGAAATAAAATTAGAAAATTGACAAGGAAACTCATCAAGGATCCCAAATTTTCTATTTACACTCTCCTATAAATGTATTGTGGTTTAGGACCAGAAGTTTTATCCACACCATGAAAAATTAAGTTGTTTTAATTATAACATCTTGTATTTTTGGTTTTTTTCTAAAAGCTTTACATAAGTTATCCGGTGATATTATCGAAGTTGTTACAAGCTTATCTACGTGTTTATCAAAAAATAACCCCAATTAAAATGGAACCAAAAATAAAATCATCAGCATTAAGTTGGAATACAGTTCGAAGAAAAGTTAATGACTTAATTCCAACTGAAAAAAATCCACGAAAACTTTCAAAGACTCAGTCTGATAATTTAAAGAAAAGCTTAGAGCAATTTGATTTAGTGGAGATTCCTGCAATAGATACAGACAACAAAATAATTGCAGGTCACCAACGAATTAAAGTAATGCAAATACTTGGTCGTGGTGAAGAAATTATTGATGTACGAATTCCAAATCGGAAACTAACTTCCGAAGAACACAAAAGATACTTAATAACTTCAAATGCTGTAACTGGAGATTGGGATTTTGATCTTCTAAAAGAATTTGATGTTGATATGTTAAACGACATTGGTTTTGATTCAGATTTATTATCAAATATTTGGGATGATGATTTGGAAATCAAAGATGAAGAATGGGATGAGGAAAAAGAATTAGCAAAAATAAAAGTTCCTAACACTAAATTAGGAGACCTAATTATTTTAGGAAAGCACAAACTAATTTGTGGAGATTCAAATAACCCAAACGTACTTCAAAAATTATGTGGAGACGAAAAAGCTTCTATGATTTATTCAGATCCTGTCTACAACTTAAACATAAATTACAACAAAGGCATTGGCGGAAAGCAAAATTATGGAGGGGATGTTAATGACACAAGAACTGAATTTGAGTATATAGAATTTCTGAGGAAAAATATTAAAAACGCACTATCAGTTTCTAAAAAAGACTGTCATGTATTTTACTGGAATACTGAACAACAAATATGGATTATTCAGACTCTCTATAATGAATTGAATATTCAAAATAGACGCGTGTGTTTATGGATTAAAAACGGACACAACCCAACTCCAACTGTTGCATTTAATAAGTGTTATGAGCCGTGCATATATGGAACTACAGGTTCTCCATATTTATCAAAAAAGAAAATGGATTTAACAGAGGTATTTAATTCTGAACTTGGAACTGGAAATCAACTTGTTGATGACATAAACATTTGGGCGGAAAATAGATTGAGTAAAAATGACTATTCTCATGCAACTCAAAAACCACCAGAATTACATCACCGAGCAATCAGAAGATGTACATTACCTAACGATATTATCCTTGATACTTTTGGTGGAGCTGGGAGTACATTATCAGCGTGCGAACAATTAAAACGTCGAGCGTATTTAGTCGAGCTTGAACCAGTATATTGTGATTTGATTACTGACCGATATGAAAGGTTAACTGGGAACAAAAGTACCGTGATACGAAATCATGAAGAAATCAAAACTTGAAGCTAAATTCCTATCGGAGTTAAATAAAGTACCAAATATTTCATTGGCATGTGAAAAAGTTGGATTATCAAGAAACACTATATATCGGTGGATTAGAGAAGATATTAAATTTGAAGCAAAAGTGATAAATGAATTAGATATGGGAGTTGATTATGTGAGCGATCTGGCAGAGAGCAAGCTTATTGCAAATATAAAAAGCAACAAAGTATGGGCAATTAAATATTGGTTAGGCAATCGCAAGAAAGTGTACATCAGACCTCGTTCAAAAGACTTTTGGGAATCTAAAAGAAATGGAGAATCAAAATTTAAACAAGCTATTACTTTTGTAGATTTTTCAGAACCAAAGGATCAGGAGGATAGTAGTACAGATAATCGTGTAACTGAAGTTACGTGGAATATTGTGGACGCAAGAAAGAAGGATGGTGATGAAATGTCAAAAGAATCAGATTAATCTTTTAGATAACTAATACCCAACTGCAGTTGCTCCATATTCAGCTTGTTGTCGAGTGTATCCTTCATACTCTAATTGTGTGATAAGTCCGCTTCTAGAAAACGATGAGTATTCAATATATTTTTTTGCAGATTTCGCAGCCTGTGCGTTCCAATCTGCATTAGTTTGATCTACACCATACACCGCTTCTTGATTTGTAAACCCTTCAAATTCTAGTTGCTTAATTAATCCTTTTCTAGAAAAACTAGAGTAACCTAAATACTTTTTAGCAGATAATACCGCCTGTCTTTCTCCGGTTGTAAGATTATCAACTTGTTCTTGTTTAGGAGATTCTGAAACTGTAGTTGTTTGCTTTTCATTTTGTACTTTTTCTACAACAGGTTCTTCAACAATTTCTTCTGTCTTATTATCAGAAGTATTTGCTGATTCGTTTGATACGATATCTGAAGACAAAGTTGAAGCAAAAATAATTCCTAATATTAAAATTACAATTTTTATACCTCTTGAGAGTTTGATCTTAAATTTATCTTCAATCTTCTTATTTGTTACTGGTGTAAAAATAATTCCTAGTACTATATAAACAATTGCAGATAATGGATTAGTAACAATTGTACTTATACCCACAATAATTAACAGGACCCCAATTATCCAACTCCCTACTGAACTAACTGTTATATTTCTTGATTCAGTAGTCTTTTCTGTACTTTCCATATTTATTTTTTAATTTAGTAAATGTGGTGGTATACAAAAATCCCACCACCATGTAGAGCCGAAGCTCATACCCTAAGTTTCCCTAGGATAGCTCAACGAGAGACCCATGATGATGGGGTTTCTATTCTCGTTGAGACTTTGTTATTTGGACCATATCGCCACAGAGCTGTGTCGGGTTAGGTCACTGTATTGTCTTTACTGACATTACATCAGTATTGAAATCATATCGTAAATTAAGGATTTTGCTAAGCAACCCCACGAGTATGCGACGTATTCCCTAGCCTGCATAGCTATGCAGGTAAATGGGGTCTGTCATTAATATAAAGGTATGGAAACACAATTTGTTAGCAATTTTGGAGTTAGAACGGAGATTGAACAGACAAAAGTTAAATATGTCCTGTATGCCAGAAAATCGACTGAATCAGACGAGAAACAAGCATTGTCAATTGAATCACAGGTAAAAGAAATGCTTCAAATAGCAGAACGAGATGGATTGGAGATTGTTGATATCCGAAGAGAATCACACTCAGCAAAAGAGTCTGGCGGAAGACCAGTATTTAAGGAAATACTTAGAGACATTAGAAGTGGTAGGTATACAGGAATTCTGACATGGGCGCCAGATCGATTATCCAGAAATGCGGGAGATCTTGGAAGTGTTGTTGACTTGATGGATGAAAAAAAACTTTTAGAGATAAAAACATATGGTCAATCATTTAAAAACTCTCCGAATGAAAAGTTCCTTTTGATGATTCTCTGCTCTCAAGCAAAGTTAGAGAATGATAATAAAAGTATCAATGTTAAAAGAGGTCTTCGTACAAGATGTGAAATGGGACTTCGACCAGGTCGCGCAGTTGTTGGATACATAAATGAAAAACACATGGACAGAAAATGTCAGGTCATTATAGATCCATATAGAGCACCTATCATTAAACAAATGTTTGAGAAGGTAGCTTATGAAAAATGGTCTGGCCGGAAGATTTATAATTGGCTTAAGTTTGATATCAACTTCAAAACAGAAAGTGGAAACAAAGGGCTCTGTCTTGGAAACATTTATGTCATTCTCCAGAACCCATTCTATTACGGAGTCTTTGAATACCCTGTTAAGAGTGGAAATTGGTATACAGGAAAACATGAACCACTTATATCAAAAGAATTGTTTGATCAAGTTCAGGAGCAAGTTAAAAGTCAATTTGTAAGATCTGAAAGTAAAGAATTTGCTTTCACCAAACTAATGACCTGTGGAATATGTGGATCAGGTATAACAGCTGACGAAAAATTCAAGAAACAGAAGAATGGAAATATTCATCGATATGTTTATTACGGATGTACGAAAGTTCGAGATAAAAATTGTAAGTGTGGTTATATAAATGAATTGGATTTAATAAAACAATTTGAGGAGCTGATTGATAAAGTTGATATTGACGAAATAGGTATAAAAGAGAAGATTAAGGTTGAAGTTGAAAGATTCAAGAAATTTCAACAAACAGTTTTAGGAATTAGAGACAAGGTGAATATCCAAGATGTGGATATACGCAACTATGCCAAATATACTTTACGAGAAGGTGTAGATATAGAGAAACGAGAATTGCTAGGTTGTTTTAGGAGCAAAATACTTCTAAAACAGAAAGTGGTCTCTATTGATACTAAGTGAAATTAATTGAGAAATTATACATACCCATACCACATGTTGCTTGTAGTGGAATGCCTGCAACCGGTATTCCTATGTCAATAATTTCTTCTCCTGTCTGATTTAAAACTTTTTGATATCCAATCGACTGAATCGCTAATGATGAAGAACAGTCATATGTGCCATTAGTTTTGACAATCAATTTTGTTGGAATGCCAGACTGAGCATTTGAAATTTGAGGTGAGTAACCGCCCTTTGCATCTATAGTTACATACTGAACACCATCTTTTATTTCAACATTCTGTACGGTTTGTACTAATTCATTTTCAGTATTGTTTTTTGAGCCACCAAGAAAAATAATTCCCATTCCTATAATTAGTCCTAATGTAACAATTGATAAGGCAAGTTTATTCATAAAGATTAATTATATATTAAATAATGGATTGATAATTCCTAGACCAGCAAGACCAGCAAGGAGTGCAAACAGACCGAGACCTATTACAACAACCCCCGCGGACTTGAAAAACACAGGCGCATATTTTGATTGAGCAAAAGAAGCAGAACCAAATGACAGCAACAAAAGCATCGGGAGCGTCCCTAGTGCAAATGAAAACATAATAAGTGAACCTGCTATAAAAGATCCACTACTTAATGCAGACACTTGCATAGATTGGGTGAAGCCACACGGCAAGAAAAAAGTTGCAAAACCAATAATGAGCGGTGTAAGTGTTTTATGCTCGATTCTTCTAAAAAAGTTAAATAAGCCTGACGGTAGTGAAATTTTATTTTTTGCAAATACTCCAACCAAATTTAAACCGAGGAACAACATAACAACAGAAGCGAAGATCCCTAAAATCGCACTAAGTGTAAAGTTTAGACCAATAACACCTCCAACAATTCCAAGTAAACCTCCTAGTACCGCAAAACTAACAAGCCTCCCCAAATGGAAGAGTGTAAAAGTTCTAGTATCGCTTACATTATCCTGAGATACTTTTGCAGAAAGTGATAAAACTAATCCTCCCACAATTGCGAGACAACTTGAGACCGATGCAATAAGTCCAACAATAAAACTTGTAACATATGTAGTCTGTCCACCCAGACCAAAATTTAGTATTCCAGATTTTTGTAATACGAAGAACAACACAAGAATTCCGAGCCCTATAGGTAGAGCTTTCCAAATTACATCATCTTTTTGTTTTACTAGGGTGGATTTTTCTACAGATAAAACATAACCACTCGACTGTGTTTTATTTGTCAGAAATTTTGCTAACTCCTCTGGATTCTGATCACTTTCAATTTCGATTTCTACTGTTTCTCTTTTTAAATCAACAAGTGCACTTTTTATATTACTTTCTTCTCTCAAAATATCTTCAATCAAAATTTTGCAAGATGCACAGTGAGTACCTGATACATGAAATGTGTAATTTTTCATATTTATAATTTTTTAGTTTTAATACGCAATGAATTTGAAACCACAGAGACCGAAGACATCGCCATGGCAAAACCTGCAAATATTGGATTCAACAGCCAACCAAACACTGGATAGAAAACACCCGCAGCAAGTGGTATACCAATAACATTGTAAACAAATGCCCAGAAAAGATTTTGCTTGATTCCACGCATTGTAATTTTTGAAAGCTTGATTGCCTTTACAAGTTTTGAAATATCACCACCAAGAAGTGTAATACCAGCTGACTCAATCGCCACATCAGTACCAGTTCCCATTGCAATACCAACATCAGCTTGTGCAAGTGCGGGAGCATCATTCACACCATCACCCGCCATAGCCACAACATAACCTTGGGCTTGTAACTCTTTTATTTTTTCAAGTTTATCTTGTGGTAATACATGAGCAATTACTTCATCAATACCAACAAGTGAAGCAATATATTTTGCAGCTTTCTCATCGTCTCCTGTAAGCATTACTACTTTGATTCCCAACTTATGAAGATCAGCGATTGCTTGTTTTGATTCTTGCTTGATTTCATCAGCCACCATCACAAAACCCATCACCGCATCTTTTGTTGCGAGAATAACAGGTGTCTTGCCTTGTGAAGTAAATTCATTCAAACTTGCAACATCAAATTGAATATTAAGATCATTGATTAGTTTTGCATTCCCAACAAAATATTCTGTGCCAGAAACTAATCCTTTCAGACCTTTACCCTGAATACTTTCAAAGTCTGAAACTTCTGATAAACCAATATTTTTTTCTTGCGCATAATTAACAATTGCATTTGCAATTGGGTGCTCAGACTTTTTTTCAAGTGAAGCAAGTATCGAGATAAGTTCATCATCCGTTAATTTTAAAAGATTTTTTATATCAACAAGGGTTGGTTTTCCTTTTGTAATTGTTCCTGTCTTATCAACTACAACTGTGTTTACTTTATGAAGCTTTTCGAGAGTCGCAGCATCTTTAATTAAAATTCCTTCTTTGGCGCCTTTCCCTACTCCAACAATTATTGCTGTTGGTGTTGCTAGGCCCAGTGCACACGGACAGGCGATTACCAAAATTCCCACAAATGAAACTAGACCAAAAGATAATGCTTGAGCAAATCCCAAATATTGTGACCCAACAATTAACCATATTCCTAAAGTTAGGAACGCTATTACGAGAACAATTGGTACAAAGACTGCAGATATTTTGTCTGCCAAAGCTTGAATTGGAGCCTTACTACCTTGTGCATCTTCCACCATTTTTATAATTTGTGCTAAAAGTGTTTCTGATCCAACTTTTGTTGCTTTGAATATAAATGAACCATTAGTATTAATTGTTCCAGAGACAACATGGCCACCAACCTTTTTCTGAACAGGCATCGGTTCACCAGTAACCATTGACTCATCAATGAATGATTCGCCTTCTGTAATAACTCCGTCAACCGGAATTTTCGCACCAGGTTTTATAATAATTAAATCTCCGTGCTTAACTTCGTTTACTGAAATCTCAATTTCTTTTCCATCACGAACAACTAAAGCAGTTTTCGCTTGAAGATTTAAAAGCTTTTCAATTGCATCTCCAGTTTTTATTTTTGACTTTGCTTCAAGATATTTTCCAAGAGCAATAAAAGTAATAACAACAATTGTGACATCGTAATACTGATATTCAACATTTATAAATGGTTTAAGCACATCCTCTAATGCACTCACAGCAAAACTGTATAGAAAGGCCGCAACAGTACCAATACCAATCAGCGTATCCATGTTTGCTTTTCCATATCGAAGAAATCTATAGACTCCAAGTAAGTATGGCTTCCCCACGACAAATAATACATATGTCGCAAAAATTGGGAGCAAATGATGGAAGAACTCTTTGAGTGTATAACTCATTGCGGGGGCGAGACTATATTCAGCGAGAATATCCCAACCCATAACAAAAGCAGCAAAAATTGCGAGTGGTAAAGCAGAAAATACTTTTGTTCGCATATCTGCAACTTCTGCAAGCTTGTCATTTTTTGACTGATTCAAACCAAGATGAGCTGAGTGTTCATCGGCAGACATCCCCATTTCTTCTGCTGTAGCTGTTACTTCTAGTGAATATCCCAATGTCTCAATATGTTTTGATAAATCATGCGGATTTGTTTTTGTAGGATCAAAAGAAATTTTAGCCTTTTCAGTACCGTAGTTCACATCAGCAGATTGCACACCATCAACTTTTTTAAAAGTTTTTTCTATAACAGATGAACATGAAGCACAGTGCATTCCCTTCACTTTATAAGTTTCTGTTTGCATATTATTTTCTCTTTAGCTTATAAACTTTTAAAATTTCTTGCTTGGCTTTATCTGTTTGCCCAGCCTTCACCTGATTCATAATGCACCCACCTAGGTGGTTTTCGAGCAACAAATCTTCAACATTCGAAAGCGCCTGCTTTACAGCAGATGTTTGAGTAATCACATCTATACAATAAGTATCGTTTTCAATCATTCTTTGTAAACCACGAACTTGCCCCTCTATAAGCTTTAGTCGCCGAATAATTTTTTCTTTATTTTTATCCTCAATATATTTCATACTTAATTAGTATATACCCCCTATGGGTATCGTGCAAATTAAAACAAAAACCACCAGAAAAGGAGGATTTTGTTTTAATTTTGATCTCACCAGTTAAACCAATTTCGAGATAGACCTCTTATTGTTATCTACGCAACTTGTGCGCAATAACCTAGCTCTTATTTGCTGCCCGACAAGGACTCGAACCTCGATACCATGGACCAAAACCATGTGTCCTACCATTAGACGATCGGGCAATACGCTTCAAATAAAGCGGTAAAAGACATTTTGCACTAAAAATCGTGTTGTTGCAAGGCGGTCAAACCTAATTAAACAATGCCAATCTTAGCCTTTATTTGACGCACATCGTCCTCCACTCTGTCTAAGCGGTTGTTAGGCGCAGTAATTAATTTAAATTCTAAAGTATTCATTCTCCCTTCTAAATTATCCATTCTGGTTTCTAGACCATCCATTCTAATTTCCAATCTATCCATTCTATTATCTAAGCCATCCATTCTAGTCTCCAATCTATCCATTCTGGTTTCCAAAGCACTAAAACCCCCTTGAATCATAATTGCTAATACACCGATTTTTTCTTCGAATAAGTCATCAATATATTTTCTATCTTGTTTTGTCAGCATGTGGAACATAGTAGCAATTGGTATATGAAATACTTTTAAAGTATATCTAATGTCTAGATAAAATCGCTGTGGATTACGAATTAGGACACAAATTTAAACTATTTAACTAGTGGCAAAACAACCTCAAATGTAGCACCCTTATCTCGCCCTGCTGATTGCGCAACAATGGTTCCGTTGTGATCTTTGATAATTTTGTATGTGATATAAAGTCCATATCCAGTACTGTTTACATTTCTCTTTTTAGCTTCTTCACCTCGTCCTCCTTGTGTGAACAAAACTTTTTTATCATCTTCTGAAAGCCCCAAACCTGTGTCAGAAACTTTGAAAAGTATTTTTCCTTTTTCTGTCTGAAGAGACACTGTCACAGCACCCGCGTTTGTATATTGAATAGAATTTTCAATTAAATTTCTCACAGCTTGTGCAAGATGTGTAAGGTCACCATTTACCATCATTTCTTTTGATGCATCAATGATTGCGTTTAATTGCAATTTCTTCCCTTCTGCAATTGGTTTAAGTTGACCGATAATATCTGACACCAATGCACGAAAATCAAAATTCACATGCTGATAACTCACTGTTCCATCATGAAGATTTGAAGCATCCAAAAGTGAACGCACCATTTGCACAGCTTGCGTGTTTGTATCAAAACCAACATCAACAAGTTTTTGCGCCTCAGGAGTCATGCTTCCATATTCACCTGTCTTCAACGCATCAAAAATTGTACGTGATCTTGTAAGAAAACCCTTCACCTGGTGATTAATAAATCTCATCAAAGACTCTTGTTGGGAGTTGGCTTTTTCAAGAAGAGTTTTTTGTTGTTCAACTTGTTTTACAGATTTGATTAGGTAGTATCCAGCAATTACAACGAATATGAAAGATACTGAATTAAGAGCAACATTTATAGGATTTCTTATAAAGAAGAATTGAGCTCCTGTAATTACAATCAAAGAAAATACTAAGGCGTTAGAAGCAATGAGTTTTACGCCCAAAGAATTATATTTAACAATACTATACACAAGCATTCCAATGAAAATAGGCAAAGAAAATGTCCCATATAGATTTATTTCATAGTGACCTGTAATAGCTGATATATACTCGGTGACAGAAAAAATAGACAGGAATAAAATTAAACCGATACCAACGATTAAATTTCTCATTCTATTTTCTTTATCCACAATCCATCTCCAAATACTTACAATAACAACAAAAGCAATTGAAATAATAGACAATATAGCCTTGTAATCAACAATAAAATCCCCACCAACAGATTCGCACCAATATTGGTTAAAACTTATAACAGACTGGTCGGCAACTGTAATCAAAAAAGCCGGTATTTGAATTGCAAATAAAATAATTTTTGCCCAAGTAGAAAAATCCCTACCTACAACAATCACCCAAAACAGATAACAAGATAACAAAACAAAGATTAAATTTACATAATCAAGTAAAGACCAGAAGAAATGAATCAAATAATAATCTTGAGAAACCCATGTTATAAGATCTGCGATTAACCAAAACGACAAAGAGAGTATAAATAAAATAAATGCATTAACAGCTAATTTGAATTTAGAATTATTATAAATAAAAATACACAGTATTACAGATGCAGCAATTGGAATTAAATGAGAATAGTAAGCAATTGTATGAACTGCATTAGTTGAAGCAAAACATGTATTTATAGTATTTAATACTAAGTCCATGACATTCAAAATTATAACATATCCTCAACTTGTGGAGGATAACTATTCCAGAAATCTACGCCTTCTATCTCTGTTGGATTAAGGGCAACTATTAAAGGTTTTATACCAAAAACTTTCTCTATTTTTTTAAATGCTGGAATAAAAACATTCTTGGTAAAATCTATCTCGTTCTCATCTAATAAAAAATTTTCAAATAAAATACCATGTACCAAAAATAAAGCTAAGTATTTTTTGTAATATTTTTTAGCACTAGAACCATTATTTTTAAGCCAATCAGAACTATCGAATAAGTACTCTCCGGCATCTGGTATGATTTTTTCTAAAAGACAATGGTGAAAATCTATGAAATTTCTACCATCTATAGTCTGCAGACATTTCATAGAAAATCCATTACTTTTATTAAAATCTAAAATTCTAATTTTTTTGAAAATACTATCATTATTTTTATCCATTCCTTTATGTATAAATAGTTTTCCTAATGCATACTTAGAAGGATTACCTGAATGAAATTTGTCATCATAATATTCCCAAAATAAAGGTTTTAGATTATACCCGGTACTCAAATCATAAAATCTTTTTACCTCAAATTGCGGTGTAGCCACAGATCTAAATAACACAGCATTAATACCAAGATTAAATGGTTCTGGTATATCTTTAATATAATTTTCTACTTTTTTTATTAAGTCCTTATCTTGTCTCCTATTTTCAATTTCTTTCAATGCTGATTCTAAATCTATATAAAAATTGTTATCAAAATCTAGACGATTAATTTCTAATATTTCTTTTTTTGAAAATAAAAAATCTAATATATTCAATATACTATCTTTAATTTTCATTGTTTGAATCAGGGCTCCAACAAGTATCCTCAACAGACTCAGGATCACAATATGTAAATTCACAATTTTCAGTATTATCTAAACATTCCTGAAAACAAGAATTTTCTGAACATTTTTCAAAAAACCATGCAGGAACATCCACATATTTATAAACTTCTAATTGATTTGGAGGACATTCTTCTTCTGAACAATTTCTATAAAAACAACTTTCTGTTTGAGGATCACAAGGAGACTCTAAATTCATTACAAAATCTTTATTCTCAAAATAATTAACATAAGAAAAACTAGCAGCAATCAAAAATAAACAAACACCTAATATTGTAAGTGCAAAATTTATATTATTTTTAAATACTCTTAAAAACATTTAAATTTAAAACTGAAAGTGATTTCATTGTATAACATATGAATTTAAAAAACAATTAGGTGTTTAAAATAAAAAGCACCAGGTTCATTTTCACGAAAGTGGTGCTAGGTTAAGGGTTGATATTGAGGATCCACTCTATCACTGAGGAGATACCAAACGCAACTGGTAACCAAACCAAGTTACAAATGACATGACTCAGTAGATAAAGGCCAAAAACTTTTCCATCACGCAAATTTGCATTTTTGTGATAAAGATAGTTGATGGCGCAAAATGAATCCTCACGGACGGAGAAGTATAAAAAACCAATTGGTTCCGCTAGTTTTTTGCCACGAATCTCCAACCGGAGGATTCTACGACAAATAAATAGCACACCCGCAAGAGATTTTCTAATTCTCCACAAACGGCAAGACTTCATCAGTCTCGCGTAAGGAAGGAGCCAGACACTTGAGTCGTTATCGCGCAAACGATTAAACAAACCCATAAATGTCCAATCTTCCTCTGATTGATTGTTTAGCAGCAAGTAGATTGCGTTCACCACGAAAGTGAGCACAATCATTGCTGCAAAACCCATTTGCAGTCCAAGTGTTGCAATAACAAAAGGATAAACAATGAAGTCGATCCAGTTGTCGAAGCTCCGCCACAAGAAGAAGTAGGAAAACTGTCTCGAAGACAATGTTGTTTTCTTTTCTTCTTTCCCGGTGCGAATCAGACTCCAAACAAACAGCGACAATGATGCCGCAAAAAAGACAATGATCATCTTCATCTCTCCATAATTATACTATATAATATGTAAAAAGTCAACAAAAATAACCTAGTGAACATAAGGGACTAAGCCCTCTGCACTCTCAGCATCAAAATCTCTGTAATCATTTGTAAGCTCTTCCCCTTCATTAATATCTCTTGTAGCAAAACATACCAGTTCATTGTTTTTTGCACCTTCAGGAATAACACAGCTCACGTTTGGATTATCATCATGATTAAAGAATCTCGAGTCGTCACTACATAAAATATAATCACCAGTAGTTTTACTAATATAAATATAATTTAAAAAATTTTCTTTTGTTGCTTCAGGTAATTTATCTACATATTCTTTCTTGAAAGCTACGTCAAAATTTTCATCAAATCTCCAAACTAATTGACCCTTTTTAACAAACTCTCTAGCAAAACACCCCAGTCCATGAATTTCGCTCCTATCTAATTTTATTTTTATTAATATCATTTTTCTATTTTAACATTTTATAATTATCATCTCTTATTTTATCTTCATAGCCACAATAATATTGTTTTGCTTATTTTTATTTTTCATCTAAGTAATCAATAACTCCATTCTCAAGAATTGATTCAATTATTTTTGTTTTTTCTATAGCAAAATCTTCTTGGTCAACTATTCTTTTTAATTTAATAAAAATATAGTCATCATTATTAAAAACCTCAATAGAACTTCTGGGAATTAAATATTCATCACCATACTCTAATTCAATTACTGGCAAATAACCTTTTTTACAATAATTATTGATATCGAATTTCATAAATATAATTTAAATTATTATAAAAAATTCTTCAATTTCTTAAAATAAAGCTCACCCAAATCATGTCCTACACCTTTTATTTCAACAGACTCATAACCTTTTCTTTTCCCGAGTGAGATTGATCTGTTTTTTAAATTATTATTTTCTTTGTCCCCATAAAACAAAACTACATTTTCAGTTTTTATTTTCATATAATCAATTCCTTTCAACTCATTATATTGTTCTTTAGAAAGATATTTAATTCCTTCTTTTGTATAACTTAAAATATCCTTTCCTAAAATTGGACTCATAGAACAAAGCAATAACTTACTAAATTTTAGTTTTTTTGATAATAAATACGCCTGCAAAGCCCCAACAGAAAAACCCAACAAAACATCTTTTTCGCTTGGTTGAATAATTTGTTTTTCAATTTTATCTAAAATATCAAATATGCTTTTATCTCCACCTAAAGCATATTTTCTGTTTCTAGTTGAAACTTTAAGTGGAATAAAATCATATTTTTTTGAAGCAAAATCAATAATCCTTTTGTAATTTGGGTCTATTACCTTTTCTCCCCACCCAGGAATAATATATAAATTTGGTTTATTTTTCATAATCTAAACCCCCATCAACACCAACTCCAGCGGCAATTGTGGCACGGCGCTTTTGCCGACTAAATCATGGGCTTTTAGAAGCTCTAGAAGGATTTGTGAATTTATTTTTGTGTTTTTGTCTGAGGAGATTTTTTCTAAAAATTCCATGTCTTCTTCAGAGAAAATTTCTGATAATTGTTTTTTACGCGCAGGTGAAATTTTCAACAACAAAACTCCACGCACTTTGCTTAAAACTAATTCTAGAAAAACTTTCATATCTATATTTGCCTCCACCACAACACTCAAAGCAGATAGCCCTTTATCAATATCCTCACCGGCTAAAGCTAAAACGTAATTGTTAACCATTTCAGATTTTGGTGCACCTGTAACTCTTTCAACCTCTTCAACAGAAATCTTTTTATCTTTTGATGCGCTAATAACTTTTTGCAAGATTCCATGAGAATCACGAAATGAACCATCTCCAAGCAAGGCCACAAGATCTGCTGCACTTGGTTCAAGAGAAAAACCTTCAGCCTTAGCTGTTTCGATAATCATATCTTTTAGAATTTTTTGATTTGGTTTTTTGAAAGTATAAGATTCACAACGAGAAATAATTGTTTCTGGAATTTTCTCTGGCTCAGTAGTCGCTAAAATAAAAATCACATGTGCAGGTGGCTCTTCTAAAGTTTTTAAAAGTGCGTTGAAAGCGTGTTTAGAAAGCATGTGTACTTCGTCTAAAATATACACTTTGTATTTTGAATCGAAAGGTTGAGTGTATACGGATTCTGTTAGTTCGCGCATTTCATCAACACCCGTGTTTGAAGCGGCATCTATTTCGTATAAGTCATCATTTGAAGTGCCTAGCTCACGTGCAAGAATTCTTGCAACAGAAGTTTTTCCTGTACCACGTGAACCAGCAAAAAGATAAGCGTGAGCGATGTTGCCGAGCTTGATAGCTTCAGACAGAACAGATGTGACATGCTCCTGGCCTAAAACATCTTTAAATTTTTGTGGGCGATATTTTGTGTATAACGCCATTCTTTCTTGACTGTTTTGTTTGTCTTGGCTTTTGCTCATACTTTTATAGGTGCAAAAAGTATAGCATAAATAGGTGTGGGTTTTGAAATAAAAATAAGAAAGGCCCCGCTCGAACCTAGACACGTTTCAGTCTGTGAATGGTTGCGAGCGGGGCCGGAACGGAAAAAAGATTTGGAATAATGTTTTTTCCGATAACTACGGAGGATGTCGATCCTCCTTGACGATCGTCGGCATGTTACGCCTTTCTAGGCTATCTCAAGGATAGCTTTCTGTTGTTTGAACACTTTCAGGCGATGGATTACCTATTCCCTGTCTCGGGTTGATAATCGGCGTGGAGCCTATAGTTCTCAACTATCATATCACCATAAAGAAAAATTGTCAATATTTAAATGGAGAAGCCCCAGAGTGAACTTGTTCACTCTGGGGCTTCAGAAGGCTGTCAGGACGATAAGGAAATTCAACCCCTTAAAACTCTTAAAGGTCAGGGAGAATCCGTGAATCGTTTTCCGTTTCGCGCCTTCCATATCCGCCGGTGGCGGTTATATACGTTTACCGCACACGCGCATTCTTGCGTGTGAAGAACCGTTCGTAAAACAAATTACACTTTTAACTATTTTTTGTCAACACCTTATGAAGCCAGGAAATCCATAATGATATTTTCGATCTCGGCAGAGGTTTTGGCCTCCATTAATTGTCCTCGAAGCTCTTTTGCACCAGGGAAACCTTCTACATAAGCCTTATAGTGTTTTTTCATCACGGCAAAACTTTTATGTGACAAAATTTCTTCAAAAAGTTTTGTGTGTTCTACCATTACCTTCAATTTTTCTTCTAAAGAAATATCGCGATCGCGAATAATATTTTTATTAAAAAACCATGGATTACCAAAAATACCTCGACCAATCATTACACCGTCAACACCAGTCTCTTTCACTACTTCATCTGCCCTAGCCAAAGAATCAATGTCACCATTGCCGAGCAAAATTGTTTCGGGAGAAATTTTGTCACGAAGCTCTACTGCTTTTTTTGCTAATTCCCAATGCGCAGGCACTAGAGACATTTCTTTTCTTGTTCGCCAATGAATTGTGAGAGCATCTGGCTTCACAGATAAAATTTCTGAAATCCAATTTTCCATTTCTTCTGTTTTGTAATAGCCGATGCGGGTTTTTACAGATATGGGTAAATGCGGCGCGCCTTGGCGCGCCGCATTTACCAAACTCTTTGCCAACTCAGGATTTTTTATCAAGCTAGCTCCACTTTTTTGTTTCTCAATTGTTCTATCAGGACAACCCATATTAATATCAATACCATCAAACCCTAATTCTGCCACTAGCTTCGCAGCCTTCTCCATCATTTCTGGTTTACCTGAAAAAAGTTGTGCCACTATCGGTCTCTCAGCTTCTGTATATTCTAAATCTTTCAGTAATTTCTGCTTTGAAGAAAGTCCTGTGTTATCAGGATTATTATCTGGTGCCATTATCAAACCATCAGCAGACACGAATTCAGTCCATGTCACATCTGGCTTACCATACTTAGCAAAAAGACGACGAAAAGAAGCGTCAGTAACATCCGCCATCGGCGCTAAAACAATTATCGGCTTCTTCAATTTACTCCAAAAATTCATAGGTTACTGATAATACACATTTTTATTCAAAAATGAAATTATGCTTCTTGTGTCTTTTTCAGTGTCGACAGAATTCAAAACAATAATAACTATCTTACGAAAACCATATTCCCCCTCTAGTGGCAGAGAAAATATTCCAATATTTGTCTTTCCTGCTTCATCTGTGTATCCATTTTTTCCTCCTAAATAATTTTTGTCATTTCTAAATTTAGAATTTGAATACCAAACCTTTTTATCAATTCTATAACTTTTTTCTTTAGAAATATCTAAAATATAACTACGATATTTATTTATATATTGAACTAATTTAAATAAATCATTTGCACTAGAGACATTATTTTTAGACAAACCACTTGGATCTTCGAAGGAAGTTTCTTTCATATCTAAAAGTTTTGCCTTAGCATTCATATCAAGCATAAAAGAATAATGATTATCATATTCAGCTATAGCTTCAGCCGCATCATTTGAAGATTCTAGCAATAGCGGATACAAAAGTTCTTCAACTTTATATACTTCACCACGATTCAATTTACCTTGTTTACCATAAGTATCTACTGCGGTATTTGAAATTGCTGTCTCTTGTTGCAAACCAATATTTTCATCCGCAACAACAGAGGTCATCAGTTTTGTTAAAGAAGCTATCGGTACAGACTTACTTTCATCTTTACTCACAATTATTTGCCCAGTTTCAATATCACCAACTAAAAAATACTTGGCAGAAATTTTTGGAAAAGGTTTTTCATCTTTAACAATATATTTTTTAAGATATGAAATAGGCTCCTCTTCAAAAGAATCAGCAAATGGACCACCAAAACCATCCTTAACAACCACATCTCTACCAAAACTCACCTTTAGTTTTGCATTTATATCTTCTAATTTTGGTTCAAAAAAATGATATGAAAGAATTGTAAAATTATACGCACCATAAACAGCAAAACAACTCATTGCCATCAATGAAACAAAAATACTAAACTTTTTTAACTTTGAGGCTTTGTTCTGAAACATAAAATTCTATATTATCACCATTTGAAACTTCTCCTTTAATAATCGCATCAGCAACTATTTTTTCAACCACATCTTGCACCGACCTTTTCATTGCTCTCGCTCCAAATTGCAGATTCGTACCAATTTCAACTAAATGATTAATCAAAAAGTCATTGATTTTTATTGATATATTTTTATCTGAAAGTCTTTTGTTTAAAGATTCCAAAATCAATACTGCTACCTTTTGCAGAACATCTTTGCCTAATGGATGAAACAAAATCACTCCATCAAATCTATTCAAAAGTTCTGGTCTGAAAATTCCTCTTTTAATTATTTGATCCAATATATTTTGTTGATTTAGAGAATTCTGTCCATGTCGACTCGCTTCATAAATAAGATCACTACCTGCATTTGATGTAGCAATAATTATCAGATTTCTTGCATTCACTCTTTCACCTCGGCCATCTGTGAAATATCCTTCATCTAAAACTTGCAAAAATAAATCCTGAACTTTTTTAGAAGATTTTTCAAACTCATCTAAAAGTAATACACCATATTGAGATTCTCTAAGTTTTGCAGCCAAAAAACCAATTTGTTTATTTTCAAAAGAACCAATCAATTTTTCTAAAGCGTCATCGGTAGTATATTCCGACATATCTACACGAATAATTTTATCTTCACTACCAAAGAATGTTTCTGATAATGCTTTTGTTGTTTCAGTTTTTCCAACTCCAGTAGGACCCAAAAACATAAAAGAACCCATTGGTCTTTTTGTATCACTTAATCCAGCACGTGCTCTTCTAATAGCAGAAGAAATTGAAGAAATTGCTAAATCTTGTCCCACAATTCTTTGGTGCAAAATATTTTCTAATTGTGAAAGCTTTATCTGTTCATCTGCATCTATTTCTCCTTGCGGAATACCGGTTCTTTTTTCAATAATGTTTTCAACTTGTTCTTGGCTAATAAAATTAATTTTTGTTTTTGGTTTAATAGAAGCTGTGACTACTTCATTTAATAAATCGACAGATTTGTCATACAAAGAATCATCTGCAAAAAATCTTTCTGCACTTTTAACTACAGCAATCAAAGATTGATACGAGAAAAATACAGGCTGTGTTGATTCAATAATATTTGCCTCTGTTTCAATCATTTCAATCACAGCGCTATAATCCAAATCTGAAATCATTATCTTTTCAAAATATTGAGTGAAATCATGAGATGTCTCTACTGTTTCATGAAAGGCACTTGAACCTGATATAGCAATCATTTGTATTCTTTCAGAAGAAAGTGCATTACCTAAAACATTTTTTATATCAACATCAATTGCGTTAGAACTGACTATAAAAGATGGTAAATCAGGAACAATCAAGATTATATTTCCCGCATGAGCTACCTGAGCCAGAATTGAATTCAACTCAATTTCAAATTCAGTCTTTTCTTTCATTGCGTCAATAATTGATTCAGTATCTAGAACATAAACTCTTTTGCCTTCTATCTCATTTCGCACTGTGCCGTTTTCTATTTCCTTTCCTAGAGCGCAAACAAGTTGTTTTGCCAACATTACCTGCTCAGCAACCAATAAAATATTTGCCCCGGAACTCTTAGACAAAATTCGTTCTAGATTATTTACATCATCTTCAAAAAAACTTAATTTAGTTGAAATATTTTGAAAAATAGGATCTTCAAAAATTGGTCTGCCATATTTTTGCAAACTATAAACTTGCCCATAAGACCAATCCCTTCCTATAGATGGAATTCTAGATAGTCTGTCTCTGTGCCACCAAGCTTCCCTTTCTATATATTTTTTTTGATTTCTAGATACCCAATCCAAAGCACCTTTCCAAGTATTACCATCAACTCCGAATGATTTCAAAAATTTTGCAAATTCAATATCGAAATGCAATATTGATCTCGCGTATTCAGATATAGAAATGTAAGGATCACTATCATTTTCAACTATTAAAAATTCATCAACGGTCACAACATCAGTTCTTTGATTTAGAAATCTCTCAATCTCTTTATTGTTTATACCTAATCTCAATAAAACAAACTTACCGATTTCAGAATCAACAAATCCTTTTGTAATATCATTATCTGTATCATAAATAATTTTTGCCACCTCAAAATCCATAGGAGAATCTTTTGCAAAATAATATGAAAAATATAAAGCATCTAATAGATACAAAAATATCCACAAAGAAAAAAGAATAAATATAAAACCTCTAATATTGAAAATGTATTCTGGCGCAAAACCTAAAATCATTACAAATAAAGATATTGCGATGAAAGTGAGTATCATTTTCCTTAATCTCTTTCTCCAAATGTGTGATATCAAATTTTCCACAATAATTGCAGGAAATAATTCATAAGATTTTTGTATTAGTTGAGCGAATTTCATATTCTTTTAATTTTAATCATAGCAATAAATCCTGCCACCAACATTGCAAGCAATATAAAAGGAACTAGAAGCCAAACTATAAAAAATACCAGCGCAGCTGCAATAAAAATTATTTCAATAGATAATCCTAAAACAATGAAGAAGCTCCTTAAAATAAAGCCCAGAATTCTCATCAACATATTTGTAACAAGGGCAGAAAAAATATCTTCTACACTAAATTTATTTCTAGCTCTTACATCCAATCTTTTAAATGGTGACAGAAGAGTTTTTAAAAAAACTTTTATAGAGAAAAAATTCCAGATAAACCAAATTATATTTTTACAAAGACGAATTAAATCAGATAATCCCCTTGTGTAGTGCCAAGATATGTAATGAGGAAATATTAATAAAAAGTTCATTCTTCTATTTTAACTTATAATATACTCTATTACCAAAGCGCAAATCGAAATAATCTACATTTGAAAACTGCGCCTCGTTTATTGCATCTCTTTCAATCACAGTTTGTAAATTATTAAATACTGAAACAATATCATCTTCGCTATCGATATAAATTTTTACATTATCATTTGTAACAATTGCATATACCTCGCCATTAGTTGTCCAAACTTCATCAACAACAATATTTAATCTTCTCAAAAGTTTTACAAAATCTATTAAATCTCTAAAGAATTTTGAATTTCCGTAAATTTGTCTTAATGGATCACCAGATATAAAACCAAATGTTGTCACAAAATCATGTGGATTATTTATTTCTGTGTCTGTAAAAATCATTCCCTCAGATGTCATTAAATAACAATTCGCATTTTGTGTATTTTCAAAAACAAGAGGTATTGCTGATATTTTAGAATCATTTACATGCTTAGGATTCTCTGCTGATTCAACACTTAAATCACACCATCTAGCGCTTGGTTCAAATTCCTCTATTTGAAATTCAACACTATGTAAGCCTTTCAAATCAACATCTATAGCGCTCACAGATGAATAAGTATTTTTAATAGTTCTAATTATATTATTTCTTGGAAAAAGAAAAATGTTTGATTTTGAAATTAAACCAAAATATTTACCATTAATTTGCCCTGAGATTATATTTTCTATTTGTGTTTTATCAGAAAACTTTAAATCATTTACTGAAATATTTTTTATTTTTAGAAAATCTGAATTTAGAAAATAAATTAAACCACTAATAACAATCAAAAAAGAAATCAAAACAGCAATTTGTTTTAATCTTTTATATTTCTTTTTCTTTTCGCGAAACTTCGCTGATTGATAAGGATTTGCGTGCATCCTAAATAGTTTACTACGATTTTATGATTTCGGTACCACCCATATACTTTTTCAAAACATCCGGGACTTTCATACTTCCATCTTCTTGTTGATAATTTTCAATAATCGCAATCAACATTCTACCAACAGCAAATAAAGTTGCATCATTCATATGCACAAATTCTAATTTTCCTTCAGAATTTTTATATCGAGTATTAAG
Source organism: uncultured Candidatus Saccharibacteria bacterium (assembly GCA_964538345.1). Lineage (GTDB taxonomy): Bacteria > Patescibacteriota > Minisyncoccia > Phycocordibacterales > JAACPR01 > JAGOTN01. The sequence continues at coordinate 62,453 of CAZIFF010000001.1, forward strand.
ACGTCGAGATTGGAAACTTGTAGTTAGATCGGCTGAGTGAGTTTCTCTGTATGTGTTTTGTCCTGGCATCCATGTCTCGATATCTACTTGTCTATAATCAGGCATTCCCATGTCTCCTGTGCAAACTTGAACAACTTGATGAGGAATATTTAATTTTCTCATCATATATTCTTGAATAGCCACTAGAAAATCCTGTTCTCTTAAAGAATCTTCTGGCTTTGTGAATGATTCCATCTCCATTTTATCGAATTGATGTTGTCGCAAAATTCCTTTTGTGTCTTTTCCATATGAGCCAGCTTCTCTTCTAAAAGATGATGAGTATCCGATGTATCTAACTGGCAATTCTTCAGAAGAAAACACTTCATCCATATGCATTGAACCAATAGTGTGCTCGGCGCTTCCTGCAAGAAATACATCATCTTGCTCTATATAATATCGATCTTCTCTTGGTTCTAGGCGTGCCATTCTATTTAATACAGCTGGTTTTACAAAAGCCGGTGGAACAATCGGAACAAAAGGTTTTGTATTTACATCAAGTCCAGCTTCTTCAGCAATTGTTTTTAAAATTTCTTCGTTTGTTAATGTGTCTAGAGCTAATTGAACAAGCGCAAATTGTATTCTCGCTAAATCACCTTTGATATAAGTAAATCTAGAACCAGCAACATTTCCAGCACGCTCTGAATCAATAATATTTAAATCTTTTCCAATATCCCAGTGAGCTTTTGGTGTGAAAGAATTTTCTTTAATTTCTCCCCATTGTCTAAGAATTTTATTTTCTGTGTCATCTTTTCCGATCGGAGTATCCGCTGAAGGAATGTTTGGAATTTTGATCATCAAAGCAATGAATTTCTTTTCGACTTCTGCAAACTCTGCCTCAATAGCCACACTGTCTTCTTTTAATTTTTTTCCAAGTTCTATATTTTGTGTTTTTGAAGCCTCATTTCTTTGAGCATTCATTTGGTCTAATTTTTGTCCAAGACTTTTCTTTTGATCAGCTAAAGACAGAAGCTCGTCGAGATTCACATCGGTTACATTTTTGTTGCGCATTGCCAATTCAACAATTTCGCGGTTTTCTCTTATAAATTTAGTATCCAACATTTTAGTAAAACTTTATTAAAATATCATACCAGAAATGGCAAATTTAGCCAATGATTAAAAAATGTTTAATTTTGGAAAAAAATAATTGGCCAGCAATGTTATTAGAGACACCTTACCCACCCAAAAAGCTTTGGTATTTAGGAGAAATACCAGATTATATAAATCAAAAGTTTTTAGCCATTGTTGGCTCTAGAAAATACAGTTCATACGGCAAACAGGCATGTGAACATATAATAGAAGGACTTTGCGGTTATCCTATAACAATAGTATCTGGCTTGGCGCTCGGCATAGACAGCATCGCTCACAGAAAAGCCCTGGAATGTGGCTTGAAATGCCTTGCGGTGCCCGGCTCCGGCCTCGCGCCCACTTCCTTATATCCACCCAAAAATCATCGTCTGGCAGATGAAATTTTAGAAAAGGGCGGATGTTTAATTTCCGAGTTTGATCCAGATGAAAAAGCTCATCCATATATGTTTCCGCAAAGAAATAGGATTATGGCTGGTATGTGTCATGCAGTGTTGATAATTGAAGCAGAGGAAAAGTCCGGGACTTTGATTACAGCACGCCTTGCCGCCGATTACAATCGAGAGGTCTTGGCCATACCGCACGAAATTTTTTCAAAAAACGGTCAGGGTGCCAATGAGCTCTTGCGGCAAGGCGCGCATCTAATCCACAGCCCTCAAGACGTCCTTCACATACTTGGTTTTGATACTTCCAACCATCCACAAAAATCTTTTGATTTTAAAAATTTAAATGAATATGAAATTAAAATTATTCAATATTTATCAACTCCACAAACAAAAAATGATTTGATTTCAAAACTAAATTTTTCAATTGAAACAATCAATCAAACAATCTCAATTTTAGAAATAAAAGGAATAATAATTGAAGAAAAAAATTTAATTAGACTTAAATAAAGTTTGCCAAAAATAATTAAGTATAGTATTAGTTGTATTTATACATGTCTAAATTAGTAATCGTCGAATCACCGGCAAAAGCAAAAACAATTGAAAAATACTTATCAGAAATTGGTGACTACCGAGTAGTTGCTTCTATTGGTCACATTAGAGATTTACCAAAAAGCCAAAAGAAAGCTATTGATATTAAAGCTGGCTTCGTACCAAATTATGAAATATCAAAAGGCAAAGAAAAAGTTATCGATGAGATAAAACATTTAGCTAAAAAAGCAGATGAAATACTTCTGGCAACCGACCCCGACCGTGAAGGTGAAGCTATTGCATGGCACTTG
>CAZIFF010000002.1:0-36647 GCA_964538345.1 uncultured Candidatus Saccharibacteria bacterium
AATTTTCAACCGTCTTCACACTTCGTCCACGTTCAATCTCCACATATTCAAGAAACTCTTGTTTTAAATTCTGAATAGGATTATTAGCCATAATGTCGCAAAATATTATAGCACCCTTTAAATAACTTTTTAAAAAGAAAAAGCCGAAAATTCGGCAACAGAGAAATTAATCAGTCACTCAACCATTTTTTGTACCCAATTGATCCATCTTTGGATTAAATCTTGCAGTTTGGCAATAGATGTTGCTGTATCCAAAAATGTCCCATAATCATCTTTTAGTTCGCTGAGAACGATACTTCTATAGGTTCCTTTGGTTTCATGAAAAACATAAGTAACACTAGCTATTTCGATGATTTGACCGTCTGAGGAACCAAAATTAGAGCAAAGGATAAGTGAACAAAAATGGTCACCACCGTCCTGAGTATCTCTTTTTCCAGACTCAATGATCATTTGGTATTCACCATCAAACAAATCAAAGTAACTTGAGCTTGATATTGAATAATGCTGAACAAAAGGCATTGATGCCAGAACTTCACCTAAACAAGAATGGTCTTGCCATACTTCCGTAGAAGAGCGCCCGTCATCCAAGTCTCTAGTCTTAAAAGCCTCCCTTTTTTTCAAACAAGCAGTGGATAGACGATTTTTGGCAAGAGCAAAAGCCCTCCAAAACCCAATCAATGTGATGTTTTTATCAATTTTTTTCATTTTTCAATATTGCTATTTAATCGCAATATACAAGATATTTTAAGAAAATCCAACTTTTAGAGCTTGCATTTCTTATTCAATTGTGTTACTATCTACGAGTTATGTTAACAAAAAGAAAGAAAGAAACAGCTATAAAAGAGTCCCAAATTCATGCCAATGACACTGGTTCTCCTGAAGCACAAGCATCAATTTTAACAAAATCAATCGATGAACTTGCAAAACACCTTAAGAAAAACTTGAAAGATAATCATTCAAGAAAAGGTCTTTTAGGAATGGTTGCAGATCGTCAAAAACATTTAAATTATTTAGAGAGAAAATATCCTGAAAGATATAAAAAGCTTGTTAAAAAGCTTGGACTAAAAAGCAGAATCTAATCTCCTCAAAATACTGCACGAAAAGTGCGGTATTTTGTTTTAAAAACTGTTAACATAAAGTAGAGATTTTTATAAACGAACAATTTAATTTTTATATGGCAGTTATTAAACACAAAGACCAAAGAGTAGGAATTTTCATAGATACACAAAACTTATACCACAGCGCGAAGAATTTATATAAAAGCAAAGTAAATTTTGGAAAAGTTATTCAAGAAGTTTTAGCGGGGAGACAACTAATTCGCGCTATTGCTTATGTTATTAGCTCTGAAAGTGGAGATGAAAATAGCTTTTTCGAAGCATTGACCAAGGCCGGTATTGAAACAAAGACAAAAGATCTACAAATATTTATGGGTGGAGCCAAAAAAGCCGACTGGGATGTGGGTCTTGCTGTAGATGCAATCAAAATGTCTTCAAAGCTAGATACTATTGTTATTGTTTCTGGAGACGGAGACTTCGTGCCACTTGTAGAATATTTAAAAACTAATTCAGGTTGCCAAGTAGAAGTAGTGGCCTTTGGAAAATCAACATCAAGCAAACTAATTGAATGCACAGATGACTTTATAGACCTTGATTTAGATTCAAAGAAATATCTAATGCATGAAAAACTGAAAATCATCCGAGGAAAAAGTTTTAACTAAATAAACAAAATAAAATCTGCTACAATAAAAATATGGCAGAAGAAAATAAAGATAATCAACCACAACAAAACGAAGGTGCTCCTCTTAGTCGTTTAAATACATATCAAGATGCAGTAAAAGAAGCTTTGCGAGCACAGAGTATGTCTTCTGCGGGTATGCTTATTGCAGAACAAAAAAAACGAGATAATTTTCGTAATGAAGATTTTAATCGTTCAATTAAAAATCCTAGAAATTTAATATTAACTATTGTTGCGGCAATTTTAATATTGGGCTCATTGGGTATTTTTGGTTTTTCAATTTTAAAAGGTGACAATAAACAAGGGACTGATTCTCAAAGAATATTACAAAGTAAATATTTTGATGCAGAACAAATGATTGAATTAGAATCTGCTCAACTTTCAAGAAACACCCTTTCAAAAATACAACAAGCATTAAATGAAACATATACTGCAAATGAAATTGCGCAAATTGTTGTAACAAAAGAAGTAAAAGCTGATGAGAATTCGGTTTTTGATTTTAAAAAGAAAGTACCATACGAAACATCTGATATGTTGGCTTTAATAGAAGCAAGAGCTCCTGAAAATTTGCGAAGATCACTTGATCAAGAATTTATGCTTGGAGTTCACAAATCTTCAAAAAATGAACCGTTTTTGCTTTTTAGAGCAACTAATTTTGAGAATGTATTTGCAGGAATGTTTGAATGGGAAGGGGTTTTAGCAAAAGACATGGCAAATCTTTTCCCCAGAGAAATATCTATGGCAAAAAATATTACACCAACACCTAGCGTAGTCGCGGCACAAGAAACCTCAACAACATCAAGCAGCACTATTCCAGAAGCGCCACAAAAGACAATAGATAACACTAGAGTTTGGGGTGACAAAGTTATTAGAAATGCAGATGCTAGAGTTTTATTGGATGGATCAAAAAATGTAGTATTCTTCTATGCTTTTATTGATAATCAATACTTATTCTTTGGAACATCGGCCGAGACTTTTGATGAAGTGAGAAGGAGAGTTCGATCAGCTAAACTTGTTTTATAAAATCTGATACAATGCAGATATGAATGAAAAAGATTTACAAAAATTTAAAGATTTACTTTTAGCAGAAAAAGAGAAGCTTGAAAACGAACTATCCACTATTGGACGCAAAAATCCTGACAATCCAGAAGATTGGGAAGCCACACCAAGTGATGCCCAAACCGATTCTGCTGATTTAAATGATTTCGCTGATAATATTGAAGATTTTGAAACAAACACAGCAATTTTGAAACAATTGGAGACTCAACTTAAAGATGTAAATGATGCTTTAGATAAAGTTGAAGCTGGAACTTATGGTGTTTGTGAAATTAGTGGAGAAGAAATTGAAACCGGACGACTTGAAGCTAATCCTGCAGCACGCACAAATAAAGCGAATATGAATATTTAAAGTTTTGAAATAATTGAATTTTCAAAGAAAAAACACCGATAAATTGGTGTTTTTTCTTTAGGTTGATTTAAAAGTGATAATAAGCTATTTTTAAAAAGAAAGGACAAGCGAAATGAGTAGTGAAAACAAAAAACAACTAGGTTCAGGTTCTCGGCTAATTATAGACGGTGATACTGAAACTCCTGAAAGTACACCTGAAACGGAATTTGAAAAGAAGAAGTTGGATGAGGCAGCTTTACCTCTTATTTCAACGATGAAAAGAAACGGTTGTGGAGACGGCTTAGATCAACCTCCCCAATAAACACCTCATTTTATATGAGGTTTTTTCTTTTATAAAATTCATAAAAATTTTATCAAAATTTCACAGTAGTTCTGATAGATTTGTAGGGTTTTGGCATTTTCAAAAGTGCATAGCGCACATATTTCAAATTTAAAAACTGAACGTATTGATGTTGAGGTAGATATTTCTGCGGGGCTTTATTGTTTCAATATTGTTGGTCTTGGTGATAAAGCGGTATCTGAAGCACGAGACAGAGTGTCTTCGGCAATAAAAAATTCCGGTTTTAAACCACCAAAACAAAAGAATGAAAAAATTATTGTGTCTTTAGCTCCTGCGCATTTGAAAAAACATGGGCCACTTTTTGATTTAGCAATTGCAATTGGATATTTAAAAGCTTCAGAGAATTTTGATTTTAATACAGACAAAACACTTTTTATCGGCGAGCTTTCTTTGGACGGTGATTTAAGAAAAATACATGGCGTGTTGCCAATTGTGAGATTTACAAAAGAAAATGGTTTTGAAGATATTTTTATACCTTTTGAAAATAAATTAGAGGCAGGATTAGTAGAGGGAATCAAAATATATCCAGCTCGAAATTTATTAGAAGTTATTAATCACCTACAAAAAATAAAAGTTATTCCAGCACAAGAAAAAACAATTCTAAAAGAAAATTTTGATCAAATAGAAATTGATTTTGAAAACATAAAAGGTCAAGAAGTAGCGAAAAGGGGATTGGAAATTGCAGGTGCAGGAGGTCACAATGTTTTATTTCTCGGCCCACCAGGCACTGGAAAAACTTTATTGAGCAAAGCTTTTAGAGAAATTTTGCCCAAATTAAATGAGAGAGAATTAATTGAAGTAACAAGCATATATTCAAGCGCAGGGCTTTTATCAAAAGAAAATTTTGCCCAAAGACCATTTCGGGCACCACATCACAGTGCTTCATATCCAGCTATTTGTGGCGGTGGAGGAAATTTAAATATTGGAGAAATAACTTTGGCACATAAAGGTGTTTTGTTTTTAGATGAATTTCCAGAATTTGAAAGAAGAGTCATAGAATCACTTCGGCAACCTCTTGAAGATGGAAAAATTTCTTTAGCCAGGAAAAATGGCTCCGCGACTTATCCTGCAGACTTTATTTTGTTAGCTACAGCGAATCCGTGCCCATGTGGCTATTATCAAACAAAAATAAAACCGTGTGAGTGTAGTAATCAAGCAATTTTGAGATATAAACAAAAACTTTCAGGACCAATTTTAGACAGAATTGATATGTGGATTTATGTAGAAAGTGTTTCAAGTGAAAGTTTAATTGAAAATAAAAACTTAACAAAAAATTCAAATACAAAAACTCAATCTGAAATTTTACGAGAAAAAATTAAAGAGGTGAGGAATATACAAGAAGGGCGGCAGGGATTTTTGAATTCAAAAATCCCTGCCGCGAAAATGTTTGATTTTATATCTTTAGAAAAAAATGAATTAGAAATACTAAAATCTGCCACAGAAAAATTAAAATTATCTTCCAGGGCTATTCATAAAATCCTACGTCTTTCTCGCACTATTGCCGACTTAGAAAAATCTACTGAAATAAAAACGTCTCATATTTTAGAAGCGCTGCAATACAGGAAGTTAGAGTAGGAATTTTATTATGAAAGATTTTGATAATTGGAATGAGTTAAAGAAGAGAATAAATAACAGAATCTTAAAAGAAGATTTCTATTTTTATGAAGGCGAAATTTGGTGGTGTGCTTTAGGAGAAAATATAGGGATTGAATCTAATGGGAAAAATGAACAATTTAGCAGACCTGTTTTAATTATTAAAAAATTCAACAAGAAACACTGCTTAGTAATCCCCGCAACAACAAAAGAGAAAGTGGGTATATTTTATTTTCCAGTAAAGATTGAAAATAAATCAGCATTTTTAATCCTTTCTCAGATACGAGTAGTTGATAGCAAGAGATTTTTAAAACGAGCTAACCAGATAGATCCTGAAAAATTTAGCGAAATCAAAAAAGCTACCATCAAAATAAATTTTCAATAGTAGCTTTTTTATTAATTTGCCTCTTGCGAGGCGAGACACCATTTCTGGGTCCATAACTACTCAATAAGTATATTAATACAAAATAAAAAGTCAATCGAAAAATTTATTATTAATTTATAATTTAAAAAAGAAAAACCCCTCTAAAAGAAAGGGTGGTTTAAAAAATATCTGGGTCTTCTAGAGTTGGAGAGTCAATCATCCTCATAAACTCTTCACATATTTGAGCTTGAGGAGAATTCTGAATTTCAGAACTTCCCCCAACAATAGAAAGGTCTCTCAAACCACGTAAAGTTTGAGAATTGAACCAATTAACAAAATTACGCTCTGCTTTTGATAATTTCAAAAAATCCCACATTGTGATACTTCGTATAGCTTCAATATCAATAGAAATTACACGCCTGTCATCACTTGCAACAAAGAAACTAATATTCATTTCTCTAAAAACTAACAAAAATCTAATAGATTGTATACAGAATTGAACAACTTAACTAAAATGGATTCTTCGCACCGCGGACTTCGAAGTGAAGGTGTGGACCTGTTGATTTACCTGTATTTCCAATATAAGCAATTAGGTCACCTTGTGATACCCATTCACCAGCACCAGCAACAACTTCACTTGCGTGGGCGTATAGAGTTTGGCTTCCATTATCATGCTTAATAACAACATAACTACCATAACCACCGTTCCAACCACTAGACTTACTAATAATCACTTGTCCGCCCGCTGCTGCATAAATAGGAGTACCAATTGGTGCACCAAAGTCTATACCGTTGTATCCGTGAATACCTTGAGTCTTAACAGCGCCAGGAGCAGGATGTTTGAATATTCCTTTTGAACCAGTGCCAGCCTTTGCAACAGAAGAACTCTTTGAAGACTTTTTCTTTTCTGCAGTATGAAGCTCGCCGTTTGGAACAAGGATTTCCATACCAGGATCAAGTTGAGTATCAACAGAAATACCGTTAAACAAAGCGATTTCGCGCACATCAGCATTATAAAGTTTTGCAATATCAGCAATTGTTCCACCACTTTTAACCTTATGTTTAACACCTGTAACTGGCAAAATAACCAATTGTTGTCCTGGTTGAATGTCTCCATCTAAATCATTTGCCCAACGAATAGTATTCATTGTCACATGGAACATATCAGCAATTTGAGACAAAGTATCACCATCACGCACTTCATAAACACTGATTTGATCTGATTTTGGTCGATAAATTTCAACTGGATCACCTGTAATACTTGGAGTAGCCAAAAGTGCCATATCATCAACAACGATTATGTCTCCACCTCCTTTTGCTGGGTTGGGGTCATTGTTTGTAGCCGCTTTTAATACAGGTAAAGTCTGTGAATTTAGAATTTGACCTGACTCTTCCAAATCAACATCAGAACTATTAATTAAAAAAGAAAAAATACCCGCATTAGCCAAGAAAGGTATAGCTAATAGGGCAATAAGCAATAGAGTTCTATTCGTTGTAAAACGAGATGATAGATTTTGTATGTTGACCAGATATGGCTTCTTGGAAGAAGGATCCGGTTTTTGATCTATAGAGTTGATAAGCCAGTTATTCAACCTGCTTATGCAGGGGTATGTTTAATGGTAGCAAGTGGGCAAAAGGTGTCAATCGTATGATACTATAGTCTAACTATGAGACATTTAGAGGGCTTAAATGAAGCGCAGAAACGGGCAGTTATCCACAGCGATGGCCCTATTTTAATTTTAGCAGGTGCTGGAGCAGGAAAAACAAAGACATTGACACATCGAATATTAAATCTTGTCAAAAATGGAGTTTTACCCCAACAAATACTCGCAATCACCTTCACAAACAAGGCAGCTAAGGAAATGCGAGACCGTGTTGGCAAGCTTTTAGACGGAGATTTAGGTAGACCTTTTATATCTACCTTTCACTCTTTAGGTGTAAAAATCCTGAGAGATAATTCTCACCTTTTAGGAATTCCAAAACACTTCAATATATATGACAGAAGTGATTCTATTTCTTTAATCAAAAAAATCTTAAAAGAAATTGGGGAAGAGGATAATTCGGTAGAGCCCAAAACTATTATTTCCATAATTTCCAGAGAAAAAGGTAATTCTGTGACATGTTCTGAATTTTCAGCTAAAAATCATAATTCTTATACTTCTGAAGTGGTGGCAAAAGTTTGGAATAAATATCAAGAGACTTTGAAAAAAGAAAAAGCATATGACTTTGACGATCTTTTACTTGAAGCAATGATACTTTTAAAGAAAAATCCAGAAGTTAGAAAAGCTTATCAAGACATGTGGCAATACGTGCACATTGATGAATATCAAGACACAAACGATGTGCAATATGAAATGGCAAGATGCATCATAGGAGAAAAAAATAATATATGTGTAGTAGGAGACATTGATCAAAATATTTATAGCTGGAGAGGTGCAACAATAAAAAATATTTTGGGATTTGAAAAAGATTTTCCTGGTGCAGAAATGATTGTGCTTGAACAAAATTATCGTTCAACTGGAAATATTTTAAAAGCAGCTAATGCAGTGATTGAAAAAAATGTTAATCGTCGTGAGAAAAAACTTTTCACAGAAAATGTAGAAGGTGAAAAAATCACAACATACAATGCATTTGATGGATTAGATGAGGCTCGATTTGTATCAGAAGAAATACAGAAATTAATCGAGAAGGGAGTTTCTTCAAATGAAATAGCAATATTATACAGAGCAAATTTTCAATCACGAATCTTAGAAGAATCTTTACTTAGATTAAAACTTCCATATCAAGTTTTAGGAACAAAATTTTTCGACAGAAAAGAAGTGAAAGATATTTTGTGTTTTCTGCGCGCATCACTTAATCCTGATGATTTAACAAGTTTAAGCAGAATTATAAATGTTCCAGCAAGAGGAATAGGGAAGGTGACACTTTTGAAAATATTAGAAGGAAATGAACATGAATTAGGCGGAGCAGTGGCAGAAAAAGTTTATAATTTCAGGAGACTTTTAGACAGAATACGCGATACAGCTTTGAAAAATAAACCGAGCGAAACAATCAAAACTATAATTAAAATTACAGGCATGGAGGAAGATTTTAGAAAGGGCGGTGAAGACGGATTAGAAAGACTTGAAAATATAAAAGAACTTGCTTCTTTGGCTCAAAAATATGACGAGACAGATCCAGGTGAAGGTATTGCAAAGCTTTTAGAAGAAGCTGCTCTAGCTACAGATCAAGATGAAATAGAAACTGAATCTGATATTGCAAAAAAGAATGGTGTGAAGTTGATGACTATTCACGCTTCAAAAGGTTTAGAGTTTGATTATGTTTTTATAACAGGCTTAGAACAAGGATTGTTTCCGAGTGAAAGAAAAGATCAGAAGAAAGACGACGAGGAAGAAGAGCGCCGACTTTTTTATGTTGCCATTACACGTGCGCGTAAAAAAATATTCCTTTCATATGCTGGAATTAGAACAATTTTTGGTTCACAACAAGTGAATATTCCATCAGAATTTTTAGATGATATTCCAACGGATTTAATAGAAACATTAGAAGGCGATGAAGGTAATGACGTGATTAGTCAGGCGAGAAGTGTTTTTATTGATTGGTAGTGATAGTGTATAAATATGAAAAATTTTAGTGGTTATGCAAAAAAATCTTTAGGGCAAAACTTTTTGAAATCAGAGAAAGCTTTGAGACAAATTGTGGAAGCGGCGGATTTAAAAAAGGGAGATGTGGTGCTAGAGATAGGGCCTGGGCGAGGAGCTTTAACACGAAAAATTTTGCAGTCGGAGGCGCGCGTAATCGCAATTGAAAAAGATGAAGTCTTAGCAGAAGAATTAAAAATAGTCCTGGCAGATTTTATAAAAACAAAACAATTAGAAATTATTTCTGCAGACGCATTAGATTTTGATCCTGACAAACACAAAAAGTTAAATAATTTTAAACTAGTAGCAAATATCCCTTATTACATCACCGGAGCACTTATAGAAAAATATTTAACTCTAAAAAACCCTCCAACCTCAGCAACCCTTTTAGTTCAAAAAGAAGTAGCAGAAAGAATTGTTTCTCGAGATAAAAAAGAAAGCATTCTTTCACTTTCTGTAAAAATATTTGGTGAACCAAAATTAATCAGCAAAGTCCCTGCTGGAGCTTTTGTACCAGCGCCTAAAGTTGATTCTGCCATTATTCACATTTCAAATGTTTCAAATAAAGTTTTCAATAAAGATTTAACTGAAAAGAGATTTTTCGAAGTTGTAAAAGCGGGTTTTGCTCATAAAAGAAAACAAGTTGGCAGAAATCTAGAAAATTTAGTTTCTATAGAAAAATTTGATTCTTGTAAAATTGACCCAAAAAGACGTGCTGAGACATTAACAAAAGAGGAGTGGATTTGTTTAGCTAAAGACTAAAGACCTGAAACTGGATATAAACCAGAGCTTCCGGCACCGGGGCCGCTGTTTATTGCACCATCAGAAGTCACTTCTTCGCAACTATTCCCTGTATAAACCATACATATTGGTCCGCTTGAATATGTGCCGATAGCCCATTGTCCAGGATTGAAGGTGTAAAAAAGATACAGGCGAGAAAAAGGTGGTGATACAACAATAGCTTTAACAGATTTACTCACCAAATCAACTAAATAAATCAGGTAATTATTACTACATGTACAAGGAATTAAACCTGTGATCATTCCTCCAAAGATAGTTCCTTGATAATTACCAGTTGCGCCATATGCTCCATTGTCAAAAGCTAACACAAAATTTTGTCCCGAGAAAAATAAAAAGCCGACAAAGACTGCTACAACAAAAAACTTTTTTAACAAAAACATATTCACAGCAAAATTATAACACGTAGTCTGATATAATCTTTGTATGCAAAACATGCCAAGTAAGAAAGTTATATCTGTGATTATTATTGCCTCTGCGGTAGTGATTGCGATTATTGGTTCTGATTTATTGAAAAAATACGACGAGAGAAAATTAGAAGAAAAAGAATCAAATAAAGTATTATCTGCACAAGAAAAGTTTTTAGAAATAGCTAAAAACAACATTATATCCTCAGATACTGATGGAGATGGACTTTTTGATTGGGAAGAAGAGCTTCGTGGAACAGACAAAAACAACAAAGACAGCGATGGAGACAAAACGTCTGACGGTGATGAAATCAAATCAGGAAGAGATCCTTTGAAAATGGGACCTGGGGATAAATTAGAAAATTTCACAGAAACTCCAAAGAAAATTTTTGAAAATGTAGAATATACACAAGGAACAGTGTCAGAAGGTGCAGCAACCAGCTTGATTAGTAATTATTTTGCATTAAAACAATCAGGACAAGATAGCGCTGAAAATAAGGCTGAATTAACAACTCAAATAGCTGAACAAGCTAAAATATTATCAGAAATACCAAACGAGTATTCAATTACAGATGTTCGAACGTTTCCAGATTTTGAAAAAGAAAAAGTTAAAGAATATGGAAACAATTTCGCAACAATCGTTGTAAATTACTACGCCGCATTTTCAAAGATAAGAGGAAGTAGCGACAAAGAATATATTGGAAATGTTGCGACAGTTTTCTCAAGTTTTGCACATGAACTTTCAAAAATGCCAATTCCAAGAGGAAATTTAGACACTCATTTAGAATTTATAAACAACATTGCAAAGATAAATGTAGCATTAACAACATTAAATCAATCAGAAAAAGATCCTTTAATGGCTTTATTTATTCTTAGTGAATACGAATCAATCAGCAACAATCAACCTCAACTGTTTTCAGCAATAGCAAATTATTTTAAATCAAATGGTATAATTTTCTCTGACAACGAACAGGGTGCGATGTGGAATAATTTCTAAATATGTTTGAAAAAAATAATTTTTATATAAAACAAATTAGCGCAACAATAATTTTGTTTTTATTTGCTTTTAGTTTTGCGAATGCACAAACTCTTCCTTCTGGTGGAGGTATCGACTCAAATTCACTTTTTCCTCTTTCAGCTAGATGTAGCGTAGCTCCAGCAAAAACAAGAACAAATACAGCTGTAACATGGACCGCAACAGCTACAGGAGGCACAGGAAACTACACTTTTAAATGGAATGGGGCAAACATGGATCAAAGCACTTCTCCTACAGTAACAGTGGCTTATGGAAGTATTGGTACAAAAAATGCAACAGTGACAGTTACCTCAGGGAGCTCTGTTGTAGAGGTTAGTTGTTTTGTCACAATCACAAACAATGATGCTGTAGTCATGGACCCAAATGAATCAAATGAAGCAGAAGCTACAGAAAGAGAAGAGTTCGTTGCAGAAGCAGGAGAAGACAGCGAAGCAAGAAGGCTTTCTGGCGAAGTTGGGGCAACAGGAGAAGGAGAAATTCTAAAAATGCTCGAAGGTTTGATTGGTGGTGTGCTTGAATGTTCTATTGAAAATATTTTAGCCCAAGGTTTGCAAGGAATTTTAAATGGATTAGGTGATTCACTTTTTGGAGGAACTGAATTAGGTGGGCAATTAAATGAGGGCGGGGGCGTGGTAGATGAACTTCTTGCTGGAGTATTGACACAACCAATGGTACCAACAAATCCTGTGCCAATAGTAAAGCCAATTAATAATGTGGCGGCAAAAGAAATCGGTGTATCTGTAGCCGGTGGGCTTTTCCAAATGCCAGCACTTGATGCAATCGCATACTGCTTGGCCAACTCTGTAATCCAATATTCATCAGAAGGCACAGCAAGATGGTTGAATACAGGATTCCAAGGCAATCCGGCTTTCATTGAAAACTACGGAAGATTTTTCCGTGATGTTCGAGACCTAGAAACAGAAAGATACTTGCAAGAACTCTCAGCTAGCCAATCATGTGGGACTGTTGATGCTAATATTGCAAGCCAATTAGCAAGACAAGAACAACACAGAGGGGTGGCATCTCAACAATGTAATCCTGCATTTGCGCAACCAGAAAATATCAACAACGCAAGATCAAGAGGTGAATTTTTAGACCCCAGCAACAATCCAACATGGAGAGGTATGCAAGCTTATGTAGAATTACAAGAACGTAAAATAAATGCTCAAGAGTTGGCAAGAATAGAGGCAGTTGATGCAAATCAAGGTTTTCTATCACAAAGAGACGATGACCGTGAAATTATTGTACCGGCTCCAATCTACCTTGCAGACGCAACAAAAAAATTAAATGTTCCTACAGAAAGACTTAGTCAACTTGATGAAATAGGGGAAATCCTTCAGGAATTATTTAAAGCAGTTGTAACAATGGTACCAGGCGGAATATTAAGAAAAGTTCTAGAAGAGATTTAAACAAAAATCAGTAGATAAATAATTTTATAAATAAAAATAGTGGTATAATTTTCTTATATGAGTTTTTTAATGAGGAGAAAAAAAGTTTTTCTTTTTGTATTTTTAGTATGTTTGTTTTTTAGTACTTTAAACACAGAGAAAGTAAGGGCGCAGGGGGAATTTGCTGATTTAAAACCAACTGAAAACCCTGGTGGTAACTACGATATAAATAAAGATGGTAAATTAGACGAAACAGAACAAGCCAACCTCGCAGCTGATACCGCAAAAAACAAAGAGGAAGCGAATGGTTTTTGGTCACCAATTATCAACGCAATAAATAACGCTGGATTAGGACTGATATCGTGGACTGTTTATGGAATAAGTTATTTTTTAGCTTGGCTAACTAGTCTATTTTTAAATTTAGCCTCAGGACTATTTGAGATATGTTTAAAAATAGGAGTAATTGATTTAGCAAATATTTTAAAAGATGAAGGGGTTAGAAGTCTTTGGGAAATATTTAGAAATATTGGAAATATTGCTCTTGTTTTTGTCATATTATACATAGCAATATCAACAATATTACAGATATCCAGTGAAGCAACAAAATTATTGGGAAAGGTTATAGTTGTTGCGGTCTTAATGAATTTTAGCTTCTTCTTCGGAGCAATTATAGTTGATGTTTCTAATATAATGGCTTTAAACATATACGAACAAGTATATGAGGCAATTCCTGATGATGAGGAATATAAAATTAATGGAAAAAAACAAATTGGAACCTATATAGACGTAAAGGCTGGAGCTGGTTCTGTTGGAGAAAAACTGGGGGTTAAAGAAGGTTCAACAGGAGACGACTCCACAGTGGGGCCATCAGCTGTTGAGTCTTGGGCAAATAAAGGACTAGCAGAAGCTGTTGGTTTAATTATGTTAATAATCTTAGATATCGTCTTAGCAATAATTCTGATTATTGCTTCTTTCTCAATCATCGGAAGAATGGTAGCTATTATTTTACTTCTTCTGGTTTCCCCAATTGCTTTCATGGCAATGGTTTTACCAAAAACAAGACAAATGTCTAGTGATTGGTGGCAATCTATTATCGGCCAATCTTTCTACTTGCCCTTATTTTTACTATTTATATATGTTGGAATTAAAACCATAGAAGTAATATCTTCTATTCAACTATTAGACCCAGGAACACTTGAAGCCAATTCATCTTTAACTGATAAATTTATTTATATTGCTCCTTTAATAGTTAAGTTTTCAATGGTAATTGGAATTTTTCTAGCTGCACTTATTGCAGCAAACAAAGTATCAAGCCAAGGATCACAAATAGTAAACAAAATTGCCGGTTCAGTTAAATCTAAAGTAGCAGGAGCAACACTAGGAGGAGCAGCACTGTTGGGAAGAAATACGATTGGCCAAGGAGCGAATATTTTAGCCGAAAGTAAACTAGGTCAAAAGATTGGATCTATGAGAGGGGGTGACCTTTTAATGCAAGGAGCTAGAAATATTTCGAAAAGAAATTTTGACATAAGAGGAAGTAAAACATTCGCAGGAGTTGCGTCTGCTACAGGAGTTGGAGAAAAAGTGTTTGGAGGTCCTTCTGGTAAAGATGGTTTTGTAGGACAACAAAAAAGAGCTGTTGAAAGAGCGGTGGCAAGAGGAAAATCTATAGATTTGTCTGAAAGAGAAAAAGCGGAGAAAGAAAACTTAGAAAGAAAAATGTCTGATTTCATTTCATCTGACGTAACAGTATCTGGTCACAGAAAAGATTTGAAAACAGCCGAAGACAACTTAAAAGAAGCGAAGGCAAAAGGTGACAAAGCTGCTATGAAAATCGAACAAAATCGAATTGTAGCATTAAATAATGCTCTAAAAAATTCTACAGATAATGTAAAAAAGACAAAGGAATATAAAGAATTAGAAGACAAGCTTAAACCAATAAGTGACAAGAAAGACTCTATTGAAAAACAGAAAAAAGCTTATGCTAACAAACTGGCAAACAGCTGGTTATCTGCAAGCAGAATAGGTGCAAGCAAGATATTAAAAGACAAGAGTGTAGAAGATAAGATGTTTGAAAGATTGAAAAAACAATGGGAAGCCGAAGAGAAGAAAAAGGGAGGAACACCTTAAACTATGAATAACGACGATAATCAAAACATAATATACGAACAATTTAAAACACTGCCGAAAGTTATTCAGGATACTATTTTGAATTCTAATTGGGAGGAAAAAATTCGTCGGGTTGTAAAAAATAATAATCTTCATGTGGATCAAGGTGCGGCAATTGAGAATCTTGTGCTTATAACAATGCTTGGAATTGAAACACCAGAAACTTTTGTACAAAATGCAAAAGAATACGCGGAAGTATCAGAAGAACAATCCTATACAATTTCTAGTGAAGTTGAGAGAGAAATTTTTGGAGATATTCGCAGAAAATTGATTGAGATATCAGACGCCGCTGACACAGTAGAGGAGATAGACCATACAGCAAATGAATTAGATAAAGTTGCAAGTGCAATTGAAAAAGAATCTCAAAAAGTTCCTCTGAAGGAAAAAATCCCTGTTGATTCATTTACACCAAGCTCAGCTCCAACGTCTCCTTCTGTTTCTGTTCCAAACATTCCTAAATTAACAAAACTTCCTCCTGTGCCACCAACTCCAATCACAACAAATGTTGTAAACACTCCGGTACAATCAACACCTGCTATAATTGAAAAAGTAGTTGAAGCTCCAAAAATACCTAAACCAATATTTACTCCTATGCCAAAAACAATTCCAACACAAACACCAGTTGCAAACACATCAACACCAAACGTAAAATTAGATCCATACAGAGAACCTGTTGAATAATATGAAATATCAAGTACCACAATTTCTAGAGATTGAAGATAAAATTTTCGGGCCTTTAACCTTGAAGCAATTCTTGTATGCAGGCGCGGGTGCCGCTATGGGTTTTGTAATATGGTCAACTTTCCCTAAAATATTAGCGATATTAATTGGTGTTCCTGTGGTAACACTTTTTATCGGATTGGCTTTTTGGCAAGTAAACAACAGACCTTTAGCGGTAGCAATCGAACATTCTCTAAAATATTTTTTCTCTCCAAAACTTTATCTATGGAAAAAAAGAGAGAAGTCTCCTGAGAAGCAAGCGGCTGAGGCAATTCGCCATGCGTCTCTTGATGTTCCAAAACTTTCAAATAGTAAATTGAAAGATTTGTCTTGGGGATTAGATATCCACGAAACTCTTGATACTTTAAACAGTATAAAAACTCCGAAAGAATAATTTTGTTATATAATAGTTTTAATGTCAGCGGAAAATAAAGCAACGCAAACTATTGTTCCAATTCGAGAAGTACGAAATGGAATTTTAGTTTTAAAAGATGGCACAATGTGTGCGCTTTTAATGACCTCTTCTATCAACTTTGCTCTTAAATCAACAGGAGAACAAGAATCTATAATTTATCAATTTCAACAATTTTTAAACTCATTGAATTTTTCTGTGCAGATTTTTATGCAGTCGCGCCGACTCGACATACGTCCATATATTGCAACACTGGAAGCGCGAGAAAAAGAACAAATCAACGACCTAATGCGCATTCAGACTAAAGAATATATTGAATTTATAAAAGCTTTCACAGAAA
This sequence comes from uncultured Candidatus Saccharibacteria bacterium, assembly GCA_964538345.1. GTDB lineage: Bacteria > Patescibacteriota > Minisyncoccia > Phycocordibacterales > JAACPR01 > JAGOTN01. The sequence goes on from CAZIFF010000002.1 coordinate 16,351, forward strand.
GAACAAATATTATGACTAAAAGTTTTTATATTGTTGTGCCATACACACCCCCAACTTTAAATGTTTCAAAGGCATCAAAAGGTGGTTTCTTTAAAAAGAAAACTACAGCAAGTGTTGAGGCTGGTAAAAAAGAAGATTTTGAAGAAAACAGTACTCAATTAGAGCAAAGAGTAGCGGTAGTTCAACAAGGTATCGTTCGTTCTGGAGTGCGCGCAGTGCAGCTCGGCACAGAAGAATCAATCGAAGTATTTTATAGATTATTCAATCCAGGTGATGTGGAGAAACCAATACCAGTAAATTAATATGGGATTACTTGATTTTATAAAAGGAAAAAAGACACAAAAAACTCCTGATCAGATTACTTCTTTCTTGCCACAAGAAATATACGAAGCTGGAGTTCTAGAGCTTCAAGATGTAATTGCACCATCAGCTCTTAAGGTTACACCTAGGGAATTAAATCTCGGTGATAAAATCGTAAGAACTTTTTTTGTAATTTCTTATCCAAGATATCTTTCAGATTCATGGTTTTCACCGATTATAAATCTAGATCGTGTATTTGATATTTCTATTTATGTTCACCCAATTGATACTGCTACAATTTTGAGACAATTTAAAAAGAAAGTTGCTGAGGTTCAATCTCAAATCCACACAAGAGAACAAAAAGGATTAGTTCGTGATCCTGTTTTAGATACTGCATATCAAGATCTAGAAATTCTTCGCGATAATTTACAACAAGCCCAAGAAAAAATCTTTGATGTTGGTCTTTATATTTCTATTTATGCAGACAGCAAAGACGAACTTGATAAATTTGAGTCTGAAATGAAGTCAATTCTTGAAGCAAAGCTAGTTTATGTAAAACCAGCACTTTTCCAACAAGAAGAAGGTTTTCGAACAATAATTCCAACAGCTCAAGATATTTTAGGGGTGCATTCAAAATTAAATTCATCACCACTTTCTAGTCTTTTCCCATTTATTTCTTTCGACCTAACATCAGACAAAGGAATTCTTTTTGGAATCAACAGACACAACAGCTCTCTTGTACTTTTTGATAGATTCAGTCTTGAAAACTACAACTCTGTAACATTTGCTAAAGCTGGTTCTGGAAAATCATACGCAACAAAACTAGAAATATTGAGAACATTGATGTTTGAAACAGACGTTATTGTGATTGACCCTGAAAGGGAATACGAATTCTTAGCAGAGGCTACTGGAGGAAGATATTTTAATATTTCACTTACATCTGACCACCACATCAATCCTTTTGATCTTCCGCCTGCTCGCGATGATGAATCTTCTGCTGATATTTTGCGTTCAAATATCGTTAATTTAGTAGGTCTTTTCAGATTAATGCTTGGTGGATTAACACCAGAAGAGGATGCCATTGTGGACAGAGCTATCGCTGAAACTTATGCCCTTAAAGATATTACACCTGAAAGTGACTTCTCAAACATTGAACCACCACTTCTTTCTGATTTTGAATATGTGCTTTCTGGAATGGAAGGAGGAGAAATTCTTGCACAAAAACTTTCAAAATATACAAAAGGAACATGGTCTGGATTTATCAACCGTCCAACAAACATTGATGTAAACAAAAGATTTGTAGTTTTCTCTTTGAGAGATATGGAAGATGAATTAAAGCCTGTAGCAATGTATCTTGTGACACATTTCATTTGGAACACTGTGCGAAAAGAATTGAAAAAGAGATTGCTTGTGATTGATGAGGCCTGGTGGATGATGAAATCTGAAGACACGGCATCTTTCCTTTTTGGACTTGCAAAACGAGGAAGAAAATACTATTTAGGAATGTCTACAATCACACAAGACGTGGAAGACTTCTTGCGTTCACCTTATGGAATGCCAATTATTACCAACTCTTCAATTCAACTTCTTTTGAAACAATCTCCAACAGCCATCGATATGATTCAACAAACTTTCAACCTAACAGAAGAGGAAAAATATTTACTTCTAGAATCTGATGTAGGGGAGGGAATTTTCTTTGCTGGAATAAAACACATTGCGATTAAAATTATTGCTTCTTATACAGAAGATCAAATTATTACTTCTGATCCATCACAAGTGCTTCAAATTAAGCGTGCAAAGGAAGAATTAAAAGCATCAGGTGGAACAAGTGCTCCGGAAGAACTATCACGAAAGACAACCGAAATTAAAGAAAATACTGTAAACTAGTAGACATGGAAAATCTTAATAAGATCGTTAGATTCTCAAGACAAAAAGAAGCTCTATATAACAGTTTTGCTGATAGATTTAAAAAAGCAAACGAACAACTTAAAGTAGTTGATCCATCAATAGAAATATCTTTAGACGAGATTAAACAAACGATAGAGAACCCGCCAAAAAGACCTCCTTTTCCATTTATTTTAGCGATACTTATTTCAACAATAGAAGTAGTTGACGCATTAGAGCTGGCACTAGGATGGACGGGTATATATTCTTTCTTATACGGAACATTAAGATTATGTGTGACAATTTATTTGTATTATTGGGCTATTAAATCAATCTCGGGCGTAAAACTTATTGGTGTAAAGAGAAAACTTTTAAAAGGTATAGGAAGGAGATTTTTAATTGCAACTCTATCTAACTTACCAATACCTTATATAGGAATAATTTTAAGATTATTCCCGATGGATTTAGTTTTCGTATTACTAACATATTTTGACAACACAAAAGCTGTTAAATTAATCTGGTTAGCACTAGGACAAGAAAGAAATTTTGATGTTTATGTAAATGTAATTAGAAACAAAACAGGACAAAGTGACTTGGAAGTAACAAAAAGCATAAAAAGAGTAGGGGAATCTTCTGATTTGTCTTGAATAAAACAAATTACACTATACAATTAATATTGTGATGAATTCTAATTTATTTAAAAAGTTTATATTTCTGTTTATTATTTTTTGTGTTTCTGGTTCAACTGTAACAGCACAAGTTCTTCCTCCTGGTTTTGAAGAGGAGGTTATTTTAAAAATTTCACCATCTATTCCTGCACCTAAAGAAAATGTTTCTGTAAGATTAGAAAATTATTCAACTGATTTAAATAAATCAAATATTATTTGGTCTCTAGATGGTATTGTGCAGGAGCAGGGTGTGGGGAAAATTACATATCAATTCACCGCGCCAGAGGCCGGCCGGCAAACTACTTTAAAAGTGGATGTGCAAAAAAACACCGGTGGAACACTAACCAAGTCTCTGCAGATAGCTCCGGCCGGCCTAGATCTTATGTATGAAGCCAACACATATATACCACCGTTTTACAAAGGAAGATCTCTTTTTTCTCATCAATCAATAGTTACTGTTGCTGCAATTCCAGATTTTACAACAAATGGCGCAAAAGTTTCTAAAGAAAACATTATTTATACTTGGGAAAAAGATAACGAGGTTATCCAATCAATTTCAGGCCAAGGAAAAGACAGTGCTCAATTTTTAGGAAAATTAATTTCAAGACCATTTACCGTGACAGTTACAGCAGAATCTGTTAATTCAAATATTAAAGCCAGAAAAAAAATAACAATAAATCCAATTGAGCCAACTGTGGTTCTTTATGAAAACAATCCGGTTCAGGGAAGTATTTTTGAAAAAGCTTTATCTGGAACATTTAATTTCGACAGAGAAGAAGTAGGCATTACAGCTATTCCTTATTTCTTTAGTGCTCAAAACAAAAGTGATTCTAGTCTTAAATTCTCTTGGTTTGAAAACGGAGCTAAAATTGGAAATGATTTGTTTGGAAGTGATTTAATCTATACAAATATCGGAAGAGCAAAAAGCGGAATATCTAATCTACAAATCTCTGTTGATCATGTTCAAAATATACTTCAATCTGGCAATAATGGATTTAGAGTTAATGTGATTGGAAACGAACAATCTGCTACAATATCTAGTGATGAAACAAATGTTTTCTAAAATAATAATTTCTGCAATCTGTTTTATTTTTATTTCAATTCCTTTAATTTCTTTTGCACAAGGTCGAGTGGCATCCAACCCTGGAGCAAGTGGAGTAACAGCGGAAAGCTATGAACCAATCACTCCAGGAGGAACTGGATTTTTTGGTGAAGGTTCAGGATTAAGTTTATCTGGAATGTTGGAATGGATTTTTAAAACATCTATCACAGTCACAATTTTATTGTCAGTATTGATGCTAATAATTGGAGGAATTCAATATATGGGCGAGAGTATATCTGGAAAAGGGGTAGGAAAACAAAGAATACAAGCAGCACTTGGTGGTCTTTTAATCGCATTAACTTCAATTCTTTTATTAAGCACCATTTGGAGCGGGGGAGGAAAGGGATTAAATTTCAACATCTTTCCAGAAGGGGGTGACATCAATGATGGTGTCGATGGAGGAGGCAATCAACACGATAACGCTGTTTAAATAAATGTCTAAGAACAAATTAATTGGAATAGGTCTTATAGTGATAGCAATATTTGCATTTATTGGTATTTTCTTTTTTCTAAACAAAGAAGATGCTCCAACTCAACAAAACACAACAGATACACCCACACAAACAACTTCAGTATCAGAAAACAACGAATCATCTGAATATTTTGAGTCTTTTGGTTTAGGAAAATTAAAAGTACAAACATACGGAGGAGCTTCTGATATTAAAACCATCGAGCAAAAAGGTGTTGAATATGCTCTTTTTAGAAATCCAACAAACACAGGTGGTTTAGAATTTGCTTTATCCACAGAATTCGGAACATATTATTTTGTAAAAGACACAAATAATCAAAAAACACCTTTTGAAAAAGGAAGCCCCAGTGGTTTTTTTGGATATGATGAAGTTGGTTTAGTGAGTGGTGATTTAATAAAAGAAAAGTTTTCTTCAACAGAATATTACGCAGCATACCCAACTAAAGACATTGCATTAAAAAGCGGAATTCAAGCAATAGACGACACAGGAACAGCTAATAAATACCTGGGTTCTAAATATTTAAAAATAACAAATTTAAATAATAATGTTTCAGTTATAGCAGAAATAGATACACGCAATGAACAAGAGGGAACTTTAATGATTTCAGAAGCAACCAAAAATGCACTTAGAGTAGACAATGGTTCTACAGGAAGTTTTAGTTTAGAAATTATTGAAAAAGAAAATAATTCACTTGGAGTTGTTAGATAAGATGATTTGTTAAGGTATAATAGTTTCATGCTTAGAAAAATTCTTGGTTGGATAATTTTCGTTTTGATTTTTATTTTTATTGGCTTTGTAGTTTGGCTTTTCTTTTTCAAAGAAGACCCTGCAACAAACACATACGAAGGTTTTTCAAGATCTGAAGATTTTTTCCCTGTAAATACCGAGAACGGAATAGGGGAGCAAGGACAATTGGATGAAAACGGCAACCCAACAGAACTTGTAAATAGAAACCTAATTCCAAGATTAAGACAACTTTCTCAAGTTCCAACCGCTGGCTCAATCGCTTTTGAAAGAAAAGGTAATTTATCAAGACAAACAATTGGACAAGATGGAAGTGAACAAACAACAACAGAAAATACTGTTATTTTTAGATATATAGAAAGAGCTACTGGTCATTTATACGAAGCTAGAGAAGATTCTTTGACACAAATACGTCTTTCAAACACCACTATTCCAAAAGTTTTTGATGCAAGTTTTTCTAATGACGGAGAAAGAGCTTTGCTTAAAATCTTAAAAGAAGATCAGGAAACAATAGACACTCTATCAGCGTCAGTTGTTTCAAAAAGCACAACATCTGCTGCAACATACAAAGCAGAGCCGGACGGATTTTCATTAGAAGGAACATTTCTTTCACAAAACATAATAAGTTCTGACATCTCAAAAGATGGTTTGGCTTATTTGTTAAGCAATAATTCTGGCGGAAGCTCTTTAATAACTTCAACTTTTACCGATTTATCTAAAAAAATCATTTTTGAATCTCCTTTAAAAAATTGGATAATAGATAGAGTTAATTCAAATAACATTCTTATCACAAACAAAGCTGACTCTAGAGTTTCTGGATTTTCTTATCTTGTTAATAGTCAAAATGGTTCATTTAATAAAATTGTTGGAGATTTAACAGGTCTAACAACATTAATGAGTCCTGATGCAAAGTGGTTATTATATTCTGTTTCTAGAAACAATGAGCTTGATTTATACGCTTTAAACACAGAAGACGATAAAGTTATTAATCTTGGAATAAATACTTTGCCCGAGAAATGTGTGTTCAGTATTAAAAGTGGAGATGTTTTGTTTTGCGGTGCCCCAAACCAAGCACCCAGAGTGGCTTTGCCAGAAACATGGTATCAAGGGCAAGTAAATTTTGATGATAATATTTGGAAAATAAATCTATCTCTAGAAACATATGATCAAGTTCTCGGAGATAAAGAAGAAGTTGATGATAGTTTTGATGTTATAAAACCAACACTAAGTCCAAATGATGACTTTGTATTGTTTATAAATAAGAGAGATTTAACTCTTTGGAGTCTCGAGATTTAAAGGTTTTCTAATCTTTTCTCTAATATAAATTTCTTGGCCAATTGAAAACAGGTTTGAAACAGTCCAATACAAAGCCACTGCAGAAATAAGACCGTATGAAATAAAGAAAACAAAAATTGGAAGAACCCATTTTATTTGTATTTGCATTCCGCGCATTAAATCATTTTTGAAATCAATTTTATTTGGATCTGATTTTGGTGCTTGATCTTGTTTAGGGAAAGAAAATCTAGCTTGCAAATGTTGAGTAACAGCGGCAAGAAGTGCGAGAATAACGCTTTTTGACTCGGCGATATGGAAAAAACCAAGAAAATCCATATTTACATTTTCTGGTATAGAAATAAAAGAATATAAAACTTCTGTATTTATAGCTGGTAGTCCGCCTTTATAAACAACCCAGTACAGAGCCAGAATAACGGGTAATTGAATAAAGATAAGCAAAATACCAGAAAAAGGATTGATTTTATTTACTTTATATAAATCCAACAAAGCTCGACCCATTCCTTCTCTGTCATTTTTATATTTTTCTTTTATTTCATCCAACTCTCCTTGTATTTCTCTCATTTTGATTTGAGTTCTAACAGCAGATTTAGACAATGGGAATAATACTAATTTTACAAAGACAGTAAGGGCAATCACCGCAAAACCAACATCGGCACCAGGAATAATGTCAATAAGAAAAACTAAAGCGTTATAAAGTGGGTTAAAGAAAAAAGTTGTAAAAAGCTCTTTCATAAATATCTGCTAATTATAGTTTGATTAGGATAGGGAAGCAACCTTTTGAGCGATATTTTTGATATTTTGATCAATCTCCTCGAAAGTCATTTTTTCGGCTTCTTTATTCACAAAAACTATATAGTCTTTGGGCGGAAATAGGTTTATGTGGTTTTTTAGGGCCATAAAAAGCCTTCTTTTCATAAAATGCCTTTTTATGGCCCCTTTCACCACCTTTTTAGGCACAGCAACAGCAAATCTAGCAGTGTCATTTGGTAGGGTTTTTATATAAAAAGCGCCAAAATTAAGGTTTTTTCCAGAATTAACAATTTCCCCAAATCTATTGGTGCTAATTCTTTGAGTTTTTGGCAACATTTGATTAAACAGCTAGCTTTTTTCGGCCTTTTGCTCGTCTTCTGTTTAGAATGTTCTTTCCACCAGAAGTTCTACCACGAACAAGAAACCCGTGTGTTGTCTTTCTCTTTTTTCGGCTTGGTTGATATGTAACAGACATAAATTATTTATTCACAAGTTATAAACAAGTTTTTAACATAAAGAAGAAAATTTAACAAGTGTTTCATTTCAGATAGATGTATATAATATGTCATCAACCCTTTCCATATGACAACAATTATTGATACAAAAAATTTATGGGAAAACGCACTAAGTGAAATTGAAACATCAATTTCTAAGGCAAACTTTGCAACATGGTTCAGAGAAACATTTTTATTGAAGATAGTAGACGGGGAAGCGGTGGTAGGTGTGCCAAATACTTTTGTTAAAGATTGGTTGAGTAATAAATTCTCTACAGCAATATTAAAAACACTTCGAGATCAAAACGATGAAATAAAATCAGTTAGCTTTACTGTTGCAAGTATTGATAAATTAAAGTCACAAAAAGATAAATTTATTAAAAGAGATCAAAAAGAAACTCAAGAACTTCCTTTAGCAGATTACTACATCAACAAAGACGACAATTTAAACCCTAGATACACTTTTGATACTTTTATCATTGGATCATTTAATGAACTCGCTCACGCAGCGTCACAAGCCATAATACGCCAACCAGGCATTGTTTATAATCCACTCTTCATCTATGGAAGCACTGGTCACGGAAAAACACATTTAATCCAAGCAATTGGAAATAAAATCAAAGAACAACAAAGGGATAAAAAAGTTTTCTACTTAACATCTGAAAAATTTGCATCTGAATATGTAGCAGCCGTGCAACAAAATAAAATGACTCCATTTAAAGACAAATACAGAAAGTATGATGTTTTGATTATGGACGATATTCAATTCCTTTCAAAAATGGAAAAGACTCAAGAAGAATTGTTTCATTTATTCAACACCCTCTACGACAACAATAAACAAATTGTTTTCTCTTCAGACATGCACCCAAATTTTATTCCAGGATTAGAAGAACGTCTAAAATCTCGTTTTAACCAAGGAATGATTGTTGATATTCCAAAACCAGACACAGAGTCTCGAATCGCAATATTGAAAACAAAGGCCAACCAAAACAATATCTGTATTTCTAGTGATGTATTTGAGTTTTTATCAAACACAATCGATGGAAACATCCGAGAACTAGAAGGGGTTATAAATTCAATCGCTTGCCAATCACAACTAAAAAACAAAGAATTAACAATAAACGAAGTTAAGGATTTGGTTAAAAACAGCGCCAGACCAAAGAAAATGGTTTCTATTAAAGACTTAATAAAAATCGTTGCGGATTTCTACAACATAGACCCAGAAGCAATTTGTGATAAAACAAGAAGAAAAGAAGTTGTTCGTCCAAGACAAATCACTATGTATATTCTTCGTGAAGATTTCAGTACTTCATACCCAACAATTGGAGATAAATTAGGAGGAAGAGACCACACAACAGTTATACATTCTTGTGAAAAAATAAAAAATGATTTAAAAACAGATCAAACCCTCTCTCAACAACTAACCCAAATTCGCGCTATGCTATAAACAAACTGTGTATAAGCTGTTTATATAGCTGTGAATTTGAAGGGGGACAAGTGAAGGAAAACAACTGATTAAAAACTTAATAAAAAAATCATTTTGTGGAAAGTGAAAACTAATCAACAAGATATTAAATTTTTTCCACAGGTTTTTAAAAAAGTTTTTTCCAAAAGAGATTTATTTAACAAAGATATTTTAAAGTTATACACTTTTCCACAGGTATAAAAATAATAATAAATTCTTTAATTAAAAATAATAAACAATTAGATGAAATTAATTTGCTCAAAAGAAAAACTGCATAACACTGTAAGTAAAGCAGAAAGAATAACTGGTAAGAATTCAACACTACCTGTTCTTTCTTGTATTATCTTGGAAGCAAAGAACAATCAGTTAATTGTTAGATCTACAAACTTAGATCTTGGTATTGAAAACACTATTCCGGTTAAAGTGGAATCAGAGGGGATTGTGGCAATACCAGGAGGATTATTACTTCAATATCTTTCAAACATCTCAGAAGACGAAAATATCACCCTAGAACTTGTAAATAAAAATATTTTAATAACATCAAGCAAAAACGAAACAACAATAAAAACTTTAGCTCATGATGATTTTCCAACAATTCCAAGAGTTGAAAATGTTAATACATGTAAAATCTCAGTTATATCTTTAGTTCATGGAATGAAATCAGTTTGGTATAGCGCCTCTGTATCAAGTATGAAACCAGAACTTTCTAGTGTTTATTTGTATCCCAAAGATAACAACCTAATGTTTGTTGCTACAGACTCTTTTAGATTGGCAGAAAAAAAGATAGAAACAAAAGAACTAGACAATTTTGAAAGTGTTCTGGTTCCATTTAGAAACGTGGGTGAAATTGTGAGAATATTTGATGGTTTAAGAGGTGATGTAGAAGTTCGATTTGATAATGGGCAAGTGGCCTTTGTTTATGATGGTATTTATTTGGTTTCAAGAATTGTTGATGGAAACTTTCCTGATTATCAACAAATTATCCCAAAAGAAAATTCAACAGAAGTTGTTGTTTTAAAACAAGATTTGATTAATGCTCTAAAACTATCAAATGTCTTTTCTGATAAATTCAATCAAATCCACATGATAATCAGACCTTCTGATGGTGTTTTTGAAATATCTTCTAAAAACGTAGATAAAGGAGAAAATAAAAACAACGTAGATGGAACTCTTCGTGGAGAAGCTGTTGAAATAAGTTTCAATCATAAATATTTAGGAGACGCTTTTGGTTCTATAAATTCTGACAGCTTAATATTGATGTTTAATGGTTCAAATAAACCAATGGTAATGAGAGGAGTGAATGATGCGAGCTTCATGTATCTTGTGATGCCTCTAAATCGCTAAAAATTGACCTGTGTTGATTTTAAAACATCATAATGAATCAGATTAGCTTATTCTTAAAAAAATACGAAAATTTAGGATTTAAAGAGTTTGATCTAAAACGAAAAATCATTGAAGTTGTTAAAGATGAAATAGGTTTAGAATTAAAACAAGACGATATAAAAATAAATGAAAAAGAAGTTCGTATAAACACAAGCGGTGCAGCAAAATCAGAACTACTTCTTAAAAAAAGAATTATTGAGGAAAAAATTAACGAAATTAAATTGATTTAATTTGCTCCGAATACAATTGTGTCTGAATATTTTTTACCTTCAATGTCTTCAAGTTCTACTGTAAGAGTATTTCCTGAATTTTTTATATTCTTTATTTTCTTTGGGGTAAATGAGAATGAGTTTGTGTTTAAATCAATAAAACCTTCATTTTTACCATTTATTGTTACTGTGGCTTCTTTGATTTGTGTCGTAATGTTGTTTAGTTGTATTGCAACATAAACCTCAGAATTTTCTATGAAAGATTCTCCGTTTCCTGGGTTTGTTATTTTAATTTGAGGAGCGTTGGAATTATTTTCAATTTCGTTTGAGATTGAATTTCCTAACCAATTTTGAATAGCTGATTCCCACAACCAATATTGAGAATCATTTTGTGGATTTCTAGGCTCTGCTCCTAGTGGATTGTTTTTATCTACCCAATGAAGAATTGAATGTGTTTGTCCATTGTTTGTATATGCCCAATTTCCAGAGATTATTGGTTTAGTATTTTCAGGTGTTGAATTTGGTTTATTAAATTCAGAATATGGTATTTTTTCTATTGCAACTTTCATGAATTCGTTCCACATTGGAGCAACAATAAATCCCGCTACTTTTTTCTCCATTGATCTGTTGTCGTTGTTTCCGGCCCAAGCTGCTACTGAAATTTCAGGAGTATAACCAACAATCCAAGCATCTCGATAATCATTTGTTGTACCTGTCTTTACTGCCACTCCTGGAATATTTAAATATGAGTTTGCACCGAAAGCTGGTGTTCTTGCGTTGTTGTCTGAAAGAATGTCAGAAATAAGACGCGCTGTTTGTTCTGGAAGAACTCTTTCATTTTCATCTTTAAATTCTTCTAGTTTTTTACCTTTTCTGTCGATAACTTCTAGAATTCCTTGGGTCTTGTGTTTTGTTCCGTCGTTTGCAAATACTCCATAAGCTGTGGCCATATCAATAGGGCGCACCTCTCCACCTCCTAGAACAAGGGTTAATCCGTATTGATCAACATTTGTAAGAGTCTCTAGACCCATTTTCTTTGCTAAATTAAGAGAGTCTTTTAATCCTGCAAGATATAAAACTTTAACAGCTGGAATGTTCACAGATTGTGCTAATGCATTTCTTAAAGACATCGGCCCACGAAAAGCATTGTCGTAGTTTTGTGGGTTATAACAATCTCCACCAGATGAACAAGTTGCTGAGAATTCTGTTGGAACATCAAAAATCATTGTCTCGGGCAAATATCCTTTGTTGAAAGCTTCTGCATAAACAATTGGTTTGAAAGCTGATCCGGGTTGACGATTTGTTGTGGTGATATTAAAGTTTCCATCTATTTTTTCATCAAAATAATCTCTTGAACCAACCATCACTAAAACCTGCCCAGTTTTTGGGTCTGTAGCAACAATTGATGCGTTTTCTGCATTAAAACTAACTTCATTTTGAAGAGCATTTCTTTTTACTATCTCCTCGGCTTTTTGTTGCAACTCCCAATCTAATGTTGTTACAACTTTCAATCCTCCTTGTTCTATTGCTTCAGCTCCATACTTTTCTTCTAATTGTTCATAAATCCAGAACACGAAATGAGGGGCTTTGATTCCAAAGTTTTCTGGTTTTTCAAAGTTTACTTTTTCTTGAGAGGCAGAATCAAACTCTTCTTGAGATATAAAATTGTTTGAAAGCATTTCTTTTAGAACTTTGTTTTTTCTATTTTCTAAAGCTTCTAAATTATTTCCATATGGAGAATAGTAAGTTGGAGCTTGGGGTAGGGCGGCCAAATATGCTGATTCTGCTAGGGTTAAATCTTTAGCATCTTTTCCAAAAAATCTTCTGGATGCTTCTTGTATTCCATAAACAGTTCCTCCGTATGGGATTTCATTTAAATAAAGCTCAAGAATCTGATCTTTTGAAAGTTGTTGCTCGAGTCTTGGTGCAAGAATCCACTCTTTTAATTTTCTTGAGATTTTTTTATCTTGTGTAAGTAGGGCGTTTTTTATTACTTGTTGAGTAATTGTAGAACCACCTTGGCCGCTTAGAAGATTTCCTTCTGTTATGTTTGTTAAGATTGCTCTCAAAATAGCTTTCGGTTCAATACCGTTGTGATTGTAAAAATTAGAATCTTCAATAGCAATAGATGCTTTTTCTGCGTAGTCGCTTATTTGATCAAGAGTGATAACTGTTCTTGTAACTTCTCCATGAACATCAAAAAGCACAACTCTACCTGTTCTGTCATAAATTTTTGTAGATTGAGCAACTTGTCTTTCTGAGAAGTTGTCTAAGTTGGGCATTTCAAAACTAGCAACCCAAAGCAAGAACAATCCTGTGAATACAAAAAATAATATTAGCCCGGCTAAAATAAGTTTTTTTGTACCTAGAGCTAATGTTTTTGTAATCATGTTTGCGGTGTGGTTACCTCCCCAATTGATAAAAGATTGCGCTTTCTTTGTAGAGCTGTTTAGTAGTTTTTTTGATCTTTGCACTAAAACATTATAGCGCTTATTTATATTCATAGTGTGGGGAATATACAACAAAGTGTATTAAAAGGTCAATTTATTTTGTTTCAATAAAATGCTAAACTTTAAATTATGTTTTTCGGGAAAAAAGTAGAAGTAAATACTGATGAGAAAAAAATCAACGACTTATTGGCCCGTGGGGTAGAGGATGTTTTGGTTCGCGAGTCTTTGGTTTCAAGATTAAAATCAGGAGAGCAACTAAGAATCAAGCTTGGTGTTGATCCAACTTCTGCAAATATTCATTTAGGACGAGCTATTGTTATTAGAAAATTGAGAGATTTTCAAAGATTGGGACACAAGGTAATTTTTTTAGTAGGTGATTTTACTGCTCAAATTGGGGATCCATCAGATAAGCTTGAGAAGCGCCCAATGCTTACAACTGAAAAAATAAAGGAGAATTTAAAAACATACAAAGAACAAGTCGGAAAAATTATTGATTTGAATAAAGCAGAATTTGTTTTTAATAGTTCTTGGCTTTCAAAATTAACTTTTAAAGAAGTTGCTGAATTGGCGGAAAGTTTTTCTGTGTCTCAAATGACTTCTCGTAGAAATTTTAAAGAAAGACTAGATAAGGGAGACGAAGTTTCTTTGAGAGAGTTTTTGTATCCAATAATGCAAGGATACGATTCTGTTGCTTTAAAGTCTGATGTTGAGCTTGGAGGTTTTGACCAACTGTTTAATTTAAAAGCAGGGCGAACAATACAAAAACATTTTGGAATGAAAGAGCAAGATATTCTAACTACTTCAATGTTGGATGGAACAGACGGAAGAAAAATGTCTTCAAGTTGGGGGAATGTGATTGCAATAAATGATTCTGCAGATGAAATGTTTGGAAAAGTTATGTCTGTGCGAGATGAGTTGATAGAAAAATATTTTATTTTGTGCACAGATGTTTCTTTGGAAGATATTTCTGAGATTATGAAAAAAGTTTCTGAAGGAGGAAATCCTAAAGATGCTAAATTGCGATTAGCTAAAGAAATTGTGGCTCTGTATCACAATGAAAAAGAAGCTGACAAAGCAGAAGAAAATTGGGTGAAGACTTTTAGTGAAGGTGGTGTGCCTGATGAAATTAAAATTATAAACACAGAAAATATAGTTGCTGTTAATTTGAATAATTTTACCTCTTTTATTGTTAGTGTTGGTGAGGTTTCTTCAAAATCAGAATGGAAAAGATTGGTTGAGCAGGGAGGGGTTAGTTTGGATGGAGAAAAAATTACAGATCCAAATATGGAAGTTAAAGATGGAGTGTTGAAGATTGGAAAGAAAAAGTTTTTGAAGATAATTACAAAATAAAGCACCCTAAAATAATTTTCTGAAACATCTGCAGGCCGTAAGGCCGAAGCTGTTGAAGAAAATTATTTTAGGGTGCTTTATTTAATAATTAATATCCGTCTTCTTCTTCTACGTCGTCATAAACATCTTCCTCCTCGTCTTCATCTTCATCATCAAAACCTTCATCTTCATCTTCATCTTCTTCTAAACCAAGAACATCTACCGGTAAATCCAAATCATCTTCTTCATCAAAAATTTCTGGTATTGCACTATCCTCACTTAACTCCTCTTCTTTTAAAACATCTTCGTCGTCGCTCATGATTGTTTAAAATTTTCTTTATAATGTCATATATTTAACATAAGAAAAATTTTCTGCAAGAGGTATTAGTTGTGGATATTTTTTAATGTAGAAAAACAACATAAACCAACAGCAATCGCATCTACCTCGTCATCAATTTTTGTTTTAATATCAATCTTTGTTATAAGGCCAACCATTTTTGCAACTTGAGTTTTATCACTATTTCCTGCACCTGTAACAGATATTTTTATGGCCTGAGGGGAATATTCATTTACAATTAAACCTTCTTTAGCACATATCGCCACCAAGACTCCACGAGCCTCTGCTACTTTCAAAGCCGTCTTTGTGTTTTTGCTAAAAAATAAAGTTTCAATCGCCATTTGTTCTGGGTGAAATTCTTTTATGAGTCTTTCTATTTCAATTACAATTTTGGCTAATCTTTCGGCGTGGCTTTCTTTTGAAGATGTTCTAAAACAATCCGAATATAAAACAGTTTCTTTAGTGTTTTTTTCTTTCTCTAAAATAGCAATACCAAGCCTCTCGTATCCTGGATCAAAAGCAATTATTCGCATTTATGAATTGTATCAAAAGTTAGGCGGCGTTTGTGTATACACCTTGAACGTCGTCACTTTCTTCAAGATTATCAAGTAGTTCACCAAGTTTCTCTCCGTCTGATTCGTTGACTTCAATTGTTGAATTTGGAATCCATTCACTTTCTTTTTTTGAAAATGCCCAAGCCGCTGCACCTGGTGTAGCTAGTTCGAAACCGTTTTTGCTGAAAATATGTCTAATTTCTGCTGCTGTGCGATTTTTATTATCTGTTAGTGTTTCGATAATCAGCGCTACGCCACCTGGGCCATAACCCTCGTATGTCACAGAATCCATCGCCACAGAACCAGATTCGGTACCTTTTTTAATAGCTCGCTCAATATTGTCTTTGGGCATATTTTCTTTCCGAGCCATTTCCATAATCGTGATTAGAGATGGTGAAGTCATGTTTCCTCCAACTTTTTTAGATTCATTTGTTAGAAGACGAGATAAACGTGAAAAAACTTTGCTTTTCTTCGCATCTTCTCCTTCCTTCTTTCTTTTAATTTTTGACCATTTATTATGTCCTGACATAGATAAGAGAATAACAAAATTTTATAAAAAAGAAAAAGCAATTGAAATCAAGAGATTGGACTAAAACCCATTACATCTTGAATTGGAATGAACGGGTTGTCTTTGATTCTTTTGATTATAATTGCAAATACGACTGCTATTGTTAATTGAAAAAGTGCCAATTTCATATCCGTAAAAGGGTTGAGGTTTAAAACAATAAAACCACAACTATAAAAAAATTACAATCCTAAACTTGGTGGTGTTTTGTCCAGATGTTTATACGCTTTCTCTGTGGCGATTCTTCCGCGAGGAGTTCTTTCTATCATTCCGAGTTGTATTAAATACGGTTCGTGAAATTCTTCTACGGTAGAAACTTCTTCATGTAGTGCTGTTGCTAAAGTATTTAAACCAACTGGGCCACCGTTAAATTTTTCTATAAGAACACGAAGCACTTCACGGTCTGTGCGAGTAAGACCGAGCTCATCAATGTCTAGCATTTTCAATGCCTCACAAACATTTTCTTTATGCAAAGGCTCTTTTTTGATTTGTGCTAAGTCGCGACATCTTTTTAAAAGATAATTTGCGGTACGAGGAGTGCTGCGACTTCTTTTTGAAATTTCTTGTGCAGCTGTATCTTCTAATTCTATATTTAAAATGTTTGCTGATCTTTTTAAAATACTAACTATTTCATTTTCTGTATAAAATTCTAGACGATGTGTTCCTCCAGAGAATCTTGAGCGTAATGGGGAAGAGAGCATCGCGATTCTTGTTGTGGCAGCGATTAAAGTGAATGGAGGAAGATCTAGTTGGATGGTTCTTGCAGATGGACCTTTACCAATAATTATGTCCAAGACACCTGATTCCATCGCAGGGTAAAGCACTTCTTCAATTGTGCGATTTAGTCTGTGAATTTCATCTATAAAAAGTATGTCTCCAGCAGAGAGATTTGTAAGAATTGAAGCAAGATCTCCAACTTTTTCGATTGAAGGGCCAGAGGTGATTTTTATTTGCGCTCCGATGTGTTTTGCGATAAGGTATGCCAGCGTTGTCTTTCCAAGCCCAGGCGGTCCATAAAATAAAATATGTTCTGGAGGGTGTCCGCGTTCGCGAGCAGCCTCCAATAAAACATTGAGATTCTCTTTAATTGATTGTTGACCAACGTATTCGTCCCAAATACCGGGACGTAATTCTTTATCAAGAAAAGAGGCCTCTCCTTGTATACCGTTTGAAGTTTGGTTTGGGTGTGTTGACATTTTATTTAAATATGTTACTATACACATGCAACTGCATACAGTGATATTTGAAACGGCAGATCTCTAAGCGATAGACATTGTCTATAGGCGAACAATAAAGGACGTTCCTGGTTCTGAGCTTTACGCGCAGTTGCTGGGGCTATCCTTAATTCTTCGTCTCCCATTGGCACGTTTCGATGGCTCGCTTAGAGATCTGCCTTTTCAAATTTTTCTTTCTTAGAAACTATAACCGCTATAAATTTTATCACAACTAGTCAAAGTATTTTTTTTATTCCGCAATTTTTGAAATATCGAAATTATCTAATTTTTTTGAATTTTCTCTCTCATTAGCCCACTCATCTGGCGCATCGCCAAGCCCACTTCTTGTTATTAGGTCTACAACTCTGCGAACTTCTTCCATATCTGTCATTCCTCTCAAAATTTTAATAACACCATCTTGGGCCATGTCCATAATACCCTGATCTTCAGCGGCTTTTTTGATTTCTCTTTCACTTGGGTTGCTTTCAAGAGCTTCCTCTACTTTTTTATCAGATAACACTGCTTCAAAAATACCAATACGTCCTTTGTATCCAGTGTTATTGCATTTATCACATCCTTTTGGCTTATAAATTTTATCTGTCCAAGGAATTTCTTTTTCTCTTATGCTTTCGTAAACATTTTTTAATAAAGCTAAATCATCACCTTGAAGTTGTGTTTCTTCTTTGCAGTGTTCACAAAGTCTTCTCACAAGTCTTTGTGCAATCGCCATGTTAATTGCGGATGTTAGAATTTTTGGATTAACACCAAGGTCAATTAGTCTGGTAAAAGTTCCGGCAGCGTTGTTGGTGTGAAGGGTAGAGAACACAAGGTGACCTGTAAGAGCAGCATGAACAGCAGTCTCAGCTGTTTCAAGATCTCGGATTTCTCCCACCATGATTACATCTGGATCTTGTCGCAGAGTTCTTTTTAATCCTGTAGCAAAATCGTATCCTTTTTCGTTGTCTACTTGAGTTTGAACGATTCCTTCCAAGTGATATTCGATAGGATCTTCGATTGTGATGATTTTTATTTCAGAATTTTTCTTTAAACGAAGAAAAGCGTAAAGAGTTGTGGTCTTTCCGGAACCTGTTGGACCAGTGTTTAGAATCATTCCATTTGGACGAGCTAAGTTTTCTGCAAAAATTTTCATTAGTTTTTCTGGCACACCCAAATCTTGTATTTTTACTTGAATAGAAGTTGGATCAAGTAAACGCATAACTACAGTTTCTCCATAGTTTCCTGGAAGGGTAGAAGAACGGATTTCAATTTCTCTTTGTCCGATAGTTACGCTAAAACGTCCATCTTGAGCGGTTTCTTTTATGTTCAATTTCATTCCGGATAGAAGCTTTATCCTTGAGAGCAGGAGAGTGTATGTTTCTGGGTCGAATTGAGTAACTTCTACAAGCACACCATCCAAACGAAAACGCATTCTGATAAACTCTTCTTCTGGTTCGATGTGAATATCTGATGCTCCAAGAGCGATTGCTCCCGCCATTACGATTTCAACAATTCTGGAAATTCTGAAACTTTTTTTCATTTGCACAATTTCTTCAATAAGAGCTTTCACGTCTTGTATTTGATGAACTTCATTTATGAAATTTTCAATATCGGTACTAGAAATTTCGAGCATACCTTCTTTTGATGTGCTGGCATAAGAGATTTCTTGATATCTTGCCCAAGCGCGTTCGAGACCTTGAGTTGAAACCATGAAAGGTTCCACGATGTATCCACGATCTTCAAGAGATTTTAAAATTCCTTTGGTGTCTTCTCGTCCTGGTGCCAATACAGCAACACGCACATGCTTTCCAATAAGATCAAAGATTGCAATTTTGGCTTTTCGGGCTTCGTCTTCAGGAAGAATTTTTAAACCATCGGTATCAATAGTGATACGAGATAAATCCGCGTAAGGTATTTGATATTTCTTTGAAAGAATTTTTGCGAGATCTTCTTCTTCGCGACGCCGAAGCTCGGCGACGCGTGTATCTCGTAATTCTTCATCTGCAAATTGACTCATATTGATTTAATTTTAGCATAAGTTTTTATTTCTTTACTTTAAAAAGTTTTCTTGCTAGTTTTGATTTTGAACAGCAACTAGAACTTAATAATGACTAAAGACTTCGAAGTTTTAATAGAAGAACTCAACGAGATACTTGTTCTTTCTGGTATCAACACTCCTGCCGGCGATCTGGTTGGAAAACGGGTTTGGATTATTCCAAACAGTTTTAGTAATGTTAATAATCTGTGTTGTGGGAAGATTTCCAGTGTCTTTTTTTCAAAAAATGACCAAGACCCAGAGTATTACTGTCCTTTTGGTTTTTGCCTCGAGGATGGTGCTACTGTTTACTGGGAGAAAGAACGCCGGTGCTTCTTCTTCAGATCTGACAATACCCGACATCCTTTTTTATGCGAAGAAGATAATATTGGCAACACGGATAAAGGGGTTGTTTGTGATGAAATATATCGACCATACAGACCCGTTCAGTTACGCATTATTTGATCTGGCATTTGTCAGATTTTTTCTTTATTTAAATAAAAATATTCTCTTTGACAAAAATAGATTTTATGGTAGTGTTGTGGGTCAATGAATGTGTACCTTGTAAAAGTCGGGATGGCGCTTTGCGTCATGTTCACCCTCGTGTCACTGACCTCTTGTGTTAGTGATCAAACAATCAACATCACCGGAAACGGAAACTATGTCGGCGGGCAGAGTGGAGACGGCTCTTTTATTGGTCGTGATTTGACCTACGCCCCTGGCGTTGGGGACATTGCCAAGAGGGATGCCACTTTTTCGGGAAATAGCTCCCGATATTCTGGTCGTCCTGGTTGTGAGCCCAGCAACCCTTGTTGTCGTCAGGATGAAGTTTACTTTGCTCAGCAGAGTGAGCTGGTCATCAGACGCCAACGGTTTCAAGAAGACCTTTGTCGCGCACGTCGTGCACCTGTTTATTACGACGGTCACTACAGTGGAAATCATCGTACTGGAGGCAGATATCACCAAGAGGAGAGACGTTTGTGTCCCCTTGGTTCGCAGATGGTACAAACCGGAGTGATACACACTCAGGTTTGTCGAGACTTGAGCGGGA
>CAZIFF010000002.1:36669-62624 GCA_964538345.1 uncultured Candidatus Saccharibacteria bacterium
TCACCAGAAACAAAACTGGATTCCGTCTCCCGGGTCACAACAAAGCCAATATGGATACGGGGGCAGGTTTGGTGGATACTGACAACCCAGTTCTACTGTCACTCAAAGGCGCGACAGCTTGCTGTTGCGCCTTTTTTCTTTAATTCTTTTATTTCTTGAATTTTGGTATGCTAAACAAATGCAAATAACCCTCCCACAACTCACTAATTTTGCTGAAGATTTTCTAAGAGAGTTTGAAAACTTTTCTTCAGATAAGGCACTTTTAATAAAACTTTCTGGAAATTTGGGTGCAGGAAAAACTACTTTCACTCAAAAATTTGCCGAAGCTCTTGATATTGCAGAAAAAATCACAAGCCCAACTTTTGTTTTAATGAAAATTTATTCAATTAATTTTGGACAATTTAAAAAATTGGTACACATTGATGCATACAGGCTAGAAAAATCAGAAGAGCTTCTTGCTTTAAATTTTCAAGAAATTTTAGATGATCCAGAAAATCTAATTTTATTAGAATGGCCAGAACGTGTAGAAAATATTTTGCCAGAAAAAAATATCACAATATCTTTTGAAGTTGTAGATGAGGAAAGCAGGGAAGTAAAAATATTAAGAAATGTCTAAAGATAAAAAAAGAAAAATAATTTTATTTGATTCTCACGCAATTATTCATCGTGCATATCACGCTCTTCCAGATTTTGCTTCTTCAAACGGAGAGCCGACAGGTGCGCTCTACGGGCTTTCTTCAATGTTGATGGCAATTATAAATGAATTCAAACCAGATTTTATGGTTGCAGCGTTTGATTTGCCTAAACCAACTTATCGTCACGAAGCTTATGCGGATTATAAATCAGGACGAAAACCTCTTGATGAAAATTTAACAATTCAACTTAAACGCGCACGAGATATTTTTAAAGCGTTTGATATTCCTATTTATGAAGCTGAAGGTTTTGAAGCCGACGACATTATCGGAACAGCTGTCGCTCAATTAGAAAAAGATTCTCAGAACGAAATTATTATTGCATCGGGAGATATGGATACTTTGCAATTGGTTAACAAAAAACAAGTTAAAGTCTTCACTTTACGAAAGGGAATAAAAGATACTGTTTTGTATGATGAGGATTCTGTTTTTGAAAGATTTAATTTTAAACCAAATCAACTTATAGATTTCAAAGGTCTTCGTGGTGACCCTTCCGACAACATTATCGGTGTTCCTGGAATCGGTGAAAAAACCGCAACAATAATTCTGCAAACTTTTGGCACTATAGAAAATCTATATAAAGCAATTGAAAAAGATTCTCCAAAATTGAAAGAAGCAAAAATAACTCCAAGAGTAATAGAGCTTTTGAAAGAACATAAAGAAGAAGCAGAGTTTAGCAAAATGCTTGCAACAATTCGTCGTGATGCTCCTGTTGAAATAAAAGTTCCAAAAGAAAGTTGGATGGACACTGTTCCTGCACAAAAAATAAAAACTTTATTTCAAGAGTTGGAATTTAGATCTTTGGCACAAAGATTTGATCAGATTTTTAATAATCAAAATGGTTTTTCTTCAAATGAAAATTCTCAAGAAACACAAGAGATTGATCCTGTTTTGTTAAAAGAATCAACAATTGGTATTTGGCTTTTAAATTCAAATTTAACAAATCCTTCTATTCAAGATGTTTTGCATTTTGCGAAAACAGAAAATTTAAATGATGCTCATAAAAAAATAATTCAAGAAATAGAAAAGCACGGAATGAAATTTGTTTTTGAAGAGGTAGAAAAACCATTGATTCCTATTGTTAAAAAGATGGAAGAAAAAGGAATCGCTGTTGATAAAAGTGTTCTAAAAGAACTTTCAAAAGAATATCATCAAAAATTAAAAGCTCTTGAAAAAGAAATTTATAAAATGTCTGGTCAAGAATTTAATATAAATTCCCCAAAACAAATGGCAGAAGTTCTTTTTGAAAAAATGCAGTTGAAATATCAAGGAATGAGAAAGACTTCAAGCGGAGCATATTCAACAAAGGAAGATGTTTTGCAAAAATTAGTTGATACACATCCGATAATTGATTTTATTTTGGAATATAGAGAGTTGGCCAAACTTCTTTCTACATACATAGATAAAATTCCAGAAATGATAGAAAAAGATGGCCGACTTCATCCAAAATTTGTGCAAACTGGCACAACAACAGGAAGAATGTCTTCTCAAGATCCAAATATTCAAAATATTCCTATAAAAACAGATAACGGAAGAAGGATTCGAAGCGCGTTTGTTGCTCCTAAAGGAAAAAGACTGATGGCGTTGGATTATTCTCAAATGGAACTTCGTCTGGCTGCAATTTTTTCAGGGGATGAAAAACTTCTAGAATCTTTTAGAAATGGAAAAGATATTCACTCAAGTGTAGCTTCTTATGTTTTTAAAGTTCCTGAAAACGAAATTAACAAAGCTATGCGTGTGAAAGCAAAAACAATTAATTTCGGTATTCTTTACGGTATGGGTGTTGTTGCTTTGCAGAAAAATTTAAAGACTGACAGAAAAGAAGCTCAAAAATTCTACGATGATTATTTTGAAACTTTCACAACTCTTGCAAAGTATCTTGAAAACACAAAAGCAGATGCTTCTAGAAAAGGTTATACAGAAACATTGTTTGGAAGAAAAAGATATTTTGAAGGTATAAATTCTTCTTTGCCTTTTATTCGTGCACAAGCGGAAAGAATGGCGATAAATGCTCCAATTCAAGGAACGCTTGCTGATATTACAAAGCTAGCGATGGGGCATGTGGCAACTTGGATTGAGGAAAATAAAATGTCTGGGAAGATTGATCTTTTGTTGCAAATTCATGACGAATTAGTATTTGAAGTTGATGAAGATTTTGTTGAAGAAATTTTTCCTAAAATAAAAGAGATAATGGAAAACGTGCTTTCAGATGAACAAAAGAAAGGTGTCCCTATTATTGTGGAAGGTTCTGTT
This sequence comes from uncultured Candidatus Saccharibacteria bacterium, assembly GCA_964538345.1. Classification (GTDB taxonomy): domain Bacteria; phylum Patescibacteriota; class Minisyncoccia; order Phycocordibacterales; family JAACPR01; genus JAGOTN01. Next base: position 39,615 of record CAZIFF010000002.1, read on the forward strand.
GGAAAAAGTTGGGGAGAGATGAAGGGTTTATAAATGTTAAAATAGACTATGCTTTATTTTCTTCATGGAGACATTTCAAAATCTGTAGAAAAGGTCAGAGCGCTGGTGGATATTTTGTTATCTAAACAGCCAATAATTGGGCTGAAAATGAAATAGAAGCACTGCTTCATGGACAAGGACTTTTTTCTCAAAGATATATTATCGAGTTGAGACATATTTTTGAAAACAAAGAAATTGCCGAGTCTGTTATTTCTTTTTTACCAGAAATTAAACAATCACAAAATGTTTTTATTTGGGTGGATCATGAGGCAGATGAAAAGTTTTTATCTGAAATAGAAAAACATGCAGAAAAGGTGCAAAAGTTTTCTGAACAAAAAAAGTTTGAAGCTCCAAAATTTAATATATTTTCATTAGGTGATGCTCTTTGCGAGAGAAATAAACAAAAACTCTGGTCACTTTTTACTGACGCTTTAAATTACTTTGCTCCAGAAGAAATCCATGGAACACTTTTTTGGCAAATGAAAAATTTACTTTTAGTACAAAAATATAAAACTGCCAAAGAAGCAGATATGAAAGATTTTCCATATAACAAAGCCAAGACCGGGGCTAAAAAATATTCACAAGAAGAGCTTGAAAAAATGGCTTCTGATTTAATAGCTATTTCTCATGAGTCTAGGAGGGGGATTCATGATTTCCAAATAGCATTAGAGCGCTGGGTTTTGAGTATTTAATTTAAATGTTATTCTTTGTGTATGAATTTTATAGAAACATTTCAACAACAGCAAAATGGTTTTAATGAAGAGCTTCATGAAGACAAAATCAGAGAAATTGGTATTTTCTATAGATTATTGAATGATCATTTTATAGAACAAATTTCAGATAGTGCGGTTAGTCCAGAAGAATTGCCTGCAAGTCCTTTTGTGAAATTCGAGGCCTATTTAAAAGAATGTCTCAAAGAAAGGGAGCTTGAAGTTGAGCTAAATGATTATTTGGCTTTCCATTATGCAAAAGGAGGCAGCACTCCTCAACTTTCAAGAATGAAAGACTTCGATTTAGAAGGAGATTTAATAAGGTTAAAATTTAAAGAATTTGTAATGACACAATACCCAGAGCTTTTCGAAGAAGTGGAATAAAAGAAAAATCCCCTAAAATAGGGGATTTTTTATTCGTGTCCGCCCAGCAGGAATCGAACCTGCGACCGTCAGCTTAAAAGGCTGCTGCTCTACCAGCTGAGCTATAGGCGGAATTAGAACAGAATACAATTTTTAGAGCGGTAAATCAACTGCAAAAGCCCCCGCTCCTAAAAATAGCAAAGAAATAGCTATTACAATCATGATTAAGTAAAAAGTTGAATTGTGAGGCAAAATCTTCTCAGCTCTGTTTTCGATATAGAAAAGACAGAACAAAATGTAAATTGCGATAAGGGAAGCTATTTGTGTAAAGAAGCCAAAAAGGAAGAAAAGCCCCAAAATTATCTCAGCAATACCAAATTTCCATGGCAATAATTTAGCTAGAGGATATTCTTTGCTTTCAAAGTAGGCCAAAAACAAAATCTTCTTTTTTGTGATAGTGTCTATACCGATTGTTATTAATACAAAGGCTAGAACCAAGCGAAGTAATGTTGGGGCAAGAATCGAATAATTTAAAAGCTCTGGAAATGTGTTTAACATTATTCTAGTATAACAATTATCAGTCTTATGAAACAAGATAAAGAAACATATCTTATATTGCATGATATTCGAAGCACTCAGAATGTGGGGGCTATTTTGCGTACTTGTGATGCCGTGGGTATTGATAAGGTTTTTTTCTCTGGGATAACACCAGCTCCGATTGATCGTTTTGGTAGAAAAAGAAGTGATGTATCAAAAAGTGCTTTGGGTGCTGAGGATAGTGTGGAGTGGGAAGTGGCAGAAAATGTTTTTGATTTGATTAAAGATTTTAAATCTCGCGGGCTTCAAGTTGTTGCTTTGGAGCAAAATTCACGAGCAATTGATTATAAAAATGTGAATGAAAAATTTCCTAATGATAAAAGAGTCATTGTGGTAGGGAACGAGGTTGATGGTGTTTCAAAAGAAATTTTGGATTTATGTGATGTTATTGCCGAGATTCCAATGCTTGGAGAAAAAGAATCTTTAAATGTTTCAGTTTCTTTCGGTGTTTTTATTTTTAGGCTTTTGGAGGTTTAAAGTTTGGCACAAAGGACAAAAATGCGAACTTCGTCCTCCAACAACAATGCGTGCGATTTTACCTTTGCAGTTTTTGCGCATACAGTCTTTATTTTTTCTTTGATAAACTTGATGTTCTAATTGGAATCTTCCTTTTTCGCCAGATGGTGTGCGATAGTCTTGCATAGAGTCACCACCGAAATCAATTCCTTTTTTCAAAACCTCAATTACAGATTCGTAGAGTTTTTTTAATAAACTTTTCTCTATTTTGTGCACAGGAGTTTCAGGGTGGATTTTTGAAAGCCACAAAGCCTCATCTGAATAAATATTACCTATGCCAGCGATTAGATTTTGATCCAATAAAACTTGCTTCACTTTGCCATTTGCTCGACGACTAATTCTTTCTTTAAAAATCTCAAAAGAAAAATCATTTGCCACAGGGTTGGGTCCTAAAACTTTTATATCTGCATGTTCGTGAAGGGAAGATGTTTGTATTAATGTGATTTTGGCAAATTTTCTGGTATCAGAGAGCGCTACAAAATTTCCATCTGAAAGCTCAATCACAAATCTAATATGTCCATTCCATGGGTCGTCGCGCAAAGGTCCTGCTTCTGTTGCTATCCATTCTTTTTTCTTTTTATCAAAAACATATTTTCCGTGAAGCAAATGACCAGTCATTTTCATGTGCACTAAAATAGTCTGGTCTTTGTTTGTGTGAATTAGTACATTTTTTCCAACTCGGCCAGTGTCTTTTATTTTTGTGCCAATTAATTCCTGGCGGAACTTTTTGAAAAATTTAGGATCTTTGATTTCTCCTTTGCCGTATCGATACGGAGAATCATATCCACTCCAAATATCCACGATTTCTCGTCCAACAATACGCTTTTTTAGCTCTGTGGCAGTGGTGTGAACCTCGGGTAATTCAGGCATATATGGAAGCATAAATTGAAGTGAAGCTTCTCGCAAGGTATGATTATGTTAATGAAAAGTACAAATAGCTTTTTTGTTTTTATTTTATTTATACTTCTGGCTGTTCCTCTGGTTGGTTTTTTTGTGCAAAAAGATATTTTTTCTATTTCTAATTTTCAAAATAAAAATCAAACAGCAGGGTATTTCTCTGATCCTGTAGAAATTGATGAACTGAAAGAAAGATACGAAGATTTTTCGAATGGTAAAAAACAAATTTCAAATAGGATTAAAGTTTTGATTGTGCCAGGACATGATGATGAACATTACGGCGCCGAATTCGGCGATATAAAAGAAGTTGATTTAAATAGACAATTAGCAAAAGAGTTAAAAGACTTTTTAGTGGCGGATACAAACTTTAGAGTGTTTTTGGCATCTGATGAAAATGGATTTAATGACAGGATTCAAAAGTATATAGAAGAAGAGGAGAATGAAATAAAAGATTTTGTTGATTTTAAAAAAGAAAATGAAAATTTTGAAATTGAAAATTATGTAGCGCATAATTCTGCTCCTGAAGAAGTTGCTTTGGTGCTTTATGGAATAAACAGATACGCCAATGAAGAAGATTTCGATATCGTCTTGCATGTTCATTTCAACGATTATGCTAGAAAAAATCAGGGTGGCGCAGGGAATTACAAAGGAATTTCTATTTATGTTCCGGCGTCTCAATTTTCAAATGGTTCTATTAGCAAACAGTTTGCCGACCATCTTTTTTATCGTTTAACAAAAATATTCGATGCTTCAAATAATCCAGTGGAGCAGGCTGGTGTAATACAAGATAGTGAATTGATTGCAGTAGGAGCTTTTAATAGTGTTGATTCAATTGCTCTTTTGGTTGAATATGGATATGTTTATGAACCACAGTTTGTAGATAATGAATTAAGAAATGTTGCTTTGAAAGAATTGGCATATCAAACTTATGTTGGTATAAAAACTTTCTTTGAAACTGATTTCGCATCTGATAATTTTCCAACCACATTGTTGCCAGCTAATTGGAATAGAGAATTGAAAGGTGGGGAGAGTGGAGTTGATGTTTATTCTTTGCAAGCACTTCTAAAAATTCAAGGTGATTTGGACGATTGTCCTTTAGTTGGAAAATTTGGAACATGCACAGAGACAGCCTTAAAAGATTTTCAGAAAAAATATGGACTAACACCAACTGGTGATTTGGATATTGATACAAAAGAATTTTTGGAAGGGTTTATTTAGAACTTTAATTTAGAGAATTCTTCACGCACAACATTTGCGTCAGACCATGTTTCTTTTGTGCCGTTTGGACCCATGATGTATGGATCAGTTCCTTTTCCTGTAATTAATACAACAGAATTTTCTTTGCTTTGCGCTAGTTTCATGGCTGACTTAATTGCGTTGCGACGATCCATTATTATTTCTGGATTTTTGTCTAAAATTGCATCACTCATTTCTTTCACAATTTTATTCGGATCTTCATCGTATGGATCTTCGTTGGTTAAGATTATGTGATCACAAAATTGATCGGCTATTTCTGCCATTTTAGGACGCTTCCAAACATCTCTTCCTCCTCCAGTATTTCCTAGAACACAAATCTTTTTTTGATTTGGAAATGAAGAATAAAGGGCCAAAAGGGAATCGGGGGTGTGAGCATAATCAACATATACTTCAAATTTTGGAGCCGTGATTATTTTTTCTGCGCGACCAGGAACAATACTTACATTTTCAATTCCTGATTTTATTGCAGTCTCGTCAATTCCAATTGATTTTGCAAAAGTGATTGCCGCCAAAATATTTGAAACATTAAATTCTCCGTGAAGTTTTGAATACAAAGTGCTTTTTCCAAGACGAATTTCAATACCTCTATCAGTTTTAAAAGGACGAATAGAGTCCAGATGGTATTTTATTTTTGTCTCTGCTTTGATTTTTTTAATGAATTCATTTGCGTTTTCATCATCTCCGTTTGCGATAAAAATTGTGTGAGGTTTTTTATTTAAAGATTCACCAAGAGAAATTTTTGCTTGTTTGTATTTTTCAAATGAACCATGGGATTCAATGTGTTCTGGTCGTAGGTTTGTGAATATTAATGCATCTAGATCTATAAATTTATGACGAAATTGTTTTGCGCCTTCAGATGTGAGTTCAAGAACAACCCAGTCACATTTTGCTTGAAGTGCATTTTTTAAAAACCTCTGCATGAATCCTCTGCCGGGCATAGACATTTTATATAAATTTTTTGTTTCTTTTTCTCCAATAACAAAACGAATACTGCTTGCTGATGCCACTTTGTATCCAGCTGATTTTAAAACACTTGCTACAAGTTCTGTGGTTGTTGTTTTTCCTTTTGTGCCAGTGATTCCGATAATCTTTAATTTACGAGAAGGGAATTTATAAAAAACTGCTGATACAAAAGCTAAAATAAAATGGTAAATAGGCTGACCTAGTTTGTAGATTTTTTTTGGAATTATTTTTTCTGTTGAGCGAAGTATTTTTTCAAGCATAAATTTATGAAAGATTTTTTAAGGCGAGTTTAACGATTTCTTCTGTTGATAGAGAGTTGTCTAATTTTGAGACGGCGGCGCGGGCGTCGGGAAGGGTGTAGCCCAAAGCAATAAGGGCTTCGATAGCGTCGGTGGCGCCACCGAGCACGGTGCCATCACTGCCCGCGCCTTCCAACTTGTCTTTCAAACCAACCATAATTTTCTCAGCACTCTTTTTTCCGATTCCAGAAATTTTTGATAAATGATCCGCATTACCGCTCAAAACTCCTTCTCGAATTGTTTTTATTGAAGCAGTGTTCAAAATCCCAATCGCTGACTTTGGACCAATGCCCGAAATTGTTAAAAGAAGCTCAAAGAAATTTAACTCATCTTTGTTTAAAAAACCATACAGGTCAGAAGCAGTTTCTCGAAGTGCATGATGGGTGTATAAAACTAAATCCTGCTCAGTTTTTAAGTTAAAAATAGAAGAATCAATCAATCGAACCAAGTACCCAACACCCGAAACATTCAAAATAATCTCGCCGTCACCAATCTCATCAATTTTCCCAATAAGCTTTCTTATCATGCTTCTATAATACACAATCTTGCATTTTTAATCTCTTCTGATAAAGTATCGATGTTATGCCTATTACAAAAGGAGCTAAAAAAGCAGCACGAGCATCTGAAAAGAAGCAGATTTTTAATTTGCGTCGAAAGAGAAACGCTCAATCTGCTGTAAAAGAAGTTAAGAAGCTTGTTAAAAGTGGTGACGCTGTTGGAGCGAAAGCTAAGTTGAGTGCTGCATATAAAGCGTTAGACAAGGCCGCAAAGATGGGAACAATCAAGAAAGGAAATGCTTCTCGTCAAAAATCTCGTTTGGTAGCACAGATTAAGAGGGTGCAAGGGTAAAAAGATTAAATAAATAAAAACAAAAACCGGCCGAAAGCCGGTTTTTGTTTTAATAAAGAAAAAACCCCGAAGGGTTGTTAAACAAATTTTGGAATGCACCAATTGGTGCCACCGTGATCAATGTTTCCTGTGCCGACTTCTGTTCTTCCACTTTGATCGTCGTGGGATAATGTTATCGCAAAACTTTGCCCATCCCTATCTATTGTTATGCCTGGGATCCAGACGCTAGTGATGCCAAATTTTCTTAATTCAATTAAGAGGTTTGGATTGCAAATCAGAGCCCAGAGCACCGATTGTCCTGGTATTTTTTCAGCAGGCGTTTCTTCTCTAAATTTCCTGATAGTTTGACCACGTGTGTCTGTCGGTGAAAAATTCAAAATTGACCAATTATTGTGCTCTGTATAAAAACCTGGATTTAAACTTCCTTTAAACACATCAGATACCCAAACATCTCTTGTTTGGATTAATATCTGGAGTAATTTGTTTGGATTCAAATTGAGACAGAGTGCATAAGCCAGATAGGGAGGGGTTGATATTTTCCTCGGCGCACTTGTTTTCAAACTGCCTATTTTCCAACCAACACCCAAATTGAAATGTGAGTCTAAAATATTAAGCATTCCCAACTGCACTGCAGGAGAAGGTAGTAGGGAATAAGGGACCGGTTTTTTTGAGTCCAGAAGCATTTGAATAGCTTCCATTACCCAACTAAAATTGACGTTACCCTTAAGGACTCTGTCTGTGAGGGCGTGAAGTCTTTTTAGTAATCTTCCTGCTTCTTCGTTTGTAGGTTCCCCTAACCAGTCGCGATCGTTTTTTTCACTCATAACAATTATAGTTTTGTTTTGTCCGTATCTCTACAGACGGTGTTCTGATAATTAACAGCGTCATACCGTTAATTGATTCATTTTTAAAACTACTCTTTTTATTTGTTTTTGCAAACTAAACTAAATTGTGCCCAAGGTTATGGTTTTACGAACTTTTGGAATATTGTGAAATACTGGCGTCTGGTCTAAAAATGTTAGAATACCTAAATGTTAAACAAGCTTAGTGCAATAGAAGAGGTTTTAAACAAAGCTGTTAAAGAGAGGATTTTTCCTGGATGTAGTTTTGCTTATATTTCCGGTGGAAATACAGAAGTTGTAAATGTTGGTAATTTTACTTACGAGAAAGACTCCGAAAAAGTAGACGATAATACTATTTATGATATTGCTTCTCTTACAAAAGTAATTGCTCCAATGTCTATTGCAATGATTTTAATAGACGAAGGAAAATTAGATCCAAATGATTTAATTAGTAAATACTTACCGGAATTTTCTAATACTCCAGAAAAAGAAAAAGCAAAAATAATTCATTTGTTAGCATACACCTTGGATTATGATGTTTCGGGTGGCTCTAAATCAATAGTGCTTGAAATGTCGCCACAAGAAATTAAAAAAAGAGTAATTGAACAACCAATCAAATATTCTCCGGGTGAGTTATATATGTATTCAAATTTAACTGCTTTTCTCTTATCTCAAATTATTGAAAAGATTGTTGGTAAAAGTTTGGAAGATATTTTTCATCAAAAGATATCTGGTCCTCTGGATATGAAAACATCCACCTTTAGTCCTGATAAAAAATTAACTCCACCAACAGAAATTACTAAAGAGAGGGGAGAGGTAAGAGGATTTGTCCACGATGAGTTCTCCAATAGACTTCAAAGTGACAATATCCTAACTGGAGCTGCAGGAATTTTTTCTACAGCAGAAGATGTTGGAAAGTTTATAAAAAATATTTTAAATAAAAATAAAGAAGATAGAATTTTCTCAGATAAAATAATTTCTCTCTGGACTAAAGATCATTTTCCAAACTTACTTCCTATTCACACACCACTTTGTTGGGGAGATTTTAATAATAAGTTTTTGGATGAGTATCATAGAGAAATAGTTGTTAAAGGCGGATTTACAGGATGTTTTATGGCAATAGATTTAAAAAACAAAAAAGGCTTTGTTTTGCTTTCTAATCGAACTTATCCAAAGAGACCAGATAATTCTTCAAATTTTGGAAAAGTAAAGGATTATTTGATGAAGGTGATTTTCGGCTAAATTGTGCCCCTGCCAGGAATCGAACCTGGAGCTGGAGTTCCGCAAACTCCTGTTTTATCCATTAGACTACAGGGACAAACACACACAGAACATAATACTTTTTCAGAGCTTTAAAGCAAGTCCTTTAAATGTTAGAATACCGGAATGAAAACAACTTATAATTGGAAATTAATAATCAGTGTAGGGGTTGGTTTGTTGGTTTTGTTGGTAATAATTATTTCTTTCATAAATGGCAACGGTGATATTGTGACTGAAAAATCATTTAAAGGCACTTTGGTGCGCACAATAGACGTTACAGGAAAGGTTGTTCCGACAAATGAAGTAGATCTTGCTTTCACTTCTTCTGGAAAAATTAACTCAATCAGAGTAAAAGAAGGGGACAAAGTTTTTAGAGGGCAAGTGCTTGCAAGCTTAGATTCTTCTGAAGTTAACGCGAGTTTGAGACAAGCTTTGGCTGATAAAAATGTCGCACAAGCAGAACTTGGAGCTATTGTTGGCACAGGAGATATTTCTGGAAAGGCTGAAAGTGTTAAAAGAGAAGCCTTGAGTGTGGCTCAAAAAGCTTTGAACACTTCGATTACACAAGTGAAAACAAATACAGATTCTTTGTTTGAAGATCCACAATCAGGTCGTCCTGAAATTACAACTGCCATAAAAGATTATTTTGAAAGATTGGCAATTGGTCAAAAAAGAGTAGAGATAGGAAAACTTCTAACAAATTGGAACGGTGAAAGTTATCGTCTTACAATTTCAAATATCTCACAATCTGATTTAGCAGAAGTCTTGGATAATTTAAATCAAATTAGTTCTTATTTCACACAAATAGCAAACGCACTTTCTGATGCCGAAACTACAAGTGGTGTTACGGAAGCAAATTTGTCTGAATATCGTGCAACTATTACAAGTGCAAAAAGTGCTATCGATGCCGTGATTTCAGAAGTTGTTGATGTAAAAGAAAAATTAAGAAATGTAGATTCTGATGTGCCGGTACAAGAAGCAAAAATTGTTGCTGCATCTGCAAATATTGATAAATATCAAGCGCAAATAAATGACTACACAATCATCGCACCATTTGATGGGGTAGTAGTAGATGTGCCGGTTGTTTCTGGGGAAATTATTTCTGCAAATCAAAATGTTGTTTCATTGATTAGTGATTCTGCTGTGGAGGTAGAGGTATTTATTCCAGAAGTTCATGTAAAAGATCTAACTATCAACGATTCTGCAAAAATTAAATTTGATGCTTTCGGTGATGAATTAATTTTAGGCGCAACAGTGGTTTATATAGAAAATCGAGGAGTAGAAAGAGATGGAATTGTGACATATAAGACAAGATTGCAATTTGCTTCTGTTCCTGGCGATGTGCGTGCTGGTATGACTGCTTCAATAGAAATTGACGCTTTAGTTGTGGAGAATATATTAATGATTCCACGTGCTGCTGCAAAAATTTCTGATGAAGTTATGACAGATCCAAATACTAAAAAAGCAACAATTAAAGTTTTGGAAAAAGGTGATTACGTAGAAAAAGAAGTAACACTTGGTCGAAGTGATTCAAGCGGGCATATAGAAGTTTTGTCTGGTTTGAATGAAGGGGAAGAGGTTGTTGTAAGTGAATTAGAATAAAATGCTTCCAATCAAAATTGGATTTTTTCTGGCGATAAGACAAATAAAAAGATCAAACATTTGGTCTACGATTTTGATTATTGTCATAATGACTTTAACTTTTTTAAACTTAGTGGTGGTCAGCGGTATCTTGGTTGGTTTGATTGAAGGTTCTGAATATGCGGTGCGAGAAAGATATACCAGCGATGTAATCATTTCTACTCTTCGTGAAAAAGAATACATAGAAGACAGTGCCAGAATCGTGCGTGTTGCGGAAACTCTTCCAAATGTAGAGGCGATTAGCGCTAGATATGTAGCCGCAGGAACAGCTGAAACAAATTATCAAACTCGCACTCGCACAAATGATTTACCTGATGAAGTGGGCACATTGATTGCTGGTATTGATCCAGAAAAAGAAGATGCTGTTTCTGGAATCAGCGATTTAATTATCGAGGGAGAATATTTAGAGCCGGATGATTTTGATAAAGTCGTTGTTGGTTCAATGCTTTTGAGTAAATATTTGCAAATAGAAACACCCGGATTTGCTACTTTGAAAGATGTGGAAGTGGGTTCAAAGATTAGATTGAAGATTGGAGATGTTGTGCGTGAAGTAGAAGTGAAGGGTATTACAAAAAGCAAAGTAGATGAAATAGACAGAAGAATTTTTATGGTGGATAGCCAGCTCAGATCTCTGATTGGTAGAAATGATTTTAATGTTGATGAGATTGCAATTAGTCTTGTGGATGAAAAATATGCCAGCTCAACAAAACAAGCTTTGATTGCAAATGAAGTAGATAAAACAGCAAAGGTGCAGACTTATATAGATGCTCAACCAAAATTCCTGAAAGATATTAAAGCAACATTTGCTTTGCTTGGAGGGATAATTAGTTCAATTGGTTTGGTTGTGGCAGCTATTACAATTTTTATTGTGATATTTATTAACGCTATTACTCGACAAAAATATATTGGAATCATGAAAGCTATTGGAATCAATGCAAAAGCCGTTGAGCTTTCTTATGTGTTTCAATCTTTGTTCTATGCATTGATTGGTTCTGGTATTGGATTGATTTTAGTTTATGTATTTTTGGTTCCATTTTTCGATGCTCATCCAATAGATTTTCCTTTCTCTGACGGAATATTGGTGGCAGCATTTTCTGGAACAATGTTTAAAGTTCTTCTACTTATTTTCACAACTGTGGTTGCGGGCTATATTCCTGCTAGAATTATTGTAAAGAGAAATACTCTAGATTCAATTTTAGGTAGAAAATAAATATGATAAAAGGAAAAAATATCAAAAGAATATTCATGAACGGAGAAGTTGAAACTAAAGTTTTAAAAGGCGTAAGTCTTGTGATAGAAGAAGGGGAGTTTGTGGCTATTATGGGGCGTTCTGGGGCAGGAAAATCAACATTGCTTTACCAACTTTCACTTTTAGATAATCCAAATGAAGGAGAAATTTTTATTGATAATGTAAATGTTTCAAAATTATCTCAGGTAGAGAAAACACAATTCAGATTAAAAAATATGGGATTTGTTTTTCAAGATTACGCTTTGATTCCAGAACTTACAGCAACAGAAAATGTAATGATGCCACTTTTGATGCAAGGATATACAAATGAATACGCTATAAAAAAAGCTCATCAAGTATTAGAGTCTTTAGGACTTGGTTCTCATTTTAATAATCTACCAAATCAACTTTCAGGCGGAGAACAACAAAGAGTTTCTATTGCACGCGCTGTAGTGCATAGTCCTAAAATTATTTTTGCCGATGAACCAACTGCCAACTTGGATTTAGAATCTTCAAAGAGTGTTATTCAGATTTTAGAGGAAGCTTGCAAAAAGTTTAAGCATACTGTTGTGATGGTTACACATGAAGAAGAATACGGGAAAAGGGCAGATAGAATTATTCGTCTTGTAGACGGAAAAGTTTCTTCAGACGTGCACGACTAAAAACCAAGACGTTCCATTATTTGTTGAGACACAGGCTCTTCTAATTCCTCTTCATTTAAATACTCTAAAAGATAATTTCTAATCTCATCTGGGTCTGTTTTTGTACTATCAAAAGGCAAAATAACATAAGGCATAAGCATTTTTTTAGATCTCAATATAATTCTGTCGTTTATATCTTCATCGATAACCCAAAAAGATTCTAAAGATGAATATGGGAAAAGAGAAGGGCCAGCTTGGACACCTTTTCTTGTGATTCTAAATTCTATAATTTCTGGTTTGGTGTGACCGTGAAGAAAAGATGTGAATCCAGCTATTGTGATAAGAATTGCTAAAAGTAAATTTTCAAAATAGATTGCTAGAATTGCACCCGCGATAGAAAGAACACCAACAATCCAAAACCAATCTGCGCTTCTTTCGTAGTGATGATGTTCAAGAGATTTCCATTCAATAACTTTTGATGACATGTGTATATTATTGCTAATTAATGTGAGATAGTCGAGCTAGTTTTGCTATTTGCTTTGCAAAAAGAATATTCAACAATCTGACTAAGTATTATTGCAACAATCAAAAGTCCAATATAGATAGAAATAATTTGATTAAATGAGTAAGAAATATTTTCTATGAAGCTTAATGCTAGTGCTGTATACCAAGATACAAAAGATACAGACATTAAGGCGAAAGATATTTTTCTCATTCTTAATGTTCCGCGGATATTTAAACCATTTGTCTTTTCAGATGCTTCAATCATTTTTGGTGTAACTAATAAAGTAAGGAATGCATCATTGATAATGATTATTATTAATATAATTATGTTCAAAAGAGCTTGGCCGTTTGTGAATATTGCTGATTTATCTGGTGCGAAAAGTCCGATTCCAGAAATTAAAATCAAAAGTAATCCAACCCAAACAATTTGTGTCATCAGTCGAGTGATTGCAGTCTCTTCGGCGCTAAATTTAAAGTCTTTAAGGAATTTTGTATAAAGCAAATCGCCGATTGTGGCTCCTCCAACACCAAGAGCAAAACCAATAAGGTGTAGTAGGGTAATGTAATTTTTGTATTCAATAAAGATTGGAATAAATGAAATGTCAGATATTGAAATACCAATCATTGAGAAAATAAATATTGCTGTAGAAATACTTGCTGACATTAAGCACCATGAGCACCAAGTTTTAATATAGAAAGCTTGAACGAATGTTAGGTATAAAGAGAAGAGCACTGCGCCGATAGTAGCTCCTGTGATCAAAAACAAGACCATTGGAGTTTTGATTTCAGGAAAAATAATAAAAGCTAAATATGTAAGTGCAATAAATGCATAATACATCGCACCGTAAATTTCCAGACCAATTCCCAAGAAACTTGAGAAATTACTATTTATAACAGTGTTACAATCAGCTCCAAAAGGGCAGACTAGAGGCTTTTTTTCATGCTTCTTTTTGTAAATATTTCTTGTAATTGTGATACCTACTAATGCAGAAGCTATAATGAGCAAATAAATTATTAACATATCCAATTATTTTATAATATTCTTGTTTATTGCGCGAATTAAATTGATTAGGTAGTATATCGTGACAAGCGTTTATTGCTTTTAGGGTCTAAAATAATAAGCGCTAATAACAAGGAGGAGTGGCAGAGTGGTTGAATGCACCGGTCTTGAAAACCGGAGTCTCCGAAAGGGGACCGTGAGTTCGAATCTCACCTCCTCCGCAGAATAAGGAACGAGCACAGCGAGAGACTATATTCTGCGCAAGTGCATTTTTAAGAAGCGTAGCGACTATAAAAATGCCTCCGCAGTAATAATGAAGTATCGGAGTTACCCGAGTACCTAAAAACCATGAATTACATCATTAGAAAAGCAGAAATCAAAGATGCTCCAGGAGTAGCTAAAGTGCATGTGAAAACTTGGCAATCTCACTATAAAGGACAGGTACCTGATGATTATCTGGATAGTCTTTCAATTGAAAAACGTACGAATGTCTGGATAAAAATATTTTCAAATCAGAAACCAAAAACAGCATCATTTGTTTCAGGGGAAGAAGGTGTAATTTTAGGATTTTGCAGCGTAGGACCTTCAAGGGACGTTGGAGTGCCTCACGAAACCGGCGAATTGTACTCCATCTATCTAGACTCTTCAAAACAAGGACAAGGTATCGGTTCTGTACTTATGAAAGCCGGATTAGATTTTCTTAAAGAACAAGGATTCAAGAAGGCTACATTGTGGGTTTTGAAAACTAATGTAAAGACAATTAGTTTTTATGAAGCGAGAGGTTGGAAAGCTGATGGCACAGAAATGAAAGACGAGAAGAATGGTTTTGTATTCGAGGAAATACGCTACAGCATAGATTTGTGGCTCGACCCATGTGCCTCAAACAAAGTATCGGAGTGACCAGATTACCTAAGAACCGATAATTAAGTTAAAGTTACATAATGATAAAACAGAGCGAGTTTCATTCAATTCCACGTCAGAGCAAAAGGCTCGAGGAGAGACATACTGATAATTCACTCGAAGCTGATGTCTGTGGAATGAAAATTATTGTCGAACCTGGAGTTTATCAAACTTCTGGCGATTCAGAGCTAATGGCAGAGGTGGTTGAGATTGAAAAAAGTCAAAATTTTCTTGAGATTGGGTGTGGCACAGGTGTTGTGTCTATTTCTATAGCAAAACGGGCAAATAATGGCGTAGGTGTTGATATAAACGAGAAGGCTGTTGCAAATGCTCGTCGAAATGCCGAGACACAAAAAGCCAATAACTTGGAATTTTTTGTTTCTAATGTATTTGAAAAAGTATCAGGAATGTTCAATATTGTCATTTGTAATCCTCCATACACTAAACATGAGGCACGAGATAATATTGATCGTATGTTTTGGGATCCTGAAGATGAGATGAAGCAATCTTTCTTCAAAGAAGTTGGAAACCATCTAAAGTCGGGAGGAAAGATATATTTTGGATGGGCCGATTTTGCCGATATTGATACCGACTTACCGTTTAAACTAGCAAAAGAAAATGGATATACGATAGTAAAGACTTTCAAGAAACCCCATAAGAATGACTTTAATTTTTATGTCCTTGAATTCGCCAGAAAAACTGAATAATCCAAGTACAGAATATTATCGTTTCTTTGTTGTATAATATCCTCCATGAAAATCATCAACATAATTTTAAAAATCGTTCTTAGTTTAATTCTTCTTATGTCGGTTATTGGTTCATTTGGATTTTTTCCAGAGCCAACAGCGAACATGTATAACAATCCCGAAGCCTTTGCTTTCATCGAAATTTTGATGGACGTGAAATACATAAATATAATTATGGGAATTGTTTTTGTTCTAGCTTTATTTTTTATATGGACAAAAAGAATGGCGCTAGCTGCTATTTTGATTTTGCCAATCACTTTAAATATTATTGCTTTTCACGCTTTTCTAGACGGAGGATTATTTACAGGTGGGGCAGTGATGGGAAATGTTTTATTTTTAATTAATATATATTTCTTATACAAAAACAAAAAATCTTACACACATCTTTTGCAGAGGGGGAGTTAAAAATTGATTAATATTTCAATATTTGTTTATATTAAGAAAAAGAACACTTACAAACGAATATGAAAGACATTACAGACAAGGAACTATTTGATCGTTTTGTGGCAACGCAAAAAGCTCTGGTTAGATTGAGAACAGGAAGCAGTTACAGAAGACATGTTTGGGAGCACGATCTCCATGCTCTAGGCGACCCTTTTGTAAGGGACGCTTCCGTTCTTAAGTCTTCAAAATCTTGGAGGAGAATGGGTGGTAAAAACCAAGTTGCATCAGCTTCTTTTTTGCCACATATCAGAAACAGGATGACGCATGTTGGGGAAGTTGTGGCTTGCGGTATTAGAATTGCAGATCATCTCGGACTCAATGTGCATCTGACTCATGCTATTGCAGAAGGCCATGACATTGGGCATGTTCCGTTTGGACATCAAGGCGAACATTATCTCCAGACTAAAATTGGCAAAGGGTTTTGCCATGAAAGAATGGGTGTGATACTTGCTCAACACATTGAAAGATTGGGGAATGGTTTAAATCTTACTCATGCAGTTCTGGATGGAATGTTTCGACACTCTGGCAAGAATGCTGTCGATACAATGACTCCTGAGGCATGGGTTGTTAGGTATGCAGATAAAATCGCTTACATTTTCGCTGATTACAATGATTTTTGGCGAATGAACTGGAAATGTGCCCCTGAGCTCAATGACTTGATGTCTTGGTTTGGTCATAATCAAAGAAGTCGTTGCATGCGTACTATTATGGCTCTTTGTGAAGAGTCTGCTGATGCTGGTAAAGTTGTTTTTGAGAAATCGGAAGCAGCTATTGCGTTCAATAATTTGCGCACTTTGATGTACCATGAATATGAAAGAGTCGTCGAACAAGATGTTTCTTCAAAATTAGATCCCATTTACATAATCTTAGAAAGAAGTGACCAAGTTCCTGCTTGGCTAGGCTTGTCACTTTTAACTGATGAAGAGGTTTATAGGATTAATTCCGAACAAAGGATTATTGATTGGCGAACTTTGATGAATACTGGTATGGGTGAAATTGTTATGAGAATGGAAAGAGAAAGACTCTTTGCAATTAACCCGATGAACCTTGATCTTAGTTGGTAGTTTGCGGACTCGTTCCGCTTTTTCTTTAAATAAAAACTAAAATAATTATAAGAAATAGTTAAGATTTATTATTGACTCATGTGCGCACATTGTATATACTAAAATAATGACTACTGTAAATATAAGGATTGAACAAAAAACAAAAAAAGATGCAGCAAAAGTTTTGTCTAAGCTTGGTTTGGATATGTCTTCTGCGATAAAAGTCTTTTTATCTCAAGTTGTTGTAGAACAAGGACTGCCTTTTAAGCCCACAATTAATACTTTGGAAATAAAGAAAAAATGGGACAAAGAAGTTTCTGATGCTAAAAAATCAAAAACTCATTCAGAGATTTTTAGATAAAATGATATAATCTAACTATGAATATAATTGAAACCTCAGCTTTAATGTTCACCGCATCACCAATGCTTTTGGTCTTGTTGGCTTGGTCTATTGTTTGGAAGGGATTTTCATTGTGGCGTGCTGCTCAAAATAAAAGTAAATCTTGGTTTATTATTTTACTTTTAATAAACACCTTAGGTCTTCTAGATATTCTCTATATATTTGTATTTGGAAGAAAGAAGAAGTAGAGTATAAAAATGTCTCGCTTATTAGGAATTGATTTTGGAGAAAAAAGGATTGGTGTAGCGCTTTCTGATGAAGGTGTGCGTTTGGCTTTTCCTCATATCACAATTTCAAACAACAAAGATTCAGTTCAGGAGATATTGGATTTAGTTGATTTTTATCAAGTAGAGAAAGTTGTGATAGGGGAGTCAAAAGATTTTAATATGCGAGAAAATCGTATTATGGAAAGTGCTAGAGATTTTGCTGATGAATTAAAAAAAGCGTCTGGACTTGAAATAGTTTTTCATCCTGAATTCATGACATCGATTCAAGTTGAAAAAACACATTATCAGCTTTCTGAACGTCATAAAGATCGTGGTGTGGAGAAAAGCAAAAATATTGATGCACAAGCCGCAGCTATTATGTTACAAAGTTATATTGATACTAATAAATAAATTACTAAAAATAAAATTATGGAAAACGAAAATACAAATCAAAATAATGATTCACAAAACACATCTGACGTGTGTGAGGTTAAGATTGTTGCAGACCCAAAAATTTCAATTGATCAATTTAAAGATGTTGAAATAAAAATCGGAAAAATTTTATCTGTAGAAATTGTGCCAGACGCAGACAAACTTTTGAAACTTGAAGTAGATATGGGAGAAGATGCGCCGAGACAAATTCTATCTGGAATTAGAATGTATTTTGAAGATCCTCAAGTTTTAGTGGGGAAGCGCGTTCCTTTTGTGGCGAATCTTGCGCCTAGAACAATTCGTGGACTTGAATCAAACGGTATGATTTTGGCTGTGAATGATAAAGATGGAAACGGGTTCTCACTTTTAGAAGTTACAGAAAATATAGGAGCTGGTAGCAGGGTAGGTTAAAATATCTAGGTGTTAAAAAAATACGCTATAAAAATAAAAGATTGGTTTGAAATAAATGCTTTAAAACCTGCCGCAGATTTTTGGCTTTTTGTAATCTCATTTACTGAAAGTTCATTTTTTCCAATTCCACCCGATCCATTTTTGGCCATAATGGCTTATGTAAAAGAAAACAGATGGCTTTATTATGGGCTTTTTGTAACAAGCGCTTCTGTTTTAGGTGGGATTTTTGGATATTTTATCGGATTTGCGTTTTACGAATTTGTCGGTCAGCCAATTGTCGACCTATACAATGTGCAAAATGAATTTGAATATGTAAAAAATCTATTTGCAGAAAATACTTTTTGGACAATCTTCACCGCAGCATTTACACCAATTCCTTATAAAATATTTACAATTGCTGCTGGTGTGGCTCATGTAAATATTTTGACATTTATTATCGCTTCAATTTTTGGCAGAGGAATTAGATTTGTTTTAGTGGCTTTTATTATGAAAAAGTACGGACAAAAAATGTTCGATGTATTCTTTAAATATTTTAATATCATCACAATCACAATTGTTGTGATGATAATTATATATATTCTATTCAACATCGTTGTATAATATTGAAATGCAATACAAACCAAAAAAGCAATCATCTTTTTTAAAATTATTTCCCGTTCCAAATTTTCTTTCATTAGATCCAGTTGGTATTGATATTTCTCTGCGTTCTGTGAGAGTGATGAGATTAAAACATTCAAAACATGGTTTAGTTCCAGATAAATATAAAGAAGTGATCTTAAAAGAAAAATGTGAACTTTTAGAAAAGAAAGAAGATTTGCAAAATTGTAGTGAGCTTCGAACTGCTTTGCGACAACTTAAAAAAGAATTGAAATTAAATTTTGTAACAATATCTTTGCCAGAATTAAAGACTTATATTTTCAATACAACAATACCGTTTGAAGCATTAAATTCTATAGATGATGCGTTAGCAATGAAATTACAAGAAAATGTTCCTTTAGATACAGCAGACATGGTGTATGAATATAAAATTACTTCTATAAATAATAATAAATCTACGGCGGAAGTTGTGGTGACAGTTTTGCCTAAGAGTGTGATTGAAACATACACAAAACTTTTTCACGAAGAGGGATTGATTCCAATTTCTTTCGAATCTGAAAGTCAGTCTGTGTCGCGTGCTGTGGTAGGTGAAGGGGACAACACTCCTTATTTGATTGTAAATTTTGGTCATGCAAAAATCAGCTTTGCCATAGTTGAGCATGGTGTGGTGTATTACACTTCTTCATTACCATATTCTTCAGAGCTTATTTTAAAAGATTTTAGTGGCCCAGAATCACAAATTCTTAAAACAACATTAAATAAACTTTTGGTTTATTGGTTTACAAATAAACACAATCCAGATTCAAATGATCAAATTACCAATGCTATTTTGACTGGTTCATTTGCTGACGAGCCAGGCATCGCCACTTTTCTAGAACAACATCTACACGTGAATGTTAGTGTTGCTAATATTTGGAAAAATTGTTTTGACATAAATGAATATATTCCTGAAATGGATCTAAAAACTTCTTTGCAATACAACACTGCTGTTGGATTAGCTTTAATAAAACAATAAAATGTTGAAACTTTTATTAAAAGAAGAAGCAAAGAAAATCAAAAGAGAGTATATCTATCGTTTTTTGATTTTATTTTTTGCAGGACTATCTAGTATTTTAATTTTATTTCTAATTTCTTTATTACCAGCATATTTTTTATTGAAAATTGATAAAAAAGTTTTATCTGAAGAAGTGAAGATTTCTCAAAACAGCGAACTCAATTCTGACAGAAAACAGTTGAAAGAAAAATTAAACGCTTTAAGAGAAACATTAAATACTTTAGACACTAATCAATATCAGATTTCATATTTTATTCAAAAAATTACCGAAAAACAGCCAAGAACTGTAAATATATCGACAATTTCTTTTGATTCTAAAGGATCGGGTTCTATTAATAGAAGCAATATTAATATTCAAGGTAATGCAAATAGTCGAGAGAGTTTGGCTGATTTCGCTAAATCTTTAGAAGATGTTGATGGTTTTGAATCTGTGGTGCTGCCTTTTTCAAGCTTCGCAAAAGATACAGAAATACCTTTTTCAATTACAATTATTTTAAAGTCATTAGAAGATGAAAAATAAAATGGAAACTTTTAATAAGACAAAAAAATATCTAACAATCTCAATCATTATTTTTATTTTGATTGCTGTGTCTGTTGCAATATTTATTTTCTTAATAAATACAGAGAAGAAAAATATTAAAGATTTATCAAATCAACTTTCAATTGCCAACAAAGAAGATGTTGTGGTATTAAAACGCGCAATTAGAAATTATGAAACTAATGCAGAATTGGTAGAGAGTTTGATTGTCGATAAAGATCAGATTTTTACATTCATAAGTGAAATTGAAGATTTGGCTAAAAAAAATGGCGCAACAGTTTCTGTTCAGAATATTGAATTATTTGATGTTTTGAACAATGGGGAAATGATAAGACACACAGGACAAGACAATCCAGAAAGAGCTTATGGAAAATTTGTGATGAACGTGCGAGTTGATGGTAATTGGGATTCTGTAGCAAAATTTTTATTGAAAATGGAAAATATTCCAAGACACTCTGTGATTGAAGCATTGAGAATAGCTTCTGTTTTTGATTCTCAAAAGAAACTTTCAAATTGGTCAGGAGTATTCAACATAACTACTACCACAAATTAAATGAAAATTTTAAACTCAAAAAAGAATAAAGATTTTTTGTTAAAAAGAACTACGGATTTGTCCATTTCTTATTCAGTGAGAATGGACTGGGTGATTTTAATTTCATCTTTGT
Organism: uncultured Candidatus Saccharibacteria bacterium; assembly: GCA_964538345.1. GTDB lineage: Bacteria > Patescibacteriota > Minisyncoccia > Phycocordibacterales > JAACPR01 > JAGOTN01. The sequence goes on from CAZIFF010000002.1 coordinate 60,657, forward strand.
GTTTATTTTTTGTTGCAACAATATTAATTGCTACAAATATTTATTACTCTGTCGTGAAAGAATCTAAGGTTTCTAATGAAGAAGAGATAGTTGAGACTACACAAAAGATAAATACAGAACAGCTTGAAAGGGTAGTTTCAGAATTTAATAATCGAAAAGAGAAGTTTGAATCTTTTTGACCTTTTTTAAAACTACTGGTAATGTGTTAGAGCCATTCGCTTCCGTAGTTCAATGGATAGAACAGGGGACTTCTAAGCCTCTGATGTAGGTTCGATTCCTGCCGGAAGCACAATATTTACAGAATATCGATTTTGCGGTATCTTTCTCTTACGCCCAAAAGGGCGATTAGCTCAGTTGGTAGAGCAACCCGTTTACACCGGGAAGGTCAGGGGTTCGAGTCCCTTATCGCCCACAAAATATGAATCAACCAAACGTAAGAGTTGGAGTAGGGGTGATTATTAAAAAAGAAGGAAAAGTTTTGCTTGGTAAAAGAAAAGGAACTCACGGGGAAGATTGTTGGTCTTTTCCTGGGGGACACTTAGAATTCGGCGAAAATCATTTTGATTGTGCTTTGCGTGAAATCGAAGAAGAGGTAGGTATTAAAGTTAAAAATCTAAAAGAATTTGATTTCACAAATGATTTTTTTGAAAAAGAAAACAAACACTATATTACAATTTTTATTTCTGCCGATTATGAAAGTGGGGAAGTTGAATTAAAAGAACCAAATAAATGCGAGGGTTGGGAGTGGTTTGATACAGACAGTTTGCCAGAACCACTTTTCCTTACAATACAGAATTTATTAAAGAAAGGTCACAAAATGATATAATTTTCTAGTGGAAAATGTAAAAGTCATTTTTGAATCTGAAGAAGTAATTGCTATTAATAAGCCGGTGGGTTTAGTGGTGCATTCTGATGGGAAAAGTAATATTAAGACTTTGGTAGATTGGATTTTGGAAAAATATCCTGAGATTAAGGATGTGGGGGAGCCGCTCATTATTCAAGGAAAAGAAATTTTGCGTCCAGGAATAGTGCATCGTCTAGATAAAGATACTTCTGGGGTTATATTAATTGCCAGAACTCAAGAAAGTTTTGAGAATTTAAAAAAACAATTTCAAGATAGAGAAATTCGTAAATGTTATAGAGCTTTTGTTTATGGAAATATTCGAGAAGATATTTTAGTTATTGATAAACCAATAGGGAGAAGTAGTGGAGACATTCGCAAATGGAGTTCACTTCGTGATGCACGCGGACAAATGCGAGAAGCAAAAACTTTAATACGAGTTTTGGGACGAGGAAATTTTAATGGAGAAATTTTTACATATTTAGAAGCAGAACCAAAAACAGGCAGAACACATCAAATCAGAGTTCATCTGCGAGCAATTGAGAGACCAATTGTTTGCGATTCTTTATATGCACCTAAACGAGATTGTATTTTAGGTTTTAAAAGATTGGCGCTTCATGCACAGGAGATTTCTTTTACAGATTTAAAAGATGTACGGCAAACAATAACTGCAGATTTCCCAGAGGATTTTCAGGGTGCGGTTGTGCAAGTAGATACTTTACATAAAAATTAGTGGTGATAGATTAAAAGGGAATATGATCCATTCTGGTGTCTATCGCAACATGATGTTTCGACTTCGACACGGTGCAAATCGTCGTTGAGTCGAAGAAACCAAATGTGTAAATTTGCCGAGCAATCGGACTAGAAAGGGTAGGGTGAAAGATCGATAAAAATTTAGAGGAAGAGACGTCACAGTGACTGTCTCTACCGACACAGGTTGATCACCTGTAAGAAAGCAGAATCGGTTTAAAAGACCAAAAAGGAGTATCTGGCCTTGATTCTGTGAGAGGGGCGGGCAACCTTCGGGCTGCCCGCCCTTTGTGCTTATTTATTTAAATATACCTTGCCCGCTTAAAGTCTTTATGATAAAGTAGCCCGACATATGACAACAGTAATATCACCTGTAA
>CAZIFF010000003.1:0-31963 GCA_964538345.1 uncultured Candidatus Saccharibacteria bacterium
TTTCTTGAATATGTGGAGATTGAACGTGGACGAAGTGTGAAGACGGTTGAAAATTATGATCATTATTTAAGCCGTTTTTTTGAGTATGCAGATATAAAAAAGCCTGTAGATATAAGTGAAACAAAGATTCGGGAGTTTCGTTTGTGGCTTAATCGTCAACCAGGTGCAAAAACTGGCTCAAATGCCACAATGAAGCGTCGAACTCAAAATTATTATTTGATCGCACTGCGTTCTTTTCTGAAATTTTTGGCTAAAAGAGGTGTCTCTGCCCTGCCTCCAGAGAAAATAGAGCTAGCAAAGACAGAATCTCGTGAGCTAGATCTGATGTCTTATGAAGAATTGAGCCGTCTTTTGGATGCGCCAGACACAAGTGAAGTAAAAGGTTTGCGCGATAAGGCTATTTTAGAATTATTTTTTTCAACAGGGCTTCGTGTTTCAGAATTAGTTTCCTTAAAGCGAGATTTGGATTTAACCAAAGATGAATTTTCAATTCGTGGAAAGGGAGATAAGGTGCGTGTGGTTTTTATTTCAGAAGATGCACGTCAGGCGGTGAAAAATTATTTAAATAAGCGTGACGACATGGATGATGCCCTTTTTGTGCAAGTTCCAAATAAAAGTGGCAAAGATGTCTTGGCTAAAAAGGATTCAATGCGTTTGTCATCGCGTTCGATTGAAAGAATTGTGAAGCATTATGCTACAAAAGCTGGAATTTCAAGAAAAGTTACACCGCATGTGATTCGTCACAGTTTCGCTACAGACTTGCTCTCAAATGGCGCAGATTTGCGTTCAGTGCAGGCATTACTTGGTCATGCGAACATTACAACTACACAAGTCTACACTCACGTCACAGACAAACATCTACGCGAAATTCACAAAAACTTTCACGGCAAGAAAAGAAAAGGAAAATAAATAAAAATTAAAGGGGCGCCGCGGAAATTCCGCGGCGCCCCTGGTCCTGCTCGGTAGTGAATTGTGACCGAACAGAAAACCAAAAGTGTTTCGTGTAGCAAACCTAACTGACGGTTTCTCAGGCCGGCAGTTGTTTCGTCAAGCCATCCTCAATTTTGCGCAGTTTTTTTGGGGATACAGGCGATCCTTCAAAGAACCATGTTCTGCTCGGTCCCTTGAATTTCAGGGTCCCACACAGGACTTGTCCTCCAATCTTAACCGCATCGGATTCTTGATTGAGCCTGACTCCAAGTTTGGCCAGTTCTGCTCTCTGACCGATTGAGAGAGGAATCCGGGGCATAGAACTACTTTTACTTGATGACATAACACTAACTCTCTAGTTGTTTAGTTTCTTACTTTAGAATCACTCATCCCCCAAATGAAATGAGCGATTTGACTACTATTTGAGCACACCTTGAATTTAAAAGCAAGTCAAATTTTGAATTATGTTATAGTTTTATAATAGAAAAATTTTATGAAGATAATTTCTTGGAATGTAAACGGAATTCGAGCTTGGTATAAAAAGGATTCTGAAATAAAAACCTTCTCATGGTTTATGAAGCAGAGCCCTGATTTTTTCTGTATTCAAGAAACAAAAGCTCACCCCGAACAACTTCCTGCCGAGCTTTTAGAGCCAGAAGAATATTTTTCATATTTTGACCATTCTAAAGAGCGTAAAGGTTATAGCGGTGTGGCTATTTATACAAAACATGAACCAAAAAAAGTGGAATACGGCCTTGGAGTAAAAGAATTAGATCAAGAAGGGCGTTTTTTGGCACTTTTTTATGAAAAATTTGTGATTATCAATTGCTACTTCCCCAACGGTGGCTTAGGTGGAGATAAATTTAAATTCAAGTTGAAATTTTTTGATGAATTTTTAAATTATATTTTGAAATTAAAGAAAAAAGGTTATAGCGTGATTTTTGCTGGTGATGTAAATGTAGCCCATACGGAACTAGATATTCTACGAGCTAAAGAAAATAAAGATGAAATTGGTTTCTTGCCAGTAGAGCGCGATTGGGTGTCTAAGGTTATTAAAAGTGGATTTGTAGATTCTTTTAGAAATGAACATCCAAAGATTGAGAAATATACTTGGTGGGATGTTAAGACTCGTTCACGTGATAGAAATGTTGGTTGGCGTATTGATTATATTTTTGTTTCAGAAAATCTAGTCTCAAAAATCAAAAAAGCCGAAATTCATAACGAAGTTTTTGGAAGTGATCACTGCCCTATTTCACTTGATATCGAGATTTAAATTTATAAAGGACAAGTTATCCACAGAAAGTATTTGTATGTCCTTTACGTGTCTTTTATAGGACATATAATAATACATGAAGATAGTTCCTTAAGAACCTTCAATAATAATAAAGTAAAGGACAAAATGTTGCCAGCCCAAAAACGTCTTTTTCGCCCTTAAATGCCCAGGTCTTATCCTGCACAATTACTTGTAGGCGCGATCCACACAGACAAAAATAAATAAAACAGGCACATTAAAGTCCACACAAGCCACCTGGCACAACAAAATATAGACTCCTCTCGTCTAAACTCCAAAAACTCAATCCAGGTGGTTTTTTATTTTATAAACTTTATTTTACTTTGTGTTTTTGCCGTAGCTCTTGAATAACCTTGTCATCTTCTTCTTCAAGGCGTCCTTTTCCCTTTTTTCCTAATTCATAAAGCTCTTTATCGCTGAGTTTATTTAATTCTGTTACACGTGTAACAAGGTGTTCCTCTGTGTTTTTATCTGTTTCATCTAATACTTCTTCAAGTAAAGCATGTAATATTGAGCCTATTCTTGGGCCTTTTTGTACTCCTAATTCCATAAGTCTTGATCCATCAACCTTTAACATACCAACAGAAAGCGGTGCTCTTAATGCTTCTTCTATCATTGATTGATACTTTCTAAATCTATAGGGCTCTTCTACTGGTCTTCCTGTGCCTATTCGGTCGCATTTTCTAAGTTCTACAAGGTCCCAAATTCTATCTGTGCCTACTTTTGTGATGATTCTACGCACAGCTGAAAGGGTTATTTGTTCAGGATCAGCAAAGAACATGTGCCAACGCACAAGTTTTGAAACATTTTCTATTGTTTCACGTGAAAATTTAAGATTTTCCAATGTTTCCCGTGTAACACGAGACCCAACCACTTCGTGGCCATAAAATGTGGCTTTAGCCCCCTGCATTCTTTTTGTGTGAGGTTTTGCAACATCATGAAACAAAACAGCTAATCTTAATTCAAATGGAAGGTTTTTATCAGCAGCGTGTTGCAATGCCCTTAGAGAATGTTCAAAAACATCATATTTGTGAGCTTGTGTTTCTTGTGAAACCCCAACCATTCCCTCCAACGCTGTAGAAACATGCTTTAGAATGCCTAATTTTTGTAACATTACAATTCCAATCATAGGGTTTGGAGACATAATAAGCTTTTTAAACTCATCTCTTATTCTTTCACGTGAAACCTTTTCTAGAAGATCGCCTAGTTTGAATATTGCATTTGATGTTTCACTTTCTATTGTGAAGCCTAATTCTGCTGAGAAACGTATAGCTCGCATGATTCTAAGTGCATCTTCTGTGAATCTTTCCTCTGGATTCCCTACTGTTCTTAGAATATTGGCACTTAAGTCCTCTTGTCCTTTATAAAGGTCAACTATTTGTCCTTTAGAAAGAGCCATTGCATTTATTGTGAAATCTCTACGAGAAAGGTCGTCTTTTATGTTTTTACTGAAGGAAACTGAGTCTGGGTGACGATGATCAGAGTATTCTGATTCTAGGCGGTATGGAGTGACTTCAATAACTTTTAAACTCTCATCTTCGTCTTCTGTTTTTACACCAACCGTCCCAAAGGTGTTTTCATAGAAAGAATCAGGAAAAATCTCTTGAATTTCCTCAGGTGTGGCATTTGTTGTTATATCCCAATCTTTAGGTGTTTTGTTTAATAGTATATCTCTTACGCATCCTCCCACTAAAAATGCCTCAAAACCTGAGTTTTCTAGGCCTTCTAATACTTTCTCTACAGATTTGGGTATTTCATACTTCCCTGTTTTCATGTTGCTTATATTGTAGCAGTTTAATGATAAAAGCAATTAAATATTTATACAGAGCTTTATATTTTTCTTGTTTCGCGTATAATGCAATCCAAGCTCTCGTGGTGAAATGGATATCACAACGGTCTTCGGAACCGTCGTTGGGGGTTCGAGTCCCTCCGGGAGCACAAAAGGACAATGATTTGAAAGAAAGTAGTCCTTCAGGTATTATTTGAATACCTAAATGCGGGTATAGTTTAGTGGTAAAATGAGTCCTTGCCAAGGATTAGATGGGAGTTCGATTCTCCCTACTCGCACCAAATAAATACTGAGTTTATTGTGGAAAACTGGGGATAACTATGGGGATATGTGTATAAAAGACATGGTTTTGTCTAATAAATGACTTTTTCCTTTATTTAAACCTATATTTAAAGCCATATTTTATTGTCCAATACTGAAATATGTTTCACGTGAAACAATAAATCCCTTTATTTTCTTCATATTTTTATTTTAATGAGGTTTCATATGTAACTTTTTATACTGTTACACATGAAAAATTATAAAGAATTTGGTAGTTATTGTGAGGAAGAAGCGTCTTTATTTCTTATTAGGCAAGGTTTTTCAATTATATTTAAAAATTATAGGACATCATTTGGTGAAATAGACATTATTGCTGAAAGGGGCAGAATCATACATTTTGTTGAAGTTAAAGCAGTTTCACGAGAAACATTTGATAGGGGAATCAGACCCCATGATCATGTTACACGTGAAAAGATTCGTCGTATTAGATTGGTGGCAGAACATTTTTTGGTTAATTACGATATGGTTGGTGTGTCCAGCCAAATTGATCTTGTTGCGATTGTGACATCAGAAAGACTTTCAAAAGATTTAATTTCCATAGAGTATTTGCCACAAATTTACTAGACCATATAGAATTCAAGTGTTACTATGACTTCTATTCGGGGTGTGGTGTAACGGCTAACATGCTCGCTTTGGGAGCGAGTGACTCCGGGTTCGAATCCCGGCACCCCGACTATATGAAAAAAATGAAATTAGTGACCCACGCAGGAAGCTTCCATTTGGATGACTTGTTCGCAATTGCTACTCTTTCTTTAATTTATCCAGACCTAGAGATTGTTCGATCAAGAAGAAAAGAAGATGCTCTAGATGCTGATTTTGTTGTAGATGTTGGGGATATTTGTGATCCGGAGAAAAATAGATTTGATCACCATCAGCCAGGTGGGGCAGGGCTTCGTGAAAATGGTGTGCCTTATGCTAGCTTTGGTTTAGTTTGGAAAAAGTATGGAACTTTAGTTTGCGGTGATCCACGAGTGCAAGATTTGGTAGATAAAAAGATGGTTCAACCAATAGACGCGGCAGATAATGGTTTTAATATGTATCGTGAAACAAAACCAGGACTTTCTCCTTATCTTTTAGATAATGCTTTTAAAGCTTTGACTCCAACATGGCGAGACGAGGGAAGTGCTGATGATACTTTTAATAAGATTTTGCCACTTGCACAGGAGATTTTGAAAATGGAAATAAAAAAAGCGAAGTATTTCTTTGAGGATACTGAAATTGTGAAAGCTAGTTATAAAAATGCGCCAGATAAAAGAATTATTGTGTTGGAGCATCCTATGGCTTGGAAATCTGTTATTTCTAGAAAACCTGAACCGCTTTATGTAATTCATCCAAATCAAATGACAGGTGAGTGGATAGTGGCCTGCGTGCGCAAAACTCCTCTTTCACACGAAAATAGAAAGCTTTTGCCACAATCATGGGCAGGGAAGAGAAACAGCGACCTAGAGAGGATTACGGGCGTAAAAGGGGCAGAGTCTTGTCATAATAAGCGATTTATCGCGACTACATGGAGCAAAGAAGCAGCGATTGCATTGGCAGAGTTGGCGGTGAAGGGGTAGTTTTTCTTTTAGTTGACTTTTGGTGTGTTTTGTGCTTTAATTCTATAGAAAAACAGCCTTAAATATAGAAGATTTAGGGATTTATCTGTTTGTTCTGTTGTTTGAAAAACCAAATATGTCATGAAATCAATTATTGTCACTATTCCTGTCGATGAACAAAAAAAGATGTTCAGAGGTCACCACCGCTTGCACGCGGATGAAATTCTCGTGTTGGCCATGCTTGCCTATACGAGAGAGGGTCGGACTGCGTTTCCGAATATTTTCCCCAATGGGTTCGATTTTAAAAAATTGGACTTGATTTGGACAAATGATTTGCCTCACGGTTACACATACAATCGTTTTCCTGCAAAGCTGCATGTTGGTTGCGGAAAGTCTCCTTTTGATGAGCATGGTAATCCGGATCGCAAAGAAGACGCAGCCTGTACTTTGGTGGCTGATTACTTGAATTTCTTCAACCGCCCGCTTGAGGGAGGAAAGCCACATTGGTGGCCAACTTTGGAGGCAGTACGCTTCGCTGATCGTTATGCAAAAAACACAGACGGAGCAATTCCTTATGTTGTTAATCGCATGTACGATTATTTTGATGAAGAAACTGTTATTCGGTGGGCTCTTGTGTGTTATGGTGCCGAGCTCGCCAACTCAAAAGATCGTTGGGAAAAGTTGTGTGACGATTACAAAAACATCAACACCGCTCTGGATGTTTGGGACAAGATATCAAAAAAAATGCCACCGCTGAATGTGAAGACGGTGAGAAAACTGCTTCAACAGTCGGGTTCTGATGATTTAGATTTTTTCCAAAAAACACTGACTGCATTCTACGAAAAAATGAATGTGGACAGGAAAAAAGCAGATGAAATTTTCCGTCAAGACGGCAAGTGTTATGTCCTCAGGGACTACCTTGGCCGCACAGGAAGAAATCTGAAGCTTTTCACATGCAAAACAGACAACTCGTTTGTTACTGACGTGTGTTGGAATTTAGGGGCAGATATCCTTGTGAATCAAATGAGTTCTGGTCACGTGGCTATCTTGACCAGGAGACCTTTGGGTATCAGCTTGAAGGAAGTGTTTGAGGAGATTGGTCTCCGCGAGACTAACCCTCTCGCAGTGTGGTATCTTCCTGAGCACTGCCTGCAATTGCTCAATGGTTCCAAGACTCACACCGGAGTTGTGCCAACCGGACTGACCCTGGATACTATTGCTAACATCATCTGTTACGTCCTCAGGAAAAGTGAAAATCGTGGGGAGGTGAACGTTGGTGTGGCATTTGATTTGTTTGAGGCAAGGTTTGGTGGGTTGTTTCCCGACAAAAAGTGAAGTCAAGCGTGATTTTGATTGCGCTACGGGGCGGGCGAGCAGGTTGCGAAAGCAACCTGCGAGCCCGCCTTTTTTCTTTTAAATTTTATTTTATTTTTATACAAAACTTTATTTTAAATTTATTTAAGCAAAATATATTTGCTATAATTTATTTATAAAAATGCAAACAAAAACATTTCAAAAGTTGGTTGAAAATTTTAAGTGTGAGAAATGTGGTACAGATGCTGTTGGTAATGGATACACTAATCACTGCCCAGCTTGTTTGTGGTCAAAGCACGTTGATGTGAATCCTGGTGATAGGGCAGCGGGTTGTGGTGGTCTTATGAAGCCAACGGCTATTGAAAATGAAAATGGTGAATATGTTATTACACACACATGCGAAAAATGTTTTCATAAAAAAAGAAATAAAATTTCAGCAAATGATAATTTTGATACGGTAGTTCAAATCGCTAAAGATCTTGCATCAGAAGATGCTAAAAATTTTTCATCAAGAGCTCAGTTAGGCGCGGGGCAACAGATGAAAAATCTTCTGCCTGCTTCTTTAAGTCGCTAGATAAATATCCAGACAAATTTTTCCCGGTTTCTTTTTTCAAATCACGATTTATATAGTCTAAAGTTAATGCGTTTATAACAAAATCAGAATTTGATAATTGATTTGTGCTCACCATTATTCCTGCCAATGTATTGTTTTTAAATACACCACCGCCTGAAATACCGCGAATAGCCATTTCTGTTTCAGTAGTTGAAATTACATCAACAGTATTATCATTTAGTGTGAAAACCTCTCTAATACTTACTTTATCTGTTTGTAATGCAGTATTTTTTGCAATTTCTAATGAAGAAGTAATTTTCCCTGGATATCCTGCAATTGTGACCGTATCACCTATGTCGGCAAAACTAGAGTTTGTTGAAATTGGTAATGTTGGGAATGAAGTTGGTAGGGAAATGGTTGGGTTTGTGTTTGAAGTTATCAATAGCAATGCGTAGTCATCTTCACCAGTGCCAACGGGAGAAGAATTTGATAATTGTTTGTAATTATTTTCAATCCATTTTTCTGAAATATATAATGGAATTGCATTAAATCCGTATGTCGGAATATTTTCTCTGCGAAGTGTGCAATTATATCCAGCTTCTTTTAATAAAAAATGTTGAGCTACATGTGAATTTGTAAGGACTACTCCTTTAGAAGAGATGATCACACCACTTCCTGTAGATAGGTTAATTTTATTTCCACTTTGTTTGATACATAAAATATTTACAATCATATCTTCAATAGAAGCTGAAGTTGAATTATCTGGTTCAGATTTTGGTATTGAAATTGATATTTCTTTTTTTGTTGTTAAAGCATCTTTAACTGGGGGAATTGTTATTTGAGGTTTTGGTTTAACAACTGCTTTGGGTATTATGGGTTCTGGAGTTTTAATATCATCCGGATGTGTGGCATCTGCTTTTGGTAGATCTAAATCCAAGATGTTTATTTTTGGTATAGGTATTTGTATTGTTTCTGTGATGATTTCTTTTCTTTCTTCTGTGGCAATTTGTGCTTCAGATTCTGTTTTGATATCTATTTCAGGGCTAATACCTAAAAAGGTTAGGGAAGAGAGAACTACGAAGAAAAGTCTTTGGGCAATGATTCTTGCTAATATTGGCATTAATCTACTTTCACTTATTGCGAGAATTGTGTCAATCTGATAATCTTCATAAACGAGCGGGTGTAGTTTAGTGGTAAAATGACTGACTTCCAATCAGTAGATGGGGGTTCGATTCCTCTCACCCGCACAGAGTAGTGTTTAGTATAATTTAAGTTTTTTATAAATTCTAAATGAATTTTTTGATTGACTTTTAATGTATATACATATAGTATATACATATGATAAAAACAGCGATTAAAAAATGGGGTAATAGCTTGGCAATAAGAATACCTCAAAATATAGCTAATAAATTTAATCTTTATGATGGTAATGAAGTATTTTTCAATGTTGGTGATAATAGTTTGATTTTGGATATACCTAAAAGTAAAACAACCAAAAATGATTGGAAAAGTTTTTTAATTACAACAAAAAACAATCACAAGAAAGAAAATGTTAGTGAAAATATAGACCATATATTATATGGTGCTTAATTTGTTAGATAGTTCTGTTTGGGTTGCTTTGTATTTAGATTTTGATTCTAATCATGATAAAGCTATTGGTATTTATGAAAATATAAAAGGGAAAATTGCTATTACAAATTTAGTTATGGAAGAAGTGGTAACTGTTCTCACTTATAAGCATTCAAGAGAGCAATCTGATAATTTTATTAAATTTATAATTTCTAATTCAGATATTGATTTTATTGACTATGATTTCAAAAATGTTTTATCTTTCCATTTAAATCATAGTCATAAAATATCCTTAACCGATAGTTCACTGATTTTTCTATCTAAAAAAAATAATACAAAGATATATAGTTTTGATAAAAAATTAGTATCTTTAAGTGTGTAAAACAAAAACTGCCCGTAGAGGGCAGTTTTTGTTTGTAAATTAAAACGCTTGGCGATTTATTTTACAGCATCCTTTAGAGCTTTTGCGGCTCTAAATTTTGGTGTTCGCATAGCTGGAACCTTGATAGATTCACCTGTGCGAGGATTTCGAGCTGTTCTAGCTGCTCTTGTTTTTGCTTCAAAAATTCCGAAACCAGCAACTGATACTTCTTCACCAGTTTTTAGAGACTTTGTGATTGAATCAAAAATAGTATCAACTACTTTCTCGGCTTCTACTTTTGTGTTTCCAAGTACTTCGTGTACTTTGTCGACAAGTGCTGCTTTATTCATATTTTTTTGGTATTACTAAATCCGCTTAAAACGGGTTTATTAACCGATAACCGCTTAAAACGACTTGTTATTAAGCTGGAAGTATTATATAAAACAAGGCTTTTAGTGCAATGCGGTATAGATTGGCCAATGTTTATAACTTTGTGTCAAAACACTCGTTTATTAAAGGTATTTTAGTTTTTTTAAAAGAAAAACTAACGAGCGATTTCAATAACTCGGTTTTCACGAATGACTGTAACTTTTATTTCACCTGGGTATTTCAAATCTTTTTCTATACGAAGAGCGATATTGCGAGCTAGATTACGAGCTTCTAAATCAGATATTTCCTCGGGTTTTACAAATACTCTTATCTCTCTGCCGGCTTGAAGTGCGTATGATTTTTCAACTCCAGGCATTTCATTGGCTATTGATTCAAGATCGTTTAATCTCTTTAGATAATTTTCTGTATTGTCACGGCGAGCACCTGGACGGCTTCCTGAAATAGCATCAGCGACCTGAACAATAATCGATTCAGGTGTTTCATATGGATAATCTTCATGATGAGCTTGCATAGCTTTAATCACTGCTTCATCAGCGCCGAATTTTTGCAAAATTCGGCGCCCAATCTCCACGTGGCTTCCTGCCACTTCATGATCAACTGCTTTTCCAATATCGTGAAGAAGAGCCCCAGCTTTTGCTACGCGCACATCTGCACCAATTTCTTCTGCAATCATTCCTGCGATGTGTGACATCTCTATTGAGTGAGTCAAAACATTGTGTCCATAGCTTGTGCGGAAATGTAGTCTTCCTAGAATAGAAATAATTCTAGAATCTAAATTAAAAATACCACATTCATAAGCAGCTTGTTCACCTTTTTCTTTAGTGATTTTATTTATGGTTTGTTTTGCTTTTTCTACAACATCTTCTATTTTTGCTGGTTGTATTTTTCCTTCAGCAACTAATTGTTCCAAAGCAATTTTAGCAATTTCTCTTCGCACAGGGTCATATGAAGAAATTGTAATTGTTGCGGGTGTGTCATCTATTATTAATTCAACACCGGTAGCTCTTTCGAAACTTTTAATATTTCTTCCTTCTTTTCCGATTATTTTTCCTTTAATATCGTCTGAAGGAAGGGTAACGCTACTTGAAAAAATATCTGATGAAACAGAATTTCCAAATCTATGAATTGCGGTGATGATAATATCTTTGGCCTTTGCTTCAAGTTTTTCTTTGCCAGATATCTCCATTTTTTGAAGACGAATTGTAATGTCTTCTGATTGTTCTTTTTCAATACTTTCCAATAATTCTTTTTTTGCTTCTTCTTTTGAAATTTCTGAAACTTTTTCTAATGAAGCTATCTTTTCTTTTTCAAGTTCTTCTAATTGTGTTTCTTTTTCTTCAATTTCTGATTCGCGGGCTTTTAGTGTTTCTGCTGAATTATCTAAATCTAATTGTCTTTTATCTAAATAACTTTCTTTGTTTATTAATCTAGATTCTGTTTTCTCTGCTTTTTCTTCAATTTCTTTAGCTTCTTCTCTTGCTTGTATTAAAATATTCTCCGCTTCTTCTCTGGCAGAAAGCATCATTTCCTTGATTTCTAACTCCATTGAGCCTCTTTTTCCTAAAGAAATAATGAATCGCAAAAACCAACCAAGTGCGATACCGGCTAAACCTGCTGCCATGGCTATAATTAATACTATGAGTAGTGACATGTGACCTCATAATATGGAAACAGGGGTAGTTTTGCAAGGATTAAATAAAAAGAGGCCCGCTCTCTTTGAAAGTGATTCCACCCGCATCATGCAGGAGACTGGAGTCGGTTGAAGAGGCCGACAAGCCTTTTATTTTTTAGGTGGAATTATTTATGAACCCGCTGCGTAGGGTAGAAAGAGCAGACGGTTAAGATTTTGGTATCAAATTCATAATCACTTTGCGAACAGGTTTGGGGCGCCTGTTCTCCAGAGAGGGGGCCTTGTTTCCCATTGAAGGGAGAGTTGAAAGAATTTCCTTATCAGAATATACTTTTTTTGGTATTTGTCAATAGAGAATATAACCAGTATAGTTGTATTGTTACTTTTAAATTTAAATATGAAATATTTTATAGATTGTTTGAAGAAATATGCTGTTTTTGAAGGAAGATCACATAGAAAAGAATATTGGATGTTTACATTGTTTGTAGTTATTTTTAGTATTTTATTAAGTATTGTTGATGGTATTACAGGAATTGCTTTTATTAGTAGTCTGTTTTCTCTTGGGGTTTTGATTCCAAGTTTGGCTGTAACTGTGAGAAGACTACATGATATTAATAAAAGTGGTTGGTGGATTTTGATTGGATTAATTCCATTTGTTGGTTTTATTATCTTGTTTATTTGGGCAATTAAAAAGAGTGATGTTGGAGATAATAGGTTTGGAGCGCCGTTAGGGTATTAAAAAGAAAAAGCCCGCACATATTTTTGAAAACCCAGACCTAAACCCAACCGTTTTCAAAAATATGTGCGGGCTTTTTTTATTTATTTCCCTAGGACTTTATCGATAAGACCATATTTCTTTGCTTCTTCTGAAGACATGAAATAATCTCGGTCGGAATCTTTTTCAATTTGAGCAACTGTTTTTCCTGAAGCGTCGGCAAGAATTTTGTATAGAGTATCTCTAGTTTTTAAAATATGCTTTGCACTAATAGCAATGTCTGAAGCTTGTCCGGAAACACCACTCATTGGTTGGTGAATCATAACTTCTGCATTTGGAAGAGAGAATCTTTTTCCTTTATCTCCGCAAGCAAGAATCACAGCGCCCATTGATGCGGCAATACCAACACAAACTGTTGTGATTGGATTTTTAATGTGATTCATTGTGTCTATGATCGCAAGACCTGCTGTGATAGATCCGCCTGGAGAATTTATATAAAGTTTAACTTCTTTTTTTGGATCTTCTGATTGAAGGAAAAGAAGTTGAGCAACAATAAGATTGGCCATGTAGTCATCAATTTCTCCACCAACAAAAATAATATTTTCTTTTAATAATCGTGAATAAATATCGTATGCCCGCTCTCCGAATTGTGTTTTGTCTATTACTGTTGGGATTATCATAGGTTTTGAATATAACAGATTATTGAGGTTGTGTTAAGACATTCGCTTGTTCCCAATTAAATTCAAAAAGTTTGCGATGCATTTCACAAATTTGTGGTGAGGTGATCAAGATACTGATTATGTTTTTGCCTTGCTGATTGAATGTTATATATGAAATTTTATCGTCATACATTTGCATTACTGTTGCAAAGGGTTCTGAATTTATCTTTAAAAATCTAGTATCAGTGATTTCTTTGTAATAATCTTTTAGGAATTGTCTATTGAATGGTGTGTCCAATACTAGGCCTTTCTTTTTTATACCAAATTTATTTCTTTCTTTTACATACCAAGAGTTTATTTCTTTTACATATTTTTCAATGGACTCTAAGTCAGCATATGAATATATTTCTTCTTTTGCATAAAGTGAATCTTCTAAAACTTTTTTAACACCAGATAGTCCTTCGAAATATTGGACATTTGGTTTGCCAGAAATCAGGTTGAAGTCAGAAATCATTTGCCCAACAACAACTTTTAATGATTCAGATGCCAATTGAAGCTCTTTCTTCTTTTTTTCTAGATTGTCTTCTATGTCAGCAGGGTGTTTTGGTTTGAATATAGTAACAGCGCCTTCTTTATCTATTTTTTCTATAAAGCTGTTTTTGACTAATTGATCTAAAACCTTATAAAGTAAACCTCTTTTAATAGGTAGGCTTTGAGCCATTTTTCTAGCTTGAATAGGTCCATTTTTTAATAAAAAGCTGTAAATAAGGGCCTGTTCTTTGGAAAATCCGGATTTTTGTAATATTTCTTCGTAGTTCATGCGGGTATTGTAGCAGGTATTTATTTGATTGTCACGATAGTGTGACAAATATGTGTATAAAAATAAGGATTTTTATCTAAAATTAGAGCTGTATTATGACAAATATTAAAAAAGTGTCACAATGATATTGACGAAAGGTCAAAATGGTGCTATTATATTTGGGAAGAGTAAGAACATTAAAAGTAATGAGTTTAGATTTGAAGTTCACTGTCTGATTATAGGGACACAGATATTCAGTCCTTATAAAGGTGACTCCGGCCTGTAAGCGAGTAAAGAGGAGAGAGTGAATGGAAGCCAGATCTAAATACATTAGTTTGCGAGATATATATGCGAAACGCTCAATCTTTAGAGCTGCAAACCTTAAAGATGGCAACGCTAGGCCAAAAGGCAATATATATCAACCGTATCGTTAAGATATTGGCTGGAAACAGAAATTAACCACTTCTTGTTTCTAGAAATATCCTTGCGACCTCAGACCACAATTTTTCTAAGAGGAGAGAGTGTGGGTGAAATTTGAGGAGAGAGTAAGGAGGACTTTGATAAATGAATAAGAAATAACTCACACTTTTCATCTGGAGTTTTGGTTATGCCAGAGCAAAAGATGGAAGAGTGTGTTTTGCACGGCAGATTGATAAGTAATTTAAATATAAGAATCATGCTGTGCAGAACACACTCACGAAAGTGGGTGAGGGTTTTCTGGTGGTGTTTTTGTCTGGTTTCAGCATAAGGGAGACGATGCATAATCTCTCTCATGCTGAAACCTAGTGGGAGTAAGCATTCTCAAAAAACAAACAAAAAAACAACAGAAATGAAAAAATTCATCTTCATCATGCAGCATCAGCCCACCGCGGAACAGCTCACCGCCGCCTCCGAAGGAGGACGTGAGATCGTCCAGATCGCCGACAAGAAACTGTTGGTTGTGCCGGACGATGCGGAACTCGGCAAAGAGTGGTTCACCACTCGCGCTGAGGAAATCGTGAAGGCCGTGGGTGGTATCGAGGAGGGTGACACTCTTCATGTCATGGGGCAACCTCAACTCGCGGCTGCCATCCAGGCCACTGCACGTCTCGCGGGCGCCCAAATAGTGGAGTCAGTGACTCCACGGGTGTCGAAAGACATCAGGCAACCGGACGGTTCAATTAAAAAGGAGAGCGTGTTTACGTTCTCCGGATTCCGCCTCGTCCACAGCTACTAAACTGAGGACGTAAAACCTGTAGGGATAACCTATAGTTGCGACAAAATCCGTTCGTGTAAAAAAGGTAAAAAGGCTTTGTGTGTTTCGCCTCAAAAGAACACTCCTATACTAATCAGCTTTGGAGGTTAAAAGCAGATTGGGTTGCAAGCGTGGTGCTTGTCGGTGTCGAAAGACAACAGCTTGATCCGTGAATTCGAGCTCCTTATTAAACCCACAATCTAAAATCATCTGAAACATGTGAAGATTGAGTGTTTATAGGGAATAGAATTCTGTCACCCTAATTTGAATTATGCGAGTGCATAACAAAAACAAAAGACAGACCGCGATTCCGGCGTAACAATCTGGAATGAGGTGAGAATCCTTGTATTAAGATGATAAAATTTGCCCGTGGTTTAGGATGGAAGTCTGGAAAGCAGACTGGAACGTGGTTTGTACACCACAACGAATTTGGACCCATGGTCCATTATGGTGATTACTTAGTAATCCTGAAGGCCAAAATCAAAGTCCATTCTGAAGAAGAATGGAAAAAACTTCTTTCTGACCATTGGGAAGAGGTTTTGAGAAAAAAAGAGGAGCAAAATGCTCCCGCCATTTTAGCTGAAGCTGAAAAGAAAAACTCCATATTGGAGATTTTGAGAGAAAGTGTGAAACCTTTTCTCTTTGAAGGCTCGAATTGGAGTGTGACTTACAAAGGAGGCAATGGAATTGAAATCCAAGGGATACAATCTGAATTGTTCCGGCATGACTACTGGAACGCTTTTTTCGAAGAGATTAGTTGGGCTCTCAAATTCAAAGGAGTACTAGTGGCACGGTGCCAGTACTCCACAGCTTTGTGGGAGCCAACAAATCACGATCTAGTCGGCGAGTCCAACGAAGTCTATGGAGACTTCGTTGGACTCGTAAACAAGGCGTTGGAACAGGAGGCTGTCGCCAGCACTTCCGACAAAAAGCCTAGGGTATCACTGGGCATAATAACAAGAAAATTCGAAGCTCTAGAAGAGCTTCTTGATGGTACGACGCCATTCATGGGCGTATTTGTTTATGTCCGACAAGGACGCAATCTCACAACCTACGAGTTTAATCTCGAGGGAGATTGTATAGATCCTCCCAGGAAGCAGTTGCTTGAGGATCCACACGCTCCGCATACTAAATATGACGAGTGCGGCTGGTGATTTGAATTGGGGTGGTGCGACCACCTTGGCACATTGGTGCTGAATTGTCGCAAAGGTTATCGGAGAATTTTTTTGGTTAAAAATTTCTCTTTCTTATTAAACCCACAATCTAAAACCATCTGAAACATGTGAAGATTGTGTGTTTATAGGGAATAAAATTCTGTCGCCCTAGTTTGAATTATGCGAGTGCATAACAAAAACAAAAGACAGACCGCGATCCCGACGGTTTCGGAATATAAAACCTCGCGCGTCTAGCGCAAGAAAGGAGGTGAAGTAGATGATTATATTGGTTGTGATGTCACTCACACTTCTTGTGTTGGTCACCTTGTTCAGCTTTCTGGACAGGAACTTCGCGAGGAGTTTCAGGTGGGTGACAGTTTGTCTGGTGAGTATTTCTGGACTGTCTATTTGGGCAGTCCAAGTGCTTAATAAACAAAGCACTTTCGTTACTGAAAAGGTAACGGAGAAGACCATCATTGATATCTGCCGTGTATGCGGAGATATCAGGTTGGTGGACCTTGGATTTGGTCCCGTGGAATTCCATGGGACTTTAAATGGGTTCAACACTATACGGGTGGGAGAGTCTGTTGAAATCACAGAACCTCACCCATGGCTCGGTCTTGGCGATAGATTCGTCGAGATTGAAGGAGAATAAATTCTCCCAGCACCCATGCTGCAGAAATGGGCGCGTTGGTTTCACGCGTTAAAAAGTTTTGGTCTGTGGGATAAGTGCGCGAGTCCTACCAAAATGGAAAAAATTCCGGTGGTACCGGTGCTTTTGCAGAATTCAAGAAATTCTGCTCTTTATCAACCTCGTAATATCTAAGACTCAATAAAATGAGACGGATAATTGTGTGGTTGTAGGAGAAAACCTGTGAAAATACTTAGAGCTGGCAAGGTTAACATTGGGAACGAAAGCCCGATTTGGGACCTTGCTGAGAAGGTTGTCCTTGCTTATACCAAAGCAAGGAATGATGCCTGCATCCTTGACACTTCTTGGCTTCGTGAAAACGAAAGTCAAGGAGGTCTTGATGAGGGTGAAAAGGGCTTGATAAAGGCACTTGACTCTACTCCGTCCTGTGAAGGTTGGAGGGGTGTAGACCTTCTCTATCTGTGGCCGTAATGGGCCACCGACCCACTCTCTTGGGTTGTGAACAGAAGGGTGAGATGACAAAAGTCGTGGAGCCCATAGACGGAAACTATTCCGCAAAAATAGTCGCTTGTATCGTATATACAAAACAAAATTTAACTTTGGGTCCAATCCCCGCGTGTGGCGTGGTGCCACAACTGAGAACTACGTAAATGTTCTCTATTTTATTGAGCTCATAATTCTGTATGAGAATTGTGGGCTCATAAAATACTATTCAAAAAGCTGAGTGTATGTGTGATGTGAGATTTTAAAAACTCTCTCCTCTAAAACATTGCAAAAAATACACTTAGCTTTTTGGGTGGTAATAGAAGTGTGGGTTATAATTTATTTATGCCAGGGGATTCTTTAATTGAAAATAAACCAAGCGTTGAGAATCATGAAAATGAAGAATATTTTGCTAATTTCTTTCAAAAAGAAATTTGCACTCTATCTCAAGAAGAAATAAATAAAAAAGTTAGAGATTTTATTAGTTTTTTCTCAAAAAATCCGGATGTAGATTATTATGATTTGGTAGTCTCAAATATTTCTCATGAAGCTACACCGGAGGAGATTCAGTCTGGGCAATCTTCATACGCTAAATTATACAGAGCCTTGGTCGAGGCGTCTTCATCGCAAGAAGCAGGAGATGTCATCACAGATGAAATATTAAGACAGTTGCAAGACATGCTAATTCAAAACCCTCAAGTCATTGGACCTGTGGCTATGTTGCAAATGGCTAGAGATTTTATGTGGAGAAAAGACATATATGTTCAAAGCAAGGATGGGTTTATGAGTGGTATGACCTACGCATTAGCTTATCTTAAGCAAGACAGATATCGAGAAGAATTATTAAAACAATTAGATTTTGAAAATGAAGATCAATATTCTCAGACAGCGCATATGTTGGAGGCCATAAAAGGATTTTGGATACACGGACACAAAGGTTACGCAGAAGATAAAGTTCCTGCTTTCTATATTGATACTTTAGAGAGGGTAGAGGAGGGGCAAGATAGTAATTTTCTTTTATCTACTAGGGCTAGAGAAATTTTAGCACTTCTTAGAAGAAGTAGTGACTTTCCAAACGAACGCAGAGATAAAGGATCTTTTGAAATATCACAAGGACAAGAAGCTTTATTTGAAAACGGAAGAGATTTAATGATTTTATCTCAAGACGGAGAAGCGTCTTCCGTTGAAGATGTTGTTTCTGGTTATAAAAATTTGAGCGAGCAAGAAATGAAAGAATTTATATTTGATTATGAGTATCTAATGTCTAGACCTATTAGAGAAATGATTCAAAGAGAATTTGGTTTTGAGTTAAAAGATTTAAGTCTTCAAGAACAATTTTTTATTTTGAATTATTTAAAGACCATTTCAAATAGGGAGGCGGGTTTTGTAAAAGCATTTTCTCAAAAATATGGCACAACTGGTTTTAGGGCTTTTCTTTCCCTCCAACATAATCGTGAATTAGGAAATGAAATAATTGTAATAGGACATGAATTACCTCAACAGGATGCACAAGCAATTTTTGAAAAATATTCTGAAATTGTTGATGTTGCAAATGATGTAGAAAATTATATTCGTGAAAATGTTACAGAAGAAAATTTCGAACAATCTCAAGTAGATAAAGTGAGAGATAATGTTTTGCGTAGAGGGACAGATTTGCTTTTGGGGTTTTCAAAAAAAGTTAGGGAAGCTCATGGCAGGGGCGAGGTAGTAGATAGTGAGGAAATAAAAAACCAATTGGAAACTTTCAAGAGTGAATCTATTTTATTTGCATCTACCTTTAAAGGTTTGAAAGAAAGTTTAAAAGAGGGTGAAGATGTTTTTGAAATCATGAAGAACGTTTCTTTTGAAACAGTGAAAGGGGAAGATTTTTCTGAGGCTGACAAGGTAGCAATGAGAAATATTTTTGATCAAAATTATGCAAACAACCCAGATTTTAAAAAAGTTGTAAAAGAATCTTTTGAAAGACGATTAATAAATCCAGAGGTTGATTTTTATGTCGTAAGAGATGAGGGAAGAATAATTTCTTTCTTGTCTACAGAACCTTCTCATAGTGAAAAAACTTTCCATCAAAAATCTGATAGAGAAGTGGGTGAGAATGAAATTTATTTTGGTTCTTTTAATTCTTTTAACGGATATAAGGGTGGATCTATTGGAGATGCGATGATGAGAAAAGTTTTGGATAAAGAGGCAGAGACAAAAATAATTCACGCTGATTGTCCGGCAACTGATGCTATCGGATCGAAATATATTGAGGACGGTTTCTTTGCTACTAGATATTATCAATATGCTGGTAAGCCAAGTCTGGAAATCACCAGAGATGATTCTCTAAAATTTCAATCAAGAGATATGTCACGAGAAGAAATTGTTGGTTTATATTTAAGACATAGTTTGGATATGTCTAGATCAAACGGAGATTTAATTATAAAAAGAGCAGATTTTCAAAAAGATTTAGATTTTTCTGATTTGAGTGAAAGTTTTGTTTTAACTAGATATTTTAAATTTACTAATGACTCTAAGTGGTATGTGGTGTTTGAGAAGGTAGATAAATAATTTAAAAAGTGTAATCTGTAGGTGTTATGAAAACACATCGATTTTTTGTCGAGCAATTGCTTGAAGGGAAGGACGAAATACGCATTACCGAACAAGCCATCATTCATCAAATGAGGGATGTTCTTCGCTTGCGTGTCGGCGACCCTGTTATTCTTTTGGATGGTACAGGTATTGAATACCACGGACGGGTTAAAATCCTGATAAAAAAAGAATCAATTATTTCTAAAGAAAAAATAAAATCTTTCTCAAATAATTCTAAAATTTCTAAAATCAAAGTTCATCTTTTTGCTTCGTTAATTAAGAAAGATAAATTTGAATGGGTTTTGCAGAAAGCGACAGAGATTGGGGTTTCAAGAATCACACCAGTCATTTCTTCTCGGACAGAGAAACAAAAATTGAATATGGAGAGAGCAGATAAAATTGTGCGTGAAGCATCTGAGCAGTCTGAGAGATTGGATATTCCATTTTTGGATGAACCGGTAGATTTATATGATGCGATTCAAGTGGCAAAAAGGGATGCAAATAAAAATATTTTAATTGCATTAGATATGGATGCACCTTTGATTGATGTCAGAAAAATTCGTGAAGATGGCGGAAATGTTTTTGTGTTTATCGGACCAGAAGGTGGATGGGATGAAAAAGATAAGAGAATGTTTGAGCAAGAAAAGGTGTGCTTCATGTCTCTTGGAGAAAGTGTTTTGCGAGCAGAAACTGCCAGTGTTTCTATCTCCTCACTTTTGTTGCTTGGATAATTAATCAACGTTAATCAGTTCACATTAACGTTGATTAAAATATTTTGAGTTGTGAAACTTTATATAAAAAGCCCGCAGACATTTTGAAAACGGTTGGGTTTAGGTCTGGGTTTTCAAAATGTCTGCGGGCTTTTTTATTAGAGAGTCTCTAAAAACTTGAACACTGCTTCATTTGCTAAAACATTAGCAACATAAAGTCGAGCATGATTTTCATTTATAGATGGATCATGTTCTTTTAAATGATGTAGTTCATGTTCCACTTCTTTTTCATCTGCCTTTAAATTTTCTTGTTCCGCAATTTTTGGTAACACAAGATTCATTTTTACTCGTTTCACAGCATCTGGTCTCCATTCTTTTTTAAGATCTTCCTCTGTCTTTTTAATTTGTGCTAAGTAGTCTTCTGGTTTCATTTTGAATTGTTCAATATCGTGTTTGAATTTTGAAAACATTTTCTCAACCTCTTGATCAATTAATACATCAGGAACATCTTCTGAGACTGCTTCTACTATGCCCTCGATAATTTTTATTCTGCGAGTTTCTCCAGCGCGTGTATTTTTTTCTTCCTGCATATTTTCTTTTAGTTTTGTTTTGAATTCTTCAACTGATTTAAAGTCTCCAAGTGTCTTTACAAACTCATTATCAAAAGCAGGGAGTTCTAATTTATCTTCTTCAATTTTTTCTCCCTTTGCCATCGCTGCAGCATGTGCTCTTTGTTTTTGAATATACAAAATGTAGTCATCAATTTCTTTGTCAGAAACTTCCTCTAATTTTTCTTGAGGGAATTTTTTTGCAATTGATTTGTAATCTGGAAGAGAAATTTTTGGCATGCTTGTGATAGATAATTTAAACACCACAGGATTTTCTGGAGCGAGTTTTGTGATAGTGATTTCTGGAAAAGTTATAGCGTCTATTTTTTCTGAAGTGATGACTAGGGGAATGACATTGTAAATTGCACGAGAAGCACTTTTTTCTACAATCATCATCTCTCCAACTTTTTGAACAACAATTGATTCTGGAGCACTACCTTTTCTAAAACCGTCTATGTTTATTTCATTTGAAATATCTCGCACTGCTTCCGCACGAAATTGTTTCAAAGTTTCAACTGGTAATTCAATTTCAAATTCAATTCTTCCTCCTGATAAATCCTCTCTTTTAATTATTTTATATTTTTCATTTGTCATAAGTGGGCTGAGTTTACACTATTATTTAAAAAATAAAAAGTCATGAAAAAGCCGCGCCCGAAGGGCGCGGCTTTTTCTAAAATCACCACAAAAAATGATTATTCAAATTCTGAAACAATAGCAGAAAGTTCAAGATCTAAATTTTCTAAATCAGTTGAATTTAAATCTGCTTCAATGTCTGAAATTTCATCTGAGTCACTTTGTGTTTCGATCTGTTCTGTTGATTGAGTGTTTTTATTATTTGATGTTTGTTCTTTGATTGTTGAGAACAAATAGAATGCACCAACGATGATGATAAGAATTATTATGATGGATGCAATTATGGGACCAACACCGCTTTCTGGTTTTGTTGTTGATTCAATATTATTGTTTTGATTTTCGTTCATATGTTTTGAATTATTTTTTTATTATTCAGTATCTCCAGTTTTAATATTTGCTTTGATCGCTTTTACAGTCTCAACAATTGCTTCTTTAGTTTTCTTTAATGAATCTTTTATTTCTTGCATTGATGTTTTTAATCCATCACGACTGATTTCTTCTTCTGATTCCAAAAGACTTGAAATCTCTTCTTCAGTATCACTTATTAAATTTTTAGAATCCTCAATTGATTTTTTTGCTGTATCTAATTTTGATTTTGCATCAGATAGACTAATTCCTTTTTCTTCTAATTTTGAAATTCTTGATTCAATTCTTTCGACTAGTTTATTGAATCTTTCAATTGTTGCATTAAATCTTTCGAAGATTTTTGAAACATGCTTAGAAACAATTCCTTTTTTGTTTTCTGTGAATCTTGCTTTAACTCCTGCTGTTGTTGAAGCGATTCTAGCTTTGATTTCTTCACGATGAGAAGCTCTATCTTCTCTACGACCTTCTCTTCTGTCCTCTCTTCTTTCCGCTCGATCCTCTCTTTGTGTGTCGTCTGGTATTTCTGCTTGTGCTGGTACAGCTGCCACTAATGCTAAAACAACCAATAATAATGTAATAAATTTATATCTATTCATAAATAATTCTTATCTAGTAAACCTTGTTATTTTAACACGATTGATTTTTTCAGGGGAAGGAGTAGATACAAAGATAAAAACCCGCACTAAGCGGTTTTTTTTCTTTAATAAATTAATGAGGAGAGATTATTTACTGAATTTGGCTTTATACATTTCAATTGATTTTTGAACTGATTCGATTGCCGCTTTCTTATCTCCAATACCTTTGATTTCAACAGTGTGTTTATCTGTATCACTTTTTAAACTTTTATATGTTTCAAAGAAGTGGGTGATTTCTTTTAATTGATGTGAGTTAACATCTTTTAAATCTTGAACACCTTCCCAACGACGATCTTTTACTGGCACTGCAATAATTTTGAAATCTGATTCACCATCATCAATCATTTCAATTACGGCTACTGGACGAACTTTAACAACTACACCAACGTTAAGAGGCCATGTTGTAAGAACAGCTACATCGAGAGCGTCGTTGTCTTCCCAAAGTGTTTGTGGAGCAAAACCGTAGTCAACTGGATAAGGAGCAGTAGAATAGTTTGCTCTATCAAGTGCGATTAAACCAGTTTCTTTATCAATTTCGTATTTATTGTTTGATCCTTTTGGGATTTCAATAATCACATTGAATTCTTCTGGTGTCTTGTCTCCTAATGTAACATCGTGCCAAAGATTTAAATTCATATTTAATTTATTATGCTTCTAAGTTTTCTGTTGTTTCTTCTGGTGCAATTTCTGCTGAAGAAATATCAATTTTCCAACCAGTTAATTTTGCAGCAAGACGAACGTTTTGTCCACCTTTACCGATAGCAAGCGATTGTTGATCTGGTGCTACTACTACTTTTGCAATTTTTGTTTCACCTTCTTCTATTAGTTGAATATCTATTACATGTGCAGGAGATAAGGCTTCCTCAACAAATTTTGAAGGATCTTCTGACCATTCAATGATGTCAATTTTTTCACCTCCTAATTCTGACATGATTGTAGATACGCGAACTCCTCTTTGACCAACTAGTGCTCCAACAGGATCAACGTGTTCATCGCTTGAAATAACAGCAATTTTTGATCTTGAACCAGCTTCTCTGGCAATTGATTTAACTTCAACAATTCCTTGTTTTAATTCTGGAACTTCTGCTACGAAAAGTTCTTGCAAGAATTTTGGATGTGATCTAGAAAGTTTTAGAAATACACCTCTAGATGTTTCGTCTACTTTGAAAAGATAAGCGCGAACTCTTTCTCCTTGCTTAAATCTCTCTCCCGGGATTTGTTCTTCATATGGAAGTAGTCCAACAGCGCGACCCATATCAAGATATACAGAACCTCTTTCCATTCTTTCAACTGTTCCTGAAACGATCTCACCTTCTTTTTGTCCAAATTCAGAGATAACAGAACTTTTTTCTGCTTCTCGAATTTTTTGCATTATTACTTGTTTAGCTGTTTGGGCGGCAATACGTCCGAAATCATCTTTTTTCTCAAGAGGAAATACTAATTCATCTCCAACTTTTACATCGGTTTTCATAAGACGAGCGTCTTCTACTAGCATGTGATGTTCTGGATTGAAATGAACTTTTTCTTCTGAACCTTCTTTTGCAATTTCAAAATCAGGGGATTCTTCATCCATAATTACACTGTCTTTATCAACGACGATACGGATTTGGCTAAATTCAACACTTCCTGAATTTAAATCAAATTTTGCTCGCACGATTTGACCTTTTTTTCCATATTCTTTTCTGTATGCATTGGCAAGAGCTTGTTCAATAGCGTCTATAACTACCTCTTTTCCAATACCTCTCTCTTCTTCTAATTGTGCCATTACGGCATTTATAACCTTTAAATCAAACATATTTAGTTGTTTAGTTGTAAAAAATTAAGTCCGCCGGGAGGCGAACTTGACCATACAAGTATAACAGCTATTTAGATTTTGGTCAATGTGGCTTAATATCTACATATATATAGAATATATACTATGGAAAATGATCAAAATATATCAAATACCCCCGTTTCTAACGAAAAGGGCGTTTCATTATCAACAGTTATTGTTTTTGGGGTTTTAATCGTTGCAATTATTGGGTTTTTTGTGTTTAAGGCTAATAAAAATGGAGATAACGCACCAAATACAGAAAATACTGCCACAACCACAGAACAAACAGCTACAACTACTGCTACTACAAGCACTGAGGTAAATACAGGCGCTACTGCACCAGCTCCAACGCCAACGCCTTCTATAGATACAGGAGTTAAGGTGATTCAAGGCAATGGTTATACTGCTACTCTAAAACCAGTTTATGGTGAAGCTCCTATAATAAATACTTTCACAATGACCAAAGTAGATGAAACTTGTAGATTTTCTTGGGATGCTTCAAAAGCAAAAAGATGTGACTTCTTGAATACAGAAACTAAGACAGGTTTTAAAGACGCTGGTTCTGAAGGAACTGTTCAAATGAATGATGCAGGGAAGTATCTTGTAAGATGTTATGGTGATGGTGGAAAATCTGCGACTTCAGAAACTTTGAGTTGTAATTAAATTTAAAATATTTTTTTAGAAAAAACATGCGGGCGACTGCGTGTTTTTTCTTTTTTATTTTCGCAATGCACCATATAATAGATGTAATCAACGGAGTATGTACATCGAGGAAAAAAAATTAAAAAATTTCATGATTGATTCTGGTCTAGTATCAGAAGCCGATATTGACGCTGCAGAAATTTTTGTAGAAGCACATCCAAATCAAACTATCAGTGATTTTTTGGTAAGTGAAGGAAAAATAAGTGATGATGATTTGAAAAGAGTTCAAGCTTATCTTTTAGGTATTCCTTTTATTGATATATCAGTGCAAAAAATTCCAATTGATATTTTGTCTATTATTCCAGAACCAATTGCTAGAAGTAGAAATATCGTTGCTTATAAAAAGGATGATAATAATCTTGAAGTAGCGATGCTTGATACTGATGATTTATCATCCGTGGATTTTATTAAGAAGAAAACTGGTTTAAATATTCTTCCTAGATTAACTTCTACAAATTCTATTAAGAGTGCTTTGGTTCAATATCAAAAAAGTTTGAAAGCAGATTTCGGTGATTTGATCAGAAAAGAAACAGATTCTTTAAAACAAATTGGTGAAAATAATTCAGATAAAGATTTAGAAAGCGCGGCTCAAGATTTGCCTGTTGTTAGAATCGTGGACACTCTTTTGAAACATGCAATTTTGCAAAATGCTTCCGATATTCATATTGAACCACAAGAGGATTCTTTGTTTGTGAGATATCGTGTCGATGGTTTGCTTCATGACGCAATGACACTTCCAAAATCAAGTGGACTTTCTATTACTGCAAGAATAAAAGTTTTGGCTAGTTTGAAAATTGATGAAAAGAGATTACCGCAAGACGGAAGATTTAAAATAGATTTAGATGGAGAAAAAGTTTCTTTCCGTGTTTCTATTTTGCCAACTTATTATGGTGAAAAAACAGTAATGCGTATTTTGAGAGAGGGTGGTGGAGGATTTACTTTAGAGTCACTTGGTTTTCATGGTGAAGGGCTAGAAAAAATTTATGAAGCAACAAAGCAAACAACTGGATTAATTCTTACAACTGGTCCAACTGGTTCTGGTAAATCTACAACTCTTTATACTCTTTTAGATATTTTAAATACTCCGGATGTGAACATTTCAACTGTTGAAGATCCTGTTGAATATCAAATGAAAAGAGTGAATCAAACTCAAGTGAAGCCAGATATTGGTTTTAGTTTTGCGGAAGGATTGAGAAGTCTTGTTCGACAAGATCCAGACATAATAATGGTGGGAGAAATTCGAGATGGTGAGACTGCGGGGCTTGCTATTAATGCCGCCTTAACAGGACACTTGGTGCTTTCAACTTTGCACACCAACTCAGCTGCGGGAACAATTCCAAGACTTATTGATATGGGTGCTCAACCATTTCTTTTGGTTTCAACTATTAGAGTGATTATTGCTCAAAGACTTGTGAGAAAATTAGGAAAAGATAGAGAGAAATATAATTTATCTGCAGCTGGTATAAAATCTTTAGCTAAATCTGTTGATTTGGAGAAAGTTATGTCTGTGCTGAAAGAGGAGAAAATAGTTGAACCGAATGCGACTTGGGAAACAATTCCTTTTTATAAACCAAAATCAACCAACGATGAAGAAGGATTTTCTGGTCGTGTTGGTATTCATGAGATTTTGAAAGTTACATCAACTATTCAAGAAATGATTATTTCAGGAAAATCTGCTGAGGATATTGAGAAACAGGCGCGCGCAGAAGGAATGATGACAATGCTCGAAGATGGAATTTATAAAGCTGTGCGTGGGGTGACAACAATCGAAGAAGTGTTGCGTGTTATTTCCGAATAAATATGAAATTTAAATATAAAGCACAGGATTCATTAGGAGCTTTCATTGAGGATTTTGCAGAGGCAAATGACACTTTTATGTTGGCTAGATTTTTGAAAGAGAGAGATTTGATTTTGATTTCAGCAAAACCAATAACAGGAAGTGCTATCTCTAGATTTTTAGATTCAATTACAAATTTCGGAACAGTATCTACAAATGAAAAAATATTGTTTGGAAAAAATCTGTCTTCAATGCTTGAAGCAGGACTTCCTTTATCTCGTGCAATTGAAGTGATTGCACGACAAAGTAGAAATAAAAAATTTAAATATGTAATGAATAGTTTAAATAATAATATAAAAGCAGGAGATTCTTTGTCTGTTGCTCTTGGTAAATTTCCAAATGTTTTTCCAAAACTTTTTGTATCTATGGTGAAAGCTGGTGAAGAGTCTGGAGATTTGGTAGGTGCGTTGGGTGTTGTTTCTAGTCAGATGGAAAAAACAAATGAATTAAAAAAGAAAATTCGTGGAGCGATGATTTATCCCGGAGTTATTATTACAGCCATGCTTGGAATTGGAATCTTCATGTTGATTTTTATTGTGCCTACTTTGACCAAAACCTTCACAGAATTAAATGTTGATTTGCCTGCTTCAACACAATTTATTATTTCTTTATCTGATGCTTTTAAAAACAACACAGCCTTGCTGTTGATTGGATTGATAGTTTTTATTGGATTAATTATTTCGGCTTTTAAAACAACTACTGGTAGAAGATTTTTAGATTGGTTGTTTTTGCATATTCCTATGGTGTCTGGATTGGTGAAAGAAACTAATTCTGCAAGAACTGCGAGAACAATGTCTTCTCTGATTTCTTCTGGTGTGCCATATCTTTCTGCAGTGGAAATAACAGAAGGCGTGATGCAAAATTCTTATTATAAAAGTGTTTTGAGGAAAGCAGCTAAAAATGTAGAGCTTGGTTTGCCGGTAGCAAAAATATTTGAGGAAAATCAAAAATTTTATCCTGTTTTTGTGTCTGAAATGATTGCGGTAGGGGAAGAGACTGGAGAGTTGGGTAATATGCTCATGAAAGTCGCAACTTATTATGAAAATGAGGTTGAGCAAAAGACTAAAAACATGTCTACAATTGTGGAGCCATTTTTGATGATCGTTGTCGGTGCTGCTGTGGGATTTTTTGCCCTATCTATGATTAGTCCGATGTATTCTTTGGTAGAAAATATTTAATGAAAAAATCCGAGTAACTTTTTGGGGTTAAACTCGGATTTACTAATCAGCTAATACTTTTCTTTGAGTCGGCGCAAGACGCGTTCATAGAATCCCTGAGGAATTGAAACTCCATCTTTCACACAACCATTGTTGAATTCATTGATTTTATAGTTTGAGCTATTTTTCCAAATATTCAACAATGTAGATTTGCGGATATCTTTATAAACGACGAAGTCAGGAGTGTCATTTCCTGGGCATCTCCACACCTCACCATCGTAATGGACGTAAAGCCCGTGGGTGAGTTGATTGCAAGGTGCAACCCCAAGATAAGAAGAAACCCCATCTCTCTGAATTTTTGCAAGAGTTGTTTGACTTTGTTCAATCAGGTAAGAATAAATATCGACAGCAAGTCGAGTATATCTTTCTTCAAAAGCTAACTCCTGTTGACCCTTTATGAGCTTGTGACCCTTTCCGCTTACCATGGTAGTTGTCACACAGGTCGAGATGTTTCTTTTGGTCGCCCATTGAAAAATCTCTAATACTCCATCGATTGTTTCTGTTGTGACGGGGTTTGTTTGGATAGACAATCTCTGTCTTTCGGGATCATTGTTTATCCCAGCAGCGCACAATCTCTCCAACGCAAGATTTCTTGCTTCGTGATAATTAAAGGAGCCACGAAGCTCTGGATCTCTCGTTGGAATATTTTTGTTCTCAATTATTGGATCAAAAGAACGACCTCCAACCAAGAAGGTTGTATTGTCGTAACTTGTTATTTTTTTAACAAGCTCATCGGAATCTATTCCATGATACATCTGGGACAATATGTCTGATCCAAGTATTGCTCCTTTGGTAAAAATTCCAATGACAATGTTTCTTTTTTTGAAAGCATCCAGAATAAAGAACAAATCAGGATTTGCCAAGAGTTCGCCAGGTCCAAGAAATTTAACAGACTCTAGTCCGAGTTCAATTGCTTGGTCGACAACGAAGAGGACTTCATCGAGAGACATTATGGGATTTCTAATCGTTGCATTATTGAAACATCCTGAACATGCGTGCATGCACGGATAATTTCTAGCAAACACTCTCGGGGCTTCGTTCATTGGTGATTCGTTGACAGTCTCAGCAAATCTTGAGTCTGGAATATTAATGTCTAATGTAAGAAGCTTTTTGACTTCCTGGCCATTAATTGTAACCGTTTCACCAATACGGTTTTCTGGAAAATACCATTTCCAGATACCTAGTTCTTTGGGCAAGGAGGTGGATTCAGGTATGTTGGGGAATTTGTTCATTTGCTAAAGTTCTTTTTGTTGTTTTTGTTGGTTTATGTCAATTAAGGATAATTGACTTCAGTAGGATTATATTTTATATATTAATATATTGTTGTATATATGTATTAATTAGTATTAATTTATGCTATAAAACTCTTATTTATCAATAAAAAACTGTCGTTGTTAAATCGACAAATATATGATAATATATAGCTTATTATGATTAAAAAGATTCTTGAAGATTTAAATTTTTCATCAAAAGAAATAGATGTTTATTTGGCCATGATAAAGCTGGATCAGATAACGGCTGCATTAATTTCTAAAGAAACCTCCATAAACAGAACAACTGTATATGATATTTTAGAAGATTTAATTTTGAAGGGTATAGTTTCAAAGATAAAAAAAGGAGGTACAACATTTTTTTATGCTTTGTCGCCAGATAAACTTTTAGATTATTTAGAAAGAGATAAAAGAGAATATAATAAGAAAATTGATTTACAGAAAGGAAAAATTGAGAAAATAATGCCAGAACTATTATCGATGCAGAATATTTACTCTAAAAATAAACCAAAAGTTCAATTTTATGAAGGAGAGAAAGGAATGAGAGAGGCTTATGAAGATTCTTTATTTGCTGATGGAATTATTAGAGCATATGCTAACGTTGAAGAGATGCATAAAGGGCTTCCTGGATTTTTTCCAGAATATTATAAAAGAAGAACCAATCAAGGTATACATATAAGGGCTATTCTTCCTCAAAATCCTGTATCAAAATATAGATCAGAAAAAAATAACGAGGAGATGAGAACTACTAAATTTTTACCAGAAGAAAAAATGACCTTTAGCCCAGAGATAAATATATACAATGACAAAATATTAATTGTTTCTTGGAGAGAAACAATGGCAATAATTATTGAATCTAAAGAGTTGGCTGATTTTCATAAGCTTACTTATGATTTATTGTGGGATAGCTTATAGTTTTTTCTTAGGTTAATATTGTGAAATGTCTAAAAACTCTTCAAAATTTGAGGAAATGAAGCAAATTCGTGATGAAATTATGGATTTGAAAGAGTCTCCTTTATATAAAGAGAGGGTGGAAAATGGTTATTTTCCTGTGATTGGGGCCGGAAGCCATGACGCGAAAATCATGTTTATCGGTGAGGCACCTGGGAAAAATGAAGCGAAGACGGGGCGGCCTTTTTGCGGGGCTTCCGGCCGTATTTTAGATGAACTTTTAGCTTCTATTAAAATGAATCGAGAAGATATTTACATAACTAATATTGTAAAAGATAGACCAACTGCGAATCGTGATCCTCGACCAGAAGAAATAGAAATTTATTCTCCATTTTTAGATAGACAAATTGAAATAATAAAACCAAGCGTGATTGTTACTCTCGGAAGATTTTCTATGGATTACATAATGAAGAAATTTAATTTAGAAAAAGAATTACAACCAATTTCTAAAATACACGGAAAAATTTTTGATACAAAAACAAATTTTGGAGAAATAAAAATATTACCTTTATACCATCCAGCTGTTGCAATTTATTCTCGTACACAATTACCACAACTAAAAGAAGATTTTGAATCATTAAAGCAGTATAATAGTTAGTGATGAACAGAGGATTTAGTCTTATTGAAACTGTAATTGGTGTTGCTATTTTTGCAATGATTGCTACTTCTGCTTGGATTGGTTTAGTTAAAATTTTTGAATCGGTTGGAATTTTAAGAATTAAAACTACAGCAACCAACTTAGCCACTGAACAAATTGAAATTATCAGAAATCTTCCTTATGGAGATGTTGGAATTTTGAATGGATTACCACCGGGAGTTATTCCGCATGAACAAACTTTAGAAAGAGATGGTAGACAATTTTTAGTTACAACAACAATTAGAAATGTTGATTTAGAATTTGATGGTCTTATTGGAGGTACACCGAATGATCTTTCTCCAGCAGATAATAAACTAGTGGAAATTGAAATTGCATGTTTTGAATGCACAAAAGATATTCCGCCAATGATTTTTACGAGTCGTGTTGCTCCAAAGGCACTAGAGACCACAGGCAATAACGGGGCTTTGTTTATATCTGTTTTTGATGCAAATGGTCAGCCGGTGGAAGGGGCCGATGTTCATGTCTTGTTTAATGCTACAAGTACTCCTGTAATAATTGATGACGTGACTAATAATTTGGGTCTTTTACAAATAGTGGATGCATATCCTGGGGTTGAGGCTTATGAAATAACTGTTTCAAAAGATGGTTATTCTACTGAGCGTACATATG
>CAZIFF010000003.1:31973-49898 GCA_964538345.1 uncultured Candidatus Saccharibacteria bacterium
TACATATGCTACTGGTGGGGTAGACAATCCAGTACCAGATAAGCCTCATGCGAATATTGTTTCTGGTCAGGTAACAGAAATAAGTTTTGCTATTGATGAAGTTTCAAGATTGACTGTAAATTCAAGAACAATTACTTGTTCACCGATTGGTTCTGTTGATTTTAATTTAGAGAGTTCAAAAACAATTGGGTTGAATACTTTTAAATTAGATGAAGACTATGCTACTGATTCAAATGGTAGAAAGATTATTGATGATCTTGAGTGGGATACATACAACCTGACATTGCTTGAAGCTGGAAAACATTTGATTGGTGCAAATCCAAGTTTGCCTTTTGATATTTATCCAGGCACAACACAAACTCTAGATTTAATTTTGGGTAACAGTGATCCAAATGCTGTTTTAGTAACTGTTGTTGATGGTTCAAATCAGCAATTACTTTCTGATGCGGTTGTAAAATTTTCTCAAGGCGTAACTATAAAAACAGCGACAACGGGAAGTGGATACATAGAGCAAACAGATTGGTCGGGAGGGCAGGGTCAAACAAATGTTGGTAATGATACACAATATTTTTCACAGGATGGAGACATAGAAGTAAATGATCCAGACGGGGAATTGTCTCTGGTATATTTTTCTGGGAATCATGCTAATGATGGGTGGTTGGAATCTTCAATATTTGATATTGGTACTACAACAAATTTTTTAACAATTTCTTGGACTCCAGGAGATCAACCTTATTTTGCCGGAGATGAAGCTGTGAGATTTCAGATTGCGACTAACGAGACTTTGGAGGAGCCTTTAATCTGGGATTTTATTGGGCCAACTGGTTCAAGTGATTCTTATTACACTTCTCCTGGACAAGCAATTTCTGCAGTACATGATAATGATAGATATTTGAAATATCGAGCAAGATTAAAAACAGATGACCCTGCATACACACCAAATGTTTCTGATATTAGATTTAGTTTTGCAACAGACTGTACTCCTGTTGGTCAGGCGTATGTTGGTAATTTAAATGGAAATCCATATGACGTGACAATTTCAAAACCAGGGTACCAGACTATTGTTTTAGACGATTTGTTGTTTAATCAATCATGGCAAACAATTGAGGTGACATTAAATCCAAATTAAAATGAGAATTAGATTTCTAAAAAATAAAAATGGGTTTACTTTAGTTGAGAGTGTTATCTCTTTGGCAATTTTTGGTGCTGTGGTTGTTGTTATTGGAGCATTTCAAAGAGATGTATTTTTCTTTAATGATGTTATTCAAACTGGATTAACAAATATTACAGAAGCAAAAAAAGTTTTGCGTCCTTTTGTAAATGAAGTGCGTGGTGCTGAGCCTTCAAATTTAGGTGCATTTGCAATCGCAGAAGCAACTCCAACAAGTTTTACTTTTTATACTGATATAAATGATGATGATATTAGAGAAAAAGTTAGATATTTTGTTGATGGAACTACTTTTAAAAAGGGAATAATTGAACCAAGCGGAAACCCACTTGTTTATGATTCACAAGATGAAAATTTTGTAAGTGTTATTCATGATGTTGTACCAGAAGAAACTATATTTACTTATTACGATTCAAATTATAATGGTACAGCGGAAACAGCTGCTTTGGCACAGCCAGTGGCGCCTGCTAGCGTGAGATTGATCAGAATTGATTTGACGGTGGATTCAAATCCAGGAAGAACACCAAGCTTACTTACAATAACTACACAAGCTACTGTTCGTAACTTGAAAGATAATTATGAAGATTAATTTTTTACAAAAAAATAATCGGGGAATAATTTTGTTGAACACAATTGTTTTTGGATTAATTGCGGTTTCAATTGTTGTTGCAATTACTAGTTGGTTTGGTGTTACATATAAAAGTTCACGCAGTGTTGTTCAAAAAGAACAGGCTTTTCATATAGCTGAAGCCGGAATCGAATATTATAGATGGCATTTAGCACACTCCCCACAAGATTTTACTGATGGTAATGACGCTAGTGTAGAACAGCCATATATCCATGATTTTTTAGATAAAGATGGAAATAAGATTGGTGAATTTCATTTGATGATTACTCCGCCAGAAAATGGTTCAACTTTAGTAATTGTAGAATCAACTGGTTATGTAGAAGGTTCTGATGGAACAAAGACGATTCGTGTAGAACTAGCAAAACCATCTTTTGCAAAATATGCTTTTGTTGCAAATTCCGATATGCGCTTTGGCGCCGGAACTGAAATATTTGGTCCAATTCATTCAAATGAAGGAATTCGTTTTGATGGGGTGGCGCATAATTTAATAACAAGTTCCTTGGAGACTTATGATGACCCCGATCACTCCGGTGCTTTGGAATGGGCAGTGCACACTCACGATTCTCCAACCGATCCGCTTCCACCCACTGCATTACCAGATAGATTTGATGTTTTCGAATCTGGAAGAGAGGTTGGTGTTCCTGCCGTAGACTTTGATGGTTTGACTTCAGATTTGGCGGCATTAAAGACAAAAGCTCAAGAAGATGGAATTTATTATGGAAGTTCTGGAAGAAGTGGTTATCATGTTGTTCTTCGTACTGATGATAAATTTACTTTATATAGAGTGAGATCTCTGATGAGTCCGCATTCTTCTTGCACTAACACCTTAGGGGATAGTGATTGGGGAACATGGAGTGTTAATCAACAACAATTAATTGGAACATACAATTTCCCTTCAAACGGAGTGCTATTTTTTGAGGATCATGTTTGGGTAGATGGGCAAATAAACGGAGCTCGTCTTACAATTGCCGCTGCTCGTTTTCCTGATTCACCTACAACTCGCAGAAATATTATTATTAATAATGATTTGAAGTATACAAACAATGACGGAGAAGATGTGGTTGCTCTTATTGCGCAAAATAATATAAATGTTGGAATGTATAGTGATACTTCTTTAGAAATAGACGCTGCTCTTGTGGCTCAAAATGGACGAGTTGGAAGACATTATTACCGTGCTTCATGGGCAGGTTATCCAGGTTGTTCACCGTATCATGTAAGGAATCAAATAGATCTATATGGAATGATTGGTACAAACGAAAGATATGGTTTTGCTTATACAGATAGTACTGGCTACACAACAAGAAATGTCACATATGATTCAAATTTACTTTATGGTCCTCCTCCAGAATTTCCACTAACAACCGATCAATATGAAATACTCTCTTGGGAAGCAGTCGATTAGGGTTTATAATAGTTGATATGAAAAAGAAAGATCATCAATTGCATAGTTTGATATTAGTAGCACTTTTGTTTTTATCTCCGCCAATTTGGATTATTTTTTCTGATATGCCCGTGAGCTTTTTAGATAAAAAAAGTTGGCTATTTGTATCGGTATTTTGTTTGATTGCATACGCTGTTTTTATTGCCTTAACTTCACATAAGGATAAATAATTGTGGTAAAATTTATTTGATGTCAGCAAGAAAGAAGATCGTTATCGCTAATTGGAAGATGAACCCTCAAACGCTTTTAGAAGCAAAACGTAATTTTTCTATTTTTAAAAAAACAAAGAGAGACGATTCTGGTGTGACTGTTGTTTTTTGTCCTCCATTTATTTATTTGAACGAGCTATATAAAAGCTATACCGGTAGTAAAATATTTTTTGGTGCCCAAGATGTTTTCTGGCAACCTGAAGGGTCTTATACTGGAGAAATTAGTTTGAAGATGTTGCAAAGCGTTGGTGCCAGATTTGTGATTGTTGGTCATTCTGAAAGACGAGCTTTAGGTGAAAACGACATGATGGTTGCTCAAAAGCTTTCTGCTGTTTTGAAATCTGGAATGCACGCAATTTTGTGTGTTGGAGAAGGAGTGAGGGATATGCAAGGAAAATATTTACATACTATTCGTGATCAAATTTTATCTGCTTTAGAAAACGTAGAGAAAAATCTTTTAAAAAAATTAATCATTGCTTATGAACCTATTTGGACAATAGGAGCAGGACATCAAGCTATTGATAATCACGAACTTCATCAAATGATTTTGTTTATCAAAAAGCAGTTAATTGAAAAATATGACCGTGCTATTGGTGAGGCTGTTTCTGTAATTTATGGTGGCTCTGTGGATTCTGATAATGCTTCTGAATTAGTTTTAAACAGCGGAGCAGATGGTCTTTTGGTTGGAAGAAATAGTTTAAATCCTGGTGAATTTTCAAAAATAATTTCTGAAGTAGGAAAGAAAAAGAAAAAATAATATGGATAAAATTAAAACTATCGATGATATAGGGGATATAAAAGGGAAGAAAGTTCTTCTGAGAGTTAGTTTAAATGTTCCAATACAAGGAGGCCAGGTTACAGATCCGTTTAGAATAGAAATGGCACTTCCTACTATTTTAGAATTAAGAGATAAGGGTGCGAAGGTT
The DNA here is from genome assembly GCA_964538345.1 of uncultured Candidatus Saccharibacteria bacterium. Lineage (GTDB taxonomy): Bacteria > Patescibacteriota > Minisyncoccia > Phycocordibacterales > JAACPR01 > JAGOTN01. The sequence goes on from CAZIFF010000003.1 coordinate 36,346, forward strand.
ATTTTATTAAGTCATGTTGGTAGAGATCCAAAAGAAACATTAGAGCCAGTTATGCGGTATTTGCAAGATGTTTTGCCTGTAGTTTTTATTAGAGATATCTTTTCTGATAATGCAAAAAAGATGATTGATTATGCTGCGCCCGGCAGTGTTGTGGTGTTTGAAAACTTAAGAAGATGGGAAGGTGAAGAAAAAAATGATGTAGATTTTTCAAAACACTTAGCGTCTTTTGGGGATATTTACGTTAACGATTCTTTCCCTGAATGTCATAGAAAACACGCTTCAGTTTTTGGTATTACAGAATTTCTGCCAAGTTTTGCTGGTCGTCAATTAATGCAAGAGATAGATAATCTTTCTAAAACTTTTAATCCAGAACATCCGTTTTTATTTATTTTAGGCGGAGCAAAAGTAGAAACAAAATTGCCTTTAATCAACAACTTCTTAGACAAAGCAGATAATATTTTTATTGGAGGAGTAATTGCAAATGATTTTTTCAAAGAAATGAATATTAAAGTAGGTGATTCTGCTTTATCAAATCAAAAAGTTCCTAAAAATCTTATTGGACATGAGAAGATAAAATTACCAGAAGATGTTGTAGTAGATAGAAGGGGAAAAAACGAGAATGTTGTATATGATTCTATTTTGGAACATGACAAAATTTTTGATATGGGAAGAAAGTCTGTAGAAAGATTAAAAGAACAAATTCGAAAAGCAAAATTTATTTTATGGAATGGTCCAGTTGGTTATTGTGAGGGTGGTTTTTGTGATGGAACAAAAGCTATTGCCGAAGCTATTTCTGAAAGTAAAGCCGTTTCTATTATTGGCGGAGGAGATACTCTGGGTGTGGTTGGTGATGATATTCAGGAAAAAATAACATTTATTTCTACAGGTGGAGGTGCGATGCTTGAATTTTTGGCTAAAGGAAGTCTACCTGGTGTTGATGCTTTAAATAAGTGATTTACTAAAACTTAATTTTGCCTTTAATTGTGCTGATTTTTGTTTAAATATATAATTTGCACATGGAAAATTTCACTTCAGAAAATATCAACGACCAACCAGCTTCTCACATAGACAGAGAAGAAATACTTAGATTAAGAGCAGAAAGAAAGGAACAAAGAAAAATCGCGAAAGAATCTAAATTAGAATCACAAACCGATGAATTAATATCAAGCCTTCAAGACGCACTCATACAAAGAGAGTCAGAAATAAACGCAGAAGAATTAAGAAAAAAACTAGAATATTATCTTCAAAAAAATCCTGAAAAAATAGATACTAGTATATTAGCTGATGCAATAGTGGAATCTCCAGACTGTGTATCCGATCCAGACTGTGGAATAAGCGGACTATTGAAATCTCATGAAATGAAGACTTTGCAAAAGATTGCAGAACTACGAAGACAAAAAGCGGAACAAAGTGGAGAAGGATTTAATCCATACGAAGCATTATTTCAAACAGAATCAGGTGAATACTATGTGGCAAGACTTTTAAACATGCCACACCTTGAAGAAGAATCTGAGTATATGAATCACTGTGTTGGAACATCTGATTCATATATAAATAAAATAAAAAGAGGTGAGGTAGAAATACTTTCTTTTAGAAGTACCAAAACACATGAACCCTTAATCACAATTGAGTATGATTTAAAAGAAAAAATAATATTTCAAATAAAGAAAAAATCTGATGAATATATTTCTGAACAAGATGAGTATTTCCAAGATTTTTTGGAGGCATTGAGAAAACTAAAAGACACAAAGACTGACACTGAGGAAAAAAGAGATTTTAAAAATATATCAGAAACAGAAACACAAAATATCTTGGTACAAGATTATCATTTATATACAGAAAAAGGTGAGGTTTATTTTGAAAATTATAATGAAAAGGAACATGGTTTTATATTGAAAAAGGGAAATATGACTCTAGATGAAACTTCTAGGAAAGACTTTGCTGTTAAAGTCTTGAAATTTGAATTGGATATTGATTTTAAAGAAGAAGAGATAGCTCAAAGCAAAGAAGAAATCACAGAAAATACCAAAATATACATCGGAGAATTATATCCAAACATCTTCAAAGAACTTCCAAAAGACACAGAGCGTATATATACGTCATTTCCTGAACATGAAGTTTATATAGAAACTATAGAATTATCAGAAAAACCAAAAACATCTGAAGAATACAAGGATAATCTAGAGAAAGAAGGATTTAAAATCTACGAGACCGCTGATGACCTCCTAGACAAAGCGGATCTAAAAGAAGGTTCTGGAAAGAAGATAAGACTCATCATCCCAACAGTTGCCTCATTGGGCTTTAAAAGTAGTGCTACAAGAGAAGAAATACAAGCCAGAGCTAAAGAGTTTGGTATAGGACACAATCTTCTTCCAGCTAGAGTTGGACCAGAGTTACGATTAAAAATGAAAGACCAAAAAGAAGGTGAATGGATTTTGATAGATATGGGATCTGTTTCCAGCCGCGGTGGCAATCCGCCGGTGTTCGGCGTCAACCGGCTCGACGTTGATTTGTGGCTGGCCACGCTCTGGTATGAGCCAGGCCACAGGTGGGATCCTGGCCGTCGGTGGGCTTTCTCGCAAGAATCTTAGAAATTTGGACTTAGTCACTTAACCCTAGCGCTTTGACTCTTGGTACTTAGAGCTTTGGAAATTTTTTCTGCCATCGCGGAAAGATTTTCAGGAGATTCTTCGTGTTGTAGATTTGGATCAAGACCTTGAATTTTGAAGAGTGGGACAAGGTGAAGATGTGCATGGGGCACACCAAAACCTTCTACAACCATACCAACCCTTTGGCAATTTGTGGCTTTTTGTATTGCGGGGGCAATTTTTGTGGCGATCTCAAATAGACCATGATAAGTCTCATTATCTAAATCAAATATGTAATCAATAGCTATTTTAGGGATTATGAGTGTGTGACCAATAGAGATTGGGCGAATATCCAGAAATGCGTAATATTTTTCATCTTCATATATTTTATAACTTGGAATTTCGCCACTTATAATGCGTTCAAATATTGTTTTTTCATGATTCATAAACTAAATAGTATGCTAAAATCTTGCCTATGAAAAGATATGAGCTAAGATCCGAAATTCCTGAAAAAACTGCTCAAGATCTTAAAGAATTCCATCCTCTAATTCAAAAACTTTTATTTCATAGAGGTATATATGACAAAGATTCTGCTTTGAGATTTATTTCACCAAATTTTGAAAGAGATTTGCATGATCCTTTTTTGATGCCCAACATGGACGTGGCTGTTGAAAGAATATTGAAAGCAATTTCTGAAAATCAAAAAGTGATTATATATTCTGATTATGATGCTGACGGTATACCTGCATCTGTTACTTTGCATGATTTTTTTAAAAAAATTGGTTTTAATAATTTTGATATATATATTCCACACAGAAACAGAGAGGGTTTTGGTTTGAATAAAAAAGCTATTGAAGAGATTGCTTCAAAGGAATTTAATTTGATGATCACAATTGATTGCGGGACCGCTGATGTTGAGGAGGTTAGTTTAGCTAGGTCTTTGGGGATGGATGTGATTATTACAGATCACCATGAAGCTCATGAGGTTTTGCCGGATGCAATAATTGTTAATCATAAATTAATTGAATCAAATTATCCTGAGAGAATTTTATGTGGAGCGGGAGTTGTCTTTAAACTTATCCAAGCTTTAATTCAAAAAGGAAATTTTAATTTACCAAAAGGTTTTGAGAAGTGGTTTTTAGATATGACTGGAGTTGCCACGATGGCTGATATGGTGCCACTGGTGGGTGAGAATAGAGCATTGGCGCATTATGGTTTGTTGGTGCTGAGAAAATCTCCACGTTTGGGGCTGCAACAATTATTAAGAAAAACTGGAGTAAAACAAAATGATATAAATGCAATGGATATTGGTTTTACTATTGCACCAAGAATAAATGCTGCTTCTAGAATGGGTGAGCCAGATGTGGCTTTTAAAATGCTGAGCACTACTGATATATCTGAAGCTGGGGAATTGGTTAATCATCTTCATGAAATAAATGATGCTAGAAAGGGTCATGTTGCTGCTATTACAAAAGCTATTCATCGTAAATATGAGGAAGTTGATGATATGAGTAAATTGAATGTTATTGTGGCAGGGAATCCTGATTGGCAACCTTCGCTTCTTGGTTTGGCGGCTAGTGGTATCGCAGAGAAATATCAAAAACCTGTATTTTTATGGGGCAAAGGGGACGGTGATGAGTTGAAGGGTTCTTGTAGAAGCGCAAATGGTGTAAGTACTTTGGCATTACTTAATGCTGTTTCTGATTTAATGCATGCTTATGGTGGGCATGATCAGGCCGGCGGCTTCGTGGTGCGCAGAGATGTGGTGGATTTTTTGCACGAGCGTTTGTCGGAAGCGTATAATCTTTGCATATCAGCTGAGCCGCCGGCCCCTATATTTGTAGACGCACAACTTTCTATAAAAGATATAAATAAAAATTTATTTAATGAAATACAAAAACTTTCACCATTTGGTATTGGAAATGAAGAACCAAAATTTCTAATAAAAAATGTCCTAATTAAAGATGTTCAAATGTTTGGAAAAACAAAGAATCATTTAAAGCTAATATGTGAAGATGAAAATATTAATATTGAAGCAATCGCTTTCTTTTCAACTGAAGAATCTTTTTCAAATAAAATAATTAAAGGGCAAAGACTTTCTTTGGTCTCAACAATCGAGATGAATCAATGGGGGAGGAGAACTCTTAGATTAAGATTGCTTGATGTGCTTCTTTAAAACCTGATTTACCTCAGTTAGAATTTCATCCAGAGTAAGTGTAGCTTTAATTAGGTATTTGTCGGCACCAAGTTTTAAACCTTTTTCAATCTCTTCTTTTTGTCCAAAATTTGAAAGTATTACAACTGGGATATTTTTAGTAACCTCGTTCTTTTTTAGCTCTTCCAAAATTTCATAACCATTTTTACCAGGAAGTAATATATCCAAAATAATAATATCTGGGGTATCTTTTTTTAGTAATTCAAAAGTAGAATCAGCGTTTGTGGCATGCATCAAATTACATTTGTTTGCAGCACATTTTCTGGCAATCATGTCAGATAAAAACAAATCGTCTTCTACCCACATGATTTTTTTATTTATTGGTTGATCGTTTGTCTGATCAGAGTCTATATTTAATTCATTATCTAAATCCATTCTTAAATTGTATCAATTATATTAAGAAATTGGAATCTTGTTTCTTGTTGCCGGAATGCTTATGTAAAATGTGGTTTCCCCAAGATTATTGCTATCAAACCAGATTCGGCCATTATGGTCCTCAATAATTTGTTTTGTTATATAAAGTCCAAGACCAGAACCTTCTGTTTCTTGTCTCATCGCATTTTGTGATCTGAAAAATCTTTCAAAAATCTCATCTTTATCTTCCTCTTGTATTCCTATACCTGTATTTTTTATTGATACTTGCACCATGGTATTTATCTTATTTAGATTTACATCAATATTCGTATTCTTATTACTATATTTTATGGCATTATCTAAAATATTTTGTAATACGACATGTATTTTTTTGATATCTACCTCAGCTGATATTTTTTCATTTGATTTCTTCCAATTGATATTTACAGATTTTCTCTTAGCTAAATTCGCTAGATTGTTTACTGTCTCTGAAATTAATTCACCAATATCATAATTTTCAAAATTATAAGAATCTTTATTTTTTGAAGATAAATCAACTTCTAATAAGTCATTCAATATATTTATAATTTTATTATTGCTTTCTATATTTTTATCTATAAAATCTTTTTGTTCTTTTGTTAATTTTCCAAACTCTCCATTACTCAACATTGTTAAACCCCACTTCATGCCAGATAGGGGAGTTCTTAGTTGGTGCGCTGCTACTGAAATGAAGTCAGATTTTTTCTGGTCTAATAATTTCAAATCGTTGTAGGCTTTTTGCAATTCAGCTGTTCTTTCTTGAACAGTATCTTCCAGTGATTGATTTAATTTTGAGAGCTCTTCAGTTTTTTCGACAACTTGTTTCTCAAGTTCTTTTTTACTCATCAAAGAAAGCCACTCATCCATGCCGAGAATTCTTTCTGGAATTATTTTTAGAATACTAGAGGTTAATTCAGTGTTATATCTTTGTTTAAACTCCATAAACATTGAATTAAAAATGTCATGAGTTATTTTATTTCCTAATGAAATTTCTATTGCGTTATACAGGATATTTACTAAATTTTTAAAAGCATTTGTAATTGAATCCAATTGAAAGTTCAAAGACTTTTTTATTTCCTCGTCTATTAATTCAAAAGACAAACCATTTTCTGTTATTTTTATTTTTGTTAAAAATGGATCTTGAATGTTTTTTATAGATTTAACCAATACGGCATGGCCTAATTCTGTATTTATGTAATCAGATAACTTTATTACAAATTGTTTATATAAAGAAATTGACTGTTCTTTTTTTGGTAGGAATATTAATTTAAAAGGTTCAGATAAGTAACGAATACCAATTTCTTTTGATATAGATTCTCTCAAGGATTCGATTGTATAGTTTTTGTAATTTTTTGTTTTGTTATTAACAATAAATTCTTCCCAATTAAGGTATAGACTAATAAAAATCTCATCATTTTTATTTCTGTATTTCCTTTTTAATTTACTGTATTGAAATAAATAATTTTCAATTGCGTCTGGGTGATGACTTATGCTAGCTAAAAAAGAGAATATTTTATCAGACTCTATTGGTTTTTTGTGTCTTTGGAAAAGAAAGTTTTTTAGAAAAGAAAATTTATTCATAATATTTTTTTGTGCAATGAATTCCACTAACTATCATAAGCAGAGAAATAAGTAGACTAATGTCACTTATTTCTCCTAGTAGATAAATATTATTCCATGTTTTGTATATAAATAAAATATTGCTTAATGCTAAAAATATTAAACCATTTGATATATAGATTATTCCAGGATGGTATTTTTTTCTAGAGATAATCATAGAGATTAATCCGACACTTATTAATAAAGAATTTAATATTTGAGGCCATCCAAAAAATAAAGATATTAAAAATAATATAAAGATAAATAACAACAATGATTTTAATAGTATATTTTTAGGAAATAATAATTTATAAGTTGTTAAGAGAAATAAAATTCCAATAGATAATATAACTGATTCTGTTATCCAGATATTTTTATTTATAAGAAATAATGTTTGATTGCTTATCTGAAAATAGGATTCAAAATTTATCAAAATTGAATTTAACAATATTAGGATAAATGAAATCATAAAAGATAACATTGATTTTCCTGCAAAATTTCTTATACCAATTGATCTAATGCTCTGAATTGATATGAAAATTCCGCTTAATAGAATTGTGTATATACAAGCCTCTAATAATGCTTTGTGTATTGGTAGAATACCTAGTGTTGTTATCAAGGCCGATGTCGCTATGAAAAATATAAAAGCAATACTTGAAAAGTTTTTTTCATTTTTTTCACACACTGATAAATGCATATTTATATTTGAATTTCTTTTGACTCTGAAGTCTTCGCTAAAAATATTGCAGCATATGTAAAGATTATTGCTGACAGTGTATAAAGTTGATCTGCAATATCTCCACTCCAAACTATGTCATGAGTCACTCTATAAGAAAATACCATGTCACCTAGTGTGATTATAAACATTGCTAATACCCAAACAAAAATTCCTTTATACATTCTTCCTCCTGCGATAATCAAAAGAGCTACACCAGCTCCAACATAAATTGAATCACTTAAAGTGTAGGCAATATTAAAGAATTTTTCTGCAAAGCTTAAATCAATTGATACTTCTGGATTTCCGTAAAAGAAGAACATTGTAGACGCCAGTATTAAAAACACCGTGCTAGCAATAAAAACAGTGCTTTTTGTGGTGCTGGTCTTGTATATTTGAAGCAGGGAACCAATTGATATAGCGAATGTAATTGGCATCAATATGAAGAAAGTGTCTCCAATTGAAGGGTATGGAGTTTCAACGCCTACAAAATTATAGTATCCCCACACAAATGAACCAGCCGCGAATAATAAATTTGATAATCCTGTACCTAAAATTGCTGTAGATATAGCACTCTTCTCTCCAATCCTTTTGTAGTAGATAAAACATATTATGGCTGAGATTAGGAAAACTGTTCCTGATGCTATAGTTGAGTAACTATTTATTGGGCTAGATGTGATGTTGTTGAATTGTAGATATAGGAAAAACAAAATTGCTGCAAAACCTGTAATTGTAATGATATTAAATGCTTTTTTGTGAAAATTTTCCAATGTATTCATATGCTTTTATTGTATCATTTATTTAATAATCACATGCTATACTTTTGTGCATGAAAACTGGAATAATTTTTTCTGATGGTGCATCTAGAGGTAACCCCGGTCCTGGTGGATGGGGAGCTATTATTTCTTTTAACGGAGAAGTCTTAGAAGCTGGCGGAAGAGAGTCTAAAACTACAAACAATCGCATGGAATTAACTGCTGTAGCATCAGCTTTGGAAATTTTAGTTTCTCAGAAGTCTTGTGAAGGGGCTATTGTGTATACGGATTCTAGTTATGTTGTAAACGGTGCAATGAAATGGATTCATGGATGGAAGAAAAATGGATGGATCAAAAAAGATGGGGCAGAGGTTTTAAATAAAGATTTATGGGAAAAGTTGGATTTTTCTTTGGAAAAAATTGATGTTGATTGGCATTTGGTTGCGGGACATGTCGGTGTGACAGGAAATGAAAGAGTTGATGTGATTGCTACTACTTTTGCCGATGATGAAAAAATTGATTTATTTAGTGGTAAAACATCTCAATATCCTATTGATTTGAAAAATATTACACCTTTAGCTTTAAAATCTGATAAAAAAGATAGAACAAAGATTAAAGCTTATAGTTATTTATCTTTAGTTAATGGAGATTTGATAAAACATTCTACTTGGGCGGAGTGTGAGGCGCGAGTTAGGGGTATTAAAGGTGCAAAATATAGAAAAAGCATTTCACCCGAAGATGAAATGGATATTATTAAAGAATGGGGCGTTAATTAATCCGAAGTTTCTTCAGAATCCTCTTCCAATAATTTAATTATCGGAATAGATAGTATTAACAACCACGGACCAGCAAAGATCAATCCAACAATAAGACTAAGCAACATATCTTTCATTTCTTTTTTGTTTGAGTTTCGCAGAATTATATATTTTCATGTATGAAATTTCTTTAAAATTTTAGTGAATTTTTGATGAAGTTAGCCGGCGCGCCAAAGGCGCGCCGGCTGTATTCTTACTAAATGTTTTTTTACTCTCTAATCTGTAGTTTTCTAATCGGAGTTTTTATTTCTGATGTTGGTAATTTAAATATAGCTATTTTGTTTCCAATCTTTTTATTAATTTTATTTTTATTAATCTATCAAAGTAATTTAAAGATTAGTTTAGTCATCATATTTTTTATTTTTGGTTTTTTGAGATTTGAGTATATTGAAAAAATAAATAATGCAGATTTTTTATTAGATAAAGAAAATAAATTTGAAGGAATAATTATCAAAGAACCAGATAAAAGGGAATTAAATACACATTATGTTGTTTATATTCCAGAATTTAATTCAAAAATTAGGTTAACCAATAATCATTTTCCAAAATTTGAATATAAAGATGAAATAACATTTTCTGGAGTTTTAAAACGACCTGAGAAATTTAAAAATGAAAATGATATTTATTTTGATTACCCAAAGTTTTTAGAAAAAGATGGTATTGCTTATGTATTATATTATCCAAAAATTATTGATTTTAAAGAAAATAATAATAAAAATTTCTACTATTATTTAATTTATATAAAAAGTTGGTTTACTAATAATTTAAATAAGAATTTAAAAGAGCCACAAGGGGCTTTAGCTTCTGGAATTTTAATTGGTTCAAAACAATCATTGGGTGAGAATTTATTAGAAGATTTTAGAAGAGCGGGGTTAATTCATTTGGTGGTTTTATCCGGATACAATGTCACAATTATCGCTGATGCGGTTAAAAAATCTTTATCATTTTTGCCATTTTTATATAAAAATATAATTTCTATATTTTTTATAATTTCATTTGCAATTTTGACCGGATCGAGTGCAACAACTATTCGTGCCAGTATTATGGCTATAATTGCAATTTTTGCTCAGTCTTCAAATAAAAACTATCATGTAAGTAGAGCTCTCTGGGTCGCCGCTTTCTTTATGGTGCTTCACAATCCCCACATCCTTACCGGCGACCCAGGCTTCCAACTTTCATTTCTAGCGACACTCGGATTAATTCATTTAAGCCCTTTAATTTCTAAAATATTATTCTTCATACCAGAAAAATTTGCCTTAAGAGAAAATATCTCTTCTACTATTTCAACTCAGATTGTAGTGTTGCCACTTCTAATAAAAATGACAGGCGAAATTTCGTTGATTGCAGTTTTCTCTAATATTTTAATATTACCCTTCATGCCAATATCAATGCTTTTGTCAGCAATGTCTGGAATATTTACATTTTTAGGCCCAATAACAAAAATCTTTTCAATTTCAGCTTATCTTTTGTTGTCCTATGTAATTTTTATCGCTGAAAGATTTTCTAATTTATCTTTTGCAGTTCTGAAAGTTGTTTTCAATGATATCCCAATTTAAATTCTCAAAAAAATCTTCTATGTATTGAGCTTTTCCAGACGGTAGGTAATCTGCGACAAAAGAATGTTCCCACATATCAAGTGCTAATACAGGAGTGCAACCAACTAAATGTCCTAAATGTTGTTCGTCTATCCAAGCATTTAATAGTTCGTTGCTTTTTGGATCATGATATAAAATTGCCCAACCAATTCCTCTTGTTTTAGCTATAGTTTTGAAACGAGCAAGCCAAAGATCAAATGAACCCCAATTGTCTGAGATTTTATTTTTCAAATCATTTTCAGAAATATTTTTTGCAGCACCAGATAAACTTTCAAAATAAATTTCATGATTTCTCATTCCATCAAATTCAAAAGCAAATCTTCTTTGCATTTCAGATATAGCATAAGCGTCTGCTTCTGGGTTTCTTGATGATATTTCTTCTAATATTAAATTGGCATTCTTAACATATCCTTCATAAAGCTTGATATGTTCTTCAATTGTTTTTTGAGAAATCCCTTGTAATTCTGGGATTTCAAATTTTTTTGCTTCAAATTTAGTCATTTTATTGAAATTTTAGTTTATTTTAATAGTGGCATTATAGCAAAATTGTTAGAATACTGTTGTGAATAATAAAAAACTTATTATAAATATAGCTATTTTGATTTCTTTATTGGTATCTGCTGTATCTAGCTCTTTGCAGATTTATTTAAATAAAAATAATCAAGATTTACAAGTTTCTTTTTTAGATGTTGGGCAAGGTGACTCTACTTTTATTGAAACCCCTAACGGAACACAAACCATTATAGACACAGGTCCAAACGGAAAAATTTTAGAAGAATTAAATAAAAAAGTTTTCTTTTTTGATCAAAAAATAGACTCAGTTATTTTGACTCATCCCGATCTAGATCATATTGGGGGCACTGTAGATTTATTTTCTGCTTATGAAATTCCAATTTTAATTTTTGCTACAAGCTCTAAACAAACCGAAGCCACAGAAGCAATTGAAAAAATAAATGTAGAAAGGCGAGAGGTGAAAGCAGGGGACATAATCATGCTTGATGCAGATAAAAATATTTATTTAGAAGTCTTACATCCAGATCCAAGCTATATAAGTGTGGATTCAAATGATCAATCTATAGTTACAAAGTTAGTTTTTAATCAAATATGCTTCATTCTCACAGGCGATGCCTCAAAAGAAGTTGAAATGAAATTAGTCAAAAAATATGGCGCAGAGCTTGATTGTGAGGTTTTAAAAGTTGGGCATCACGGCTCTCATACTTCAACTGAAGAAAAATTTGTAGGCTTTGTAACACCTGATTATTCAATAATTTCCTCTGGTCGTGAAAACAGATATGGTCATCCACACAAAGAAACACTCGAAACTCTTTCTAAATTTCAAACTAAAATAATAAATACCGCTGAAAGCGGCACTATTACGTTTATATCTGACGGAGAAACTTTAGAGCTTAGATAACCCCAGCGTCTTTCAAGGCTTTGTATGGACCTTTTTTGTTGATTGTTTTGATAGCGCGAGTAGAAAGAGTAAGAACCATAGTTTTATTTAATTCAGGAACGAATACGCGCTTTTTTTGTAGGTTTGCATATCTTCGGCGAGTTCCTACTGGGTTAAATTGAGTAGCACGAACAGCGTTTGAGTATCCGCCACCCACTTGTGAATGCTTGCCTGTCATTGCGCATGCTTTTGCCATATAAGTTTTGCTATACTACCAAACACTATATATAATGCAAGTGGTATGGAATTAACCTCAGCTTTATTTGTTGTAGCGATAGTGATTTTATCGGTTGTTGTGCATGAGGTGGCTCATGGATATGCGGCCCTCTGGCTGGGTGACAGCACTGCTCATTATGCTGGCCGACTTTCTTTAAATCCCATAAAACACATGGATTTGTTTGGTTCTTTTCTTATCCCTTTGCTACTTTCTTTCTCCGGTGTGATTTTTGGTTGGGCAAAACCTGTGCCTTACAATCCTTATAATTTAAAAAATCGTAGATGGGGCGAACTTTTAGTGGCGATAGCCGGTCCAATTTCAAATTTCATTTTGGCTTTTATTTTCGCAATGTTTATTCGTCTAATTGTTGGCGATGGGGTAGGGATGACAAGTATGGTTTTTATTGCAGCAACTATTGTGCAAGTTAATTTAGTTTTAGCTATTTTTAATTTGATTCCAATACCACCACTTGATGGATCAAAGATACTTTTCTCTATTTTGCCAAATCAATATGGTCAACTTCGTATGACATTAGAAAGATTCGGATTCGTTTTTGTTTTGTTGTTTGTATTTTTATTGTGGCAAATTTTTGTTCCAATAATTGATTTTGTTTTTGCTTTACTCACAGGAATTTCTCTTTAATCAGAATATAAAGTCAAAGTGCATGATAAAATGTTTTTATGTCTAAAAGTGTTTCTAATAAAAAGGTAAAACCTTTACGAAATATTAAAATAAAATACCCTGATGAAAGTCTTAAAAATAAGGCTTTATATAAAGTTATTTCTAGTTTACCAACTACAAGTAATTCAAAATTACCTGTGGCTTATATAAAGTCTCTGCCAATGATTATCGGTGTAGTTACAATTTTGTTTTTAATTTTTATTCCAGCCGTGCGTCAAAATACAATTCAAATTTCTCAAAATAGTTTCAATCATTTAAAAAATAAGACTTTAGAATTAGGTGATTATGTTTCTTTATCAATGAAAGCCGGTGTATCTTCTTATTTTTCTCAATTAGAAAAACATATAAATATTTTGCCGATTGATACAAATACAGAACCAAAATTATATTTAGGAAGAATTGAATCCAATAATTTTTCAAAATTAGATTTGGATATTAATTTAGGAAAGATGGCAGAAAATACACATATGATGACCGCCAAAGTTTCAGGAATTTTTGACAACTTCTAATTACAGAACTTATACTGA
>CAZIFF010000004.1:0-10128 GCA_964538345.1 uncultured Candidatus Saccharibacteria bacterium
ACATAACCTCTTTCTTTTCCTTTATTTAAAAGTTTATGAAGTTTTTTTTCTGCTTCTTGCGCTTGCTTTGAAACAGACACCTTGGGTGCCTTTGTAGGTTTTTTTATAGTTTTTGTATTTTTTTTGGAAACACCAACCTGTTGCTTTAAGACTTTTTTAGCAACTTTCTTTTTTTTGTTAGAAACAGTTTTTACTGTTTTTTTATTTATTATTTTTTGTACTTTTTTAGCAGTACTTTTTGCCATAAAAAATGGTAAGGTTAATATTACATCTTCTGCTAATCTATGTCTATATTACTTGTGCCCAACGATTCTATACTTTTTGAAATAACTTGCAACTCTTGCAATAACTTATCTTGCAAATCATGACTATCAGAATTTTCTAGAGATTCTAATTCTTTTCTAATTTGTATTCTTTTAGAATCTAAAATAGATTTTTCTAATCTAACTAAAAGTTCTTTTATAGTTTTTTTCAATACTTTTTCATCACTATATGCAGATTCGGTTGCAAAAATCATTGCTTCAATATCTGGATTTCTTTCAGCAAGAGTCAGAACATCTACACCAATTAATTCAATTAATTTATTCTCTAAAGAATTTAAATTAAAATCTGGTTTAGATTTTGCCCTTTGCCAAAACACAATTCCAACCAACTGATCTACTATAGATTTTTTATCTCCTGAATTTTCTTGCTGTGACGGTGTTGCTAGACTTTCTATTTTTTTATTACCGCCCATTTCTTGCCACAAAACTTCTTGTGGTACAGCAAATTTTTGTGAGACTCTTTCAATAAAATGACTCTGCTCAATAGCACTTTCAATTTTATTTAAATAAGGCATCACAACATTGTGTAATTCAATAGCCAACGAGCGCCTGTCTAATCTCTTTGCGTCTATTTGTTCAATCAAACAATCAATAATATGCGTTGCTTCTCTAATCGCCTTTTTCCAAGATTCAGGATCATCTTTTGCTAAGTCTGCCGGATCTTTTCCTGCTGGTAATCTAGCAATTTTTACATCCATACCCTTTGCCAATGCTAATTGCCAAGCTTTTTCAGAAGCTCTAAATCCAGCCCCATCAGCATCAAGTGCAATCACAATTCTAGAAGACAATCTCGATAACTGAGTTAATTGATCATCTGTTAAAGCTGTACCAGAAGTAGCGACTGTATTTGTATAACCCATTTGATGCGCCATAATCACATCAAATTGTCCTTCAACCAAAATACTAAAATTATTTTTCCTAATTGAAGTTTTGGCTAAATGAAGACCATACAAAATATGTGATTTACTAAAAAATGGTGTTTCAGGACTATTTAAATATTTCGCTTGTTTTTCATCATTGATTAATATTCTTCCAGTAAATCCAACAACTTTTTCTGATGTATTACTTATTGGAAAAATAATCCGTCCACGAAATCTATCGTAGTAATCCCCTTTCTCACCCTTTTTAATTAAACCAACTTGTTCAATTGCACGATCATCAAAACCTAATTGTTTTAAATGATTATACAAATCTCTCCACTCATTCGAGATGCTTCCAATTCTCCATTTTTTAATTGTCTCTTCAGAAACTTTTCTATTTTTTAAATATTCTTTAGCAAGTTTGTCTTGAGAAAGATTTGATTCAAAAAATTTTGTTGCAACATCTAAAACAGAGAATCCTTTGTCTCTTTCTGATCTGTCGCCAGATTTTTCATTTTCGAGAATGACTCCTGCTTTATCTGCTAAAAGTTTTAGAGAACCTAAAAAATCAATTCCTTCAAATGCTTCCACAAATGAAAATATGTCTCCTTTTTTTCCGCAACCAAAACAGTAGAAAGTTCCTCTGTCTGGAGATATAAAAAATGAAGGTGTCTTTTCATTGTGAAATGGA
Source organism: uncultured Candidatus Saccharibacteria bacterium (assembly GCA_964538345.1). Lineage (GTDB taxonomy): Bacteria > Patescibacteriota > Minisyncoccia > Phycocordibacterales > JAACPR01 > JAGOTN01. Next base: position 1,875 of record CAZIFF010000004.1, read on the forward strand.
CAACAAGCTTTAAAATTCTTTCCTGATTTTTCAAGCTTAATATAAGAACCAAGCACATCAACGATGCTTAGTCTGTCTTTTATTTTGTCTACATTAGAATTCATACGGAGATTCTCCGTACCTTAACTAGTAATCCCTTGATTCAGCGATCTTAGCTTTAATTTCAGCTTCTATTTCTTCAGCTTGCTGATTTTTCTTGCTACCAAGGAAACCAGTACCGGCAGGAATTAAGCGACCAATGATTACATTTTCTTTTAGACCTTCTAGCTTATCTACAGCACCACGCACCGCACTTGCAATAAGAATTCTTGGTGTGTGTTGGAATGAAGCTGCAGAAAGGAAGCTATCTCTTGTAAGGGCAACTTCTGTGATACCCATGATAAGTTGATTTGCTTTTGCCTTATCTTCTGTTTTTTCATTTTCTGCGTCGAATGTAATTTGTTCTACAATTTCACCTTCTGAGAATTTAGTAGAACCTGGTGTTACAACTCGCATTCTTGAGAACATTTGTCTAATGATTATTTCAATATGCTTTCGAGACACAGCTTCACCTTGAAGTTCGTAAATTTTATTTACTTGGCTGATGATATATTCTTGAGTCTTTTCTCTACCAGCTAATTCAAATAATTCTTGAAGATCAGCAGAACCGTCTGTTAAGAATTGTCCTTTTTCTACACGATCACCAGCTTTAACAAGAGGTATTCTAATAGATGTGAAAGTATACTCTGTATCTTTTTTAGTTTTCTTAACAGAACTATTTTCAGGAAGAATCATAATAATTCTCTCTTTTCCTTGCTCTATTATTTCACTAACTGTTCCAGAAACTCTAGCAATAACTGCAGGAATTTTTGGCTTTCTTCTTTCAAATACTTCTTCAACTCTAGGAAGACCAGCTGTAATGTCTCCACCTACAGAAGCAGTACCTCCGGCGTGGAAAGTACGCATTGTAAGCTGTGTTCCTGGCTCACCAATCGCTTGCGCAGCAACAGTACCTACAGCCTCTCCAATATCTACTAATTGATCTTTTCCAAGATCTAGACCATAACATTTTGAACAAACACCATGTTTTGATTCACAAGTTAATGGAGAATAAACTGAAACAATTTCTGGTGCAGCTGCTTCGATTTTTATAGCATCTGCTTTCAAAACTAAATGTCCTTTTTTGAAAATAACATTTCCATTTGAATCAGCTACATCTTTTGCAAGAATTCTTCCACGAATTTTCTTTGAAATAGGAATTTCAATTCCAGAATCACTATCACGTTTGATTTCAACATGTTTTGTTGTACCACAATCTTTTTCAGACACAATCACATCTTGAGCAACTGAGAATAGTTTTCGTGTTAGATATCCGGCTTTAGCTGTGTTCAAAGCTGTGTCAGTTAGACCCTTTCTTGAACCGTGAGTTGTTGTGAAGTATTCAATAGGTGAAAGTCCTTCTTTTGAAGAAGACAATACAGGGAACTCAATTGTCTCTCCTTTTGAGTTTTGAATAAGACCTTTCATACCTGACATTTGTGTAATCTGTGACAGAGAACCTCTGGCTCCTGATTTCCACATGTCATAAACCGAACCGTTTGTATTTAGAGTCTCTGGAATTATTTTTTCGACTTCATTTTTTACTCCGTGCCAAATTTCAACAATTTTTCGAAGTTTTTCATCTTCTGATAAAAATCCTTCATTATATTGTTCTACAACTTTAGCAACTTTTTCTTGTCCAGATTCTATAATTGTCCATTTTCCTTGCGGAACTTGAATATCATCAATACCCCAAGTAACACCAGCTTTTGTTGTGTATTTGAATCCAAAAGCTTTAATAGCGTCCAGAATTTCAACTAGTTTCTTAACACCATATCTAATAACCATGTCATCAATCAATTTTCCAAATGCTCCTTTATCAACAGCTTCGTTAATAAAAGGATAATCCTCAGGTAGAATTTCATTAAACAAAAGTCTACCAACAGAAGTTTCAATTAATGAATCTTCGTAGTCTGCCAACTTTGTATTAGGCTTACCTTTTACTTTAATTTTTGCTCGTAGACTAACGATACCGTAGTCTTGTGCTAATATCGCGCTATTTGGACCAGGGAAAATTTTTCCTTCTCCTGTTTCTCCGTCAACTGCTTTTGTCATCCAATAAACTCCAAGAATGATATCTAGCAACTTAGATACAACTACAGGATCTCCGTTACCCGGCTTTAGAATATTCTTATCTGATGCCATGATTTCTCTAGCTTCATATTGAGCCGCTTCTGAAAGTGGAACGTGTACGGCCATTTGGTCTCCGTCGAAGTCAGCGTTGAAAGCTGTACATACAAGAGGGTGGACTTGAATAGCATTACCCTCAATCAAAATTGGTTGAAAAGCTTGAATACCAAGTCGGTGAAGTGTTGGTGCACGGTTTAGAAGAATATATTTTCCTTTAATCACCTCTTCCAAAACTTCCCAAACTTCTGGAACACCTTCATCAATTAATCTTCCTGCTCCACGAATGTTGAAAGCAAGTTCTTTTTGAATCAATCCTGAGATAACAAATGGACGGAAAAGTTCAAGCGCCATGTGTTTTGGAAGACCACATTGATTTAGTTTTAATTCAGGTCCAACAACGATTACAGAACGTCCAGAATAATCAACACGCTTTCCAAGAAGGTTGTTTCGGAAAATTCCTCTCTTGCTCTTTAAGTTGTCAGCAATAGATTTCAATGGACGCTTTTGAGCTTGCATTGCACCAGCATAAAGCTGATTACCATGACGAATTGAATTATCAATCAATGCATCAACGGCTTCTTGCAAAATTCTTTTTTCATTTCGCAAAATAACATCAGGTGCATGAATATCCATCAATTTTTTCAGACGATTATTTCTGTTTATAACTCGTCTATACAAGTCATTAACATCTGAAGTAGCTTGACGTCCTCCATCAAGTGCAACCATCGGACGAAGTCCAGGTGGCATTACAGGAATACGTGTAAGGAACATCCACTCAGGACGAATCTTTGCATTGATCATGTTTTTGATCATGCTAATTCTCTTATGTAATTTTTCTTTAGCTGGACCAGTTGATTCAGCTTTTTCTTCTTGAAGACGAGCTAGAAGTTTTTCTAGATCAATTGATCTACAAATTTCATAGATTGCTTCTGCACCAATTTGTGCTTCGAACAAAGTTGAATATCTCATTGAATATTTATGAAATGCAACCTCATCAAGAACCATACCAATTCTCAAACTGTCGATATCTTTCTTTGTTTCATTGTAAATATTCTTGATAGCTTCTTTTGTCTTCTTGTCTTGTGAAGAAGCTGTTTTTGATTTGAATTCTGATTCAAGTTCTTTCATGAATCTCTTTCTTTCTTCTTCATGAACTTCTGTAACAAGATAACCAGCAAAGTAAACAACTTTTTCAAGCTCTGCCATAGACATACCAAGCACTAGACCAATTCTAGACGGCATTGATCTCAAGAACCAAATGTGTGCAACAGGAGAAGCAAGCTCGATATGTCCCATTCTTTCTCTTCGAACAATACTTCGAGTTAATTCAACTCCACATTTTTCACAGATAATTCCCTTATATCGAATACCTCTGTATTTTCCACAGTAACATTCATAATCCTTATCAGGACCGAATATTTTTTCATCAAAAAGACCATGTTTCTCTGACCGTTGTGTACGGTAGTTCATTGTTTCTGATTTTGTAACTTCTCCAAATGACCACTCCTTAATTCTTTCTGGCGAAGCAACCTTCAGTGTCATCTTTGTGAATATTTTTTGATTTCGTTTTCTTTGCATAAGCCTATTCGTTATCTTTATTATCATCTTCAAGTTCTTCTGAATGAAGCTCAGCATCTAAAGCAAGACCACGAAGATTTGCCATAAGAACATTGAATGATGCAGGTGTTCCTGATTGTCTAATAGAATGACCTTTAACTATTGAATCGAACGCTGCAGATCTTCCTTGGATATCGTCTGACTTGTATGTCAAAACTTCTCTCAATGTATGAGCGGCACCGTGTCCAAGAAGTGCCCACACTTCCATTTCTCCAAATCTTTGTCCTCCGTTTTGCGCTCGTCCTCCAAGTGGCTGTTGTGTGATAAGTGAGTACGGTCCGATTGAACGCATGTGAATCTTATCTTCAACCATGTGGTGAAGTTTCAACATATACATGTATCCAACAGCAACTTCTTGCTCAAATTTCTCACCTGTTCTTCCATCAAATAATTCCACCTTTCCACTAGCAGCTAATCCAGCTTTTTCTAATTCAGATTTAATTTCTTGATCAGTTGCTCCGGCGAAAGCTGGCACAATTGCTTGATAGCCAAGTGAATTTGCAGCCATACCAAGGTGCAATTCTAGAATCTGACCTAGGTTCATACGGCTTGGAACTCCAAGTGGTGTAAGAATAATATCTACTGGTACACCATCTTTATCATGTGGCATATCTTCAATAGGAAGAACTCTTGAGATAACACCTTTGTTTCCGTGTCTTCCGGCAAGCTTGTCTCCAACTGAAATATTTCTAAGTTGAGCTACTTCAATGTGAATTCTTTTTATAATTCCAGATTCTAATCGGTCACCATTTTCTCTTGAGAAAATTTTAATTCCGATAATTCTACCTCTTTGACCTGCTTCAACTCTCTTAGAAGTATCTTTTACATCTCGAGCCTTATCTCCGAAAATTGATCTTAACAATCTTTCTTCTGGTGTAAGTTGAGTTTCTCCACGTGGTGAAATTTTTCCAACAAGAATATCTCCTGGACGCACTTCTGCACCAATTCTAATAATTCCTGATTCATCAAGATTTTTTAGTTTATTTTCTGAAACGTTTGGAATATCAGGAGTTGTTACTTCTGGACCAAGCTTAGTATCGCGAACATTAACAACTACTTCTTCCATGTGAATTGAAGTAAGTGTGCTGTCTTTTACTAATCTATCTGAAATAATAATCGCATCTTCATAGTTTGAACCAGACCATGACATAAATGCCACTCGCAAGTTTTGACCAATAGCAATTTGACCATTATTTGATGAAGAAACGTCTGCAAGCAATTCTCCTTTCTTAACTTTTTGTTCAACTTCAATAACTGGTCTTTGACTGAATGCAGTGAAGCTGTTTGTTCTTTCAAAACTAATTAATGGATATTCAATTTTCTTTCCTTTGCTTGTTTCAAGAACGATTTTATTTGCATCAACACTAGAAATTACTCCGTCTTCTTCTGCGCGAACCAATCGGCTAGAATTTCTTAAAGCTAATTCTTCTGCACCAGTAGCAACAAGTGGAGCTTCAGCACGCACGCAAGGCACAGCTTGTTTTTGCATGTTTGATGCCATAAGTGCTCGGTTGGCTTCGTCGTGATTCAAGAATGGAATCATTGAAGTTGCGATTGAAAACGCTTGGTTTGTTGCAACGTCAATAAAATCAACTTCTGTTTTATCCACAAGACTAGGTCGTCCACCAATTCTAACGTCCACTTGATTTACTTCAATATTTCCAGCTTCATCAAAAGGAGTAGCGGCGTGGGCAATCTTATATTGTTCTTCTTCTAATGCGTTTAGATAAATTACTTCTTTTGTAATTTTTCCTTTTACAACTTTTACATAAGGAGTCTCAATCATTCCAAATTCATTTGTTCTTGCGTAATTTGTAAAACGCAAAATCAATCCAATGTTTGGACCTTCGGGAGTTTGAATAGGACAAACTCTACCGTAATGAGATGGGTGCACATCTCGAACTTCAAGACCAGCTCGCTCTCTTGTAAGACCACCGGGTCCAAGTGCTGAGATAGTTCTCAGGTGTTCAATTTCTTGCAACATGTTGTCTTGTTGCATAAATTGTGAAAGTTGGTTTGTTGAGAAGAATTCTTTAATTCTAGCTTGTAGAGGTCGAGGTGAAATGAAATTCACAGGCAAAGTAGAGTCAGCATCAATTGTAGACATTCTGTTTTGAATGTTTCTCTTCATTTGAGCCATACCTGTACGAATTTTCATTTGCAATAATTCTCCAACAAATCTAACACGTCTTGATCCTAGGTGATCAATATCATCTTCGATAGAACCAGGTGTGTGGTTTAGGTGAATTATATGATCAATAATTCTAACCATGTCATCTGTTGAGATTGTTCTATTTTCTAAATCTTTATCTTTAGTAGGGAGTCCAAAGCGATTGTTAAATTTAAATCTTCCAACTCTTGAGAAATCGTATCTCTCTTCATCAAGAATTGAATTAACAAAAGCTTTCGCGTTTTCAAGGTTTACCAAATCACCATCTCTAAGTCTTTTATAAATATCAAGATAAGCTGAATCTATATCTTTGATATCATCTTTTTTCAATGTCTTAGCGATAGCTTCTTTTGTTCTTGGATGTTTTTCAAACAAGGCCAAAATTTCTTCATCTGTTTTTGCACCCATTACGCGCAAAAATGAAGTTACTGGGAATTTTCTATTTTTATCAATTTTAATATAAACAACATCATCTGCATCTGTCTCAAGCTCAATCCAAGCACCACGTGCAGGAATGATTTTTGCACCAAAATATTTTCTTCCTCTTAATAAGTTGGTATTGAAGATAACTCCAAATGATCTTGCAAGCTGTGGAACAATAACTCTTTCAACACCGTTGATGATGAAAGTTCCATGCTTTGTCATAATTGGAAAATCAGCCATAAAAATCTCTTGTTCTTTTTCAGAACCAACAGATTTGTTTGTTAGCTTTGCTCTCACTTTAAATGGAGCTTCGTATGTAAGACGATTTTCCTTTGCGTATGTTTCTGGAAATTTTGGACTTTCTAATTCAAAGCCAATAAACTCCAAATCAAATTTTTTCTCTGAATAATCACGAATTGGTGAAAATTCTTTAAAAACTTCTTGTATACCTTCTTCTAAAAGCCATTTGAAAGATTTGATTTGACCATCAAATAAATCTGGCATTTCGATGAAAGGCTTTTTATACTTTGAAAAGTATTTTTTAGGTCGTGCCCCAACTGTTTCAGCAACTTTCGAACCTTTTTGTGCCATAACTGTATTGAATTAATCGCCATAATTTAGAACCTATACTTTGTTAAAGCTAATTACAGCAAAAATGACCCTCGCAAAAAAGGGTATACATAAAATGCCTCTCTATTAACTCCTAGTGCTCAAAATATAAGAAAATTATGCGAACTTATAATAAAAATTGAAAACGCGCGTTTACTCCCCTAACTCAATCCGCATTCAACATATTAAATTATTCTAAAAGAATAGTCAAGAAATTCTAAAGTTTTTTATCCACAACACTAGGCTTTTGTGCTCTAAATTCATCTATTGCTTTATGATTTCCAGACAAAAGCACCTTGGGAACCTTATATTTCTTGCCTTTATACTCCAAAACCTCTGGTCTAGTGTAAATTTCATTAGAAGAAACCCTTGATTCCTCTATAGAATCAAAGTCGCCCAAAACACCTTTAATCTGTCTGGATATAGCATCAACCATAATCATGGTCGCTAATTCTCCCCCAGTGATCACATAAGGCCCGACCGAAATTTCTTCCATCTTAAAAACTTTTTTAACCCTTGAATCTATACCCTCATATCTACCACAAACAAATATCACTTCTTCAAACTTCTGAGCAACATTAGATGCAATTTCATTTGTAAATTGTTTTCCACTTGGTGAAAGGAAAAATATTTTTACTTTTTTACTTTTTCCTTTTGATTTTTCTATCGCTTTTATTATTGGTAAAGCTTCTATAACCATACCTGGTCCACCACCATACGGCTTTTGATCAATTCTTTTATTTTTGTCTTTTGTAAAATCTCTTGGATTATAAAACTTAACTTTAATTTTTTTGCTAGAAATCGCACGTCCAATAATTGAACTAGAAAAATAAGAATCGAAACTTTCAGGAAAAAGAGTGATTATATGAAAACGCATATTTAGATTTTTAATTCGTCGATTGCTTCGTCTACTGTTTTGTTTTGATTTTGAGAACGAAGACCACCAATTGGCTCATTTACTTTCAAATTAACACGAGCATTGTTTTTCATACCTACAACACGAAGCAAAATTCTAATTGCTTTAGCAGTATTTCCTTGTCGTCCAATTATTTTACCCATATCTTCAGGGTCTACTGTAAGAGTTAATAAAACCCCCATTTCATCTACGGTTCTTTTGATAACCACTTTCTCTGGTTTATCAACCAATGACTTCACAACGTATTCTAAAAATTGTTGATCTAATTCTGACATAGCTATCTTTAAGATTAATGAGGCAGTTTTAAAAAA
>CAZIFF010000004.1:10182-26388 GCA_964538345.1 uncultured Candidatus Saccharibacteria bacterium
GTGACAAAATTTACAAATATTGTCAATTTAGTTTTCCGCTGGAGCTTCAACTGGAGCTTCTTCTTGTGCTGGAGTTTCTTCAGTTGGAGCTTCTGCTGCTACAGGTTCCTCTACAGGCGCTTCTGGAGCAACTTCTTCTGCAGGAGTTTCTACTGGCGCTGCTGGTGCTTCTTCTACTACAGGAACTTCTTTTCTAATTGGAGTCTTTTGTGGAAGAACGTTTTTCTTTTCACCTGCAATTACAGAATGTGTAATCAAAAGATTGTGCATTGTGTCTGAAACTTGTGCCCCTTGTGCAATCCAGTGTTGGATTCTCTCTTTTTTAAGTTGAGTATCAGCATTTCGACGTGCATCGTAAGAACCCAAAATTTCTAAAAACTTTCCGCTTTTTGGCCCATTTTTTGAATCAGTTAAAACAACACGAAATGTTGGCTCGTGCTTTCGTCCTGTTCTTTGTAATCTAATCATTAACATAGTGGATAAAAGAATATCAAATAAGCTAGAATTGTCAATTCACTTGACTAAAATTTGTTATATGTTTATATGGTCAAGAAAAGTCGTTCTGGACTTTATTCTAAATTTGTCGATCAAATACCAAACCACACAAAAATCCATGAAAGAAGCACCCAGGTTCATTAAACTGCAAATTGTTCCTCCAAACACAACATCAGGAGTAACCATCATCGACTGCAAAGATGGAGATCAAGAAGTTGGTTACCCCAAAGAAACACAAACGGATCTTTTCCTTTTGCCAGGACAAATTGTCGGCATTGTACCTTTCGAGCTTTCCGCTGCTGACGTTTATGTCTCAGGATTTCCAACGTGCTTCAGAGTTCAGATGACTGCCGCACAAGTCGAAGAAGCCATTATGTCAGCATTGGTAAAATGAAACCGAATGTTTCCGCGAAATAAAACTCGCGGAATTTTTCTTTTAAAAATTTCAAAATGTATTTATTTCCTTATCAAAAAAGCTTTGAAGCAACTATTGCTGTAAGCAAAGCAAGAAAACTAGGTTTTATTAAAAATTCAACTTAAAAGAAAAAGCGATAAATATCGCTAAGGTTTTTTGAGCTCTGTCCCAAAAATCTCAAAAAACCTATTGGCTTGTCTCATCATCCAAAATGGATCAGGATGTGCCATGTCCACCATCGAAACTTCTTCATTAATGTTTCCAAAACTGATCTGCTCACCAGGTGGGCAACCAAAGGACATTTGAAAGAAGTTTCCTCTGAGATTTTGCAGAACTCTACTATCTAACCCCCAATATCTCAGTGCAGGAATAATGACTTTATCCTCAATGGTTTTATAGACAAAACCGATATGTTGCAACTCCGTCTCGCCTGAAGAGACTTCAGTTGAAATTATTGCAAACATAAAATGCTCTGTCATAAAATCAGCACTTAAAACAAAAGCTATTGATTCATGATCGTTGCTTGCCAAATCACACTTATGAACCAGCACTTCTCCAGAGGACAATTGTGCAATTGTCGCCAACGCGGACTTTACCATTTTTGAGTTTCCCATATTTTTTAAGAATTCAGATTTCCAAAACAATCTGACAAAATAAAATCAATATGTCAAATAAAACATTGCCTTATTGATTAAATAAAGTAGTATGGAAGCCATAATATGAATGATAATCAAAAAAGCTTTGAAACAACTATTGCTGTAAGCAAAGCAAGAAAACTAGGTTTTATTAAAAATGTAGAGACACAAAAAGATATAGCTATTAGATTAACAGATATAAAACACGCTCTTCCAGGAGATACTGTGCGTGTAGTTTTGAATGGTCAAAAAATTGAAGACATGGATCAAGGTGTTGTGACTGAAATCGTTAAGCGTGCAAAAACAAAGTTTGTTGGCACAATCTCAAAAACTGGTGCTAATTGTTTTTTGATTCCAGATAGTCAAAAAGTTTATGTAAATATCAAACTCGATGCAGATCAAGCGGCGAAAGTTGCACACGATGACAAAGCTTATGTGGAATTAGATTCTTGGAAAGACGAAGAAGAACAACCTTTTGGAAAAGTTCTGCAAGTTTTAGGAAAGAAAGGTGTTCATGAGGTAGAAATCCGCGCAATTATTTTGGAAAAGGGTTTTGATGCTGAATTTCAAGAAGCGGTTCTACGCGATGCAGATGAAATGAAAGCAAAATGGTCTCCAATTCCCGCTTCTGAAATTGAAAAGCGTCGCGATATGCGAGACACATTAACTTTCACAATTGACCCGATAGACGCAAAAGACTTTGACGATGCTCTCTCAATTAAAAAATTAGAGAATGGAAATTATGAAATCGGTGTTCACATTGCTGATGTATCTCATTATGTAACCCCTGAGACAATTATTGATAAAGAAGCTTATGAGAGACAATTTTCTGTGTATCTTGTGGATCGCACAATTCCAATGCTTCCAGAAGTTCTTTCAAATGATTTGTGTAGCTTAAATCCTAATGAAGAAAAGCTTTCTTTTAGTGCTATTTTTGAAATTACCCCAAATGCTGATGTTGTAAGCGAATGGTTTGGACGCACAATAATGAAATCTGACAAAAGATTCACTTATGAAAATGCTCAAGAAACTTTAGACTCTGGTAAAGGAGATCATTTTGAAGAATTAAAAATACTTCTTGATATTTCTAGAAAGTTTGCAAAGAAAAAATTTGATGCGGGTGCAATTCGATTTTCTTCAGAAGAATTTAAATTCGAATTGGACGAAAAAGGAGTGCCGATTGCAATTCATAAAAAACCACATCTTGAAACTCACAGTTTGATTGAAGAGTACATGCTTTTGGCAAATAGATACGTAGCAAAATTTATTTATGATCAATGTGAAAAATCAGGAAATGGAATTTGTAGTTTGATGTATCGAGTTCATAATTTGCCAGACAAAGATAAAATTGCAGAACTTTCTGTATTTTTAAAAGCGCTTGGATATGTTTTGCCAATTGGAAAAGATGGTTCAGTTACCGCGAAAGATTTAAATGCACTTTTTGCACAAGTTGCCGGAAAAGCAGAAGAAGGTTTGATTACAACAGCTGCAATACGCACAATGGCAAAAGCTATTTACTCAACAGAAAACAGCGGACACTTTGGTTTAGCTTTTGAATACTATACACACTTCACTTCGCCGATTCGTCGTTATCCAGACCTTGTGGTGCACAGAATCTTAGCTGATTTATTAGCTGGAAAAAATATTAGCCAAGTTGATGCAATATTTTTTGATAAAGTTGCAAACCACGCTTCATCTCAAGAAGTTGCCGCGCAAGACGCCGAGAGATCTTCAATCAAATACAAACAAACAGAATTTATGATGCGCCACGTTGGAGAAGTTTTTGAAGGAATTATTTCTGGAGTTGCTCCTTTTGGAATGTTTGTAGTTTTAGATAATTCTGGAGCAGAAGGATTGGTGCATATTTCAAAACTTGGTGAAGATTTTTGGAATCTTGATGAAAAGAAATACAGAATCGTTGGCGAGAAGACAGGAAAAGCTTACACACTTGGAGACAAGATTAAGGTAAAGATTGAATCAGCAGACCTAGATCAAAGAAAGTTGGATATGCGGGTGGTTTAAAAGAAAAATCACTCGCCACATTGTGTGTGGACGAGTGATCTACGTGGGCGCTTGGCCCTGCAACTTTTCAGTTGCCAAAGGAACGTGTGAATCCGACTCCAAAAATGAAGTCGTTGGGATACCCACCCAGACCATGCAGCGGGTTCATATACTTGGCATCCAGGCTGAAGCTGGTATTTTTGTCGTACTGGTATTTCACACCAGCGTCGACGCAAGCCCTCCAGCCGGCCGGGAGCCCAAAGTATCCGTCGTCGTACATAGCGTATGGCTTGAGATACAGTGTGAAATACTCCAGAAACTCCTGCTCGAGACTAGCCCCAAGCTGAACGAAGTTTCCACCCTCAACGCTTCCCGATGACTGGTAAAGCGTTAGGCTCGCGAACGGAGAGACACTCAGGGTATCTCCGAATTTGAGAGTTTTGGAGACCTTCAGCTTTTCTCCCCAAATATCGCCGATCGGCGAATCTTCGAGGAAGTAATACCAGGTCCCCATAAAGAGAGTGAGGCCGGCGAAGTCTCCCGTCCATCCGAGTCCGAGATCGAGTTCGTCGTCGAACACGGTTTTTTCCCCGAGACCGACGGACCCCCAGATATCAAACCAGAATCCGGATTTGTGCTGAATCCAGAGATCGGGTTGAAAAACCGGAGTGTCCGCAAACATGGACCCGTCAATGGAGTAATGACTCCAGACGTTGCCAGAGAGCGTGATGTCCCAGTCGCTATTGAGGGTTTTGGTGATGACAATCTCTTTTTCGCCTGCGACGACGGGCGTTGCAAGGGAAAAAAGAGCCAGCAAACTAATGATGGCGATGGTGTTTTTCATGGTGGTAAGAACAGGTTTAGGTTAGGTTTACTTTAAGTTTTCACCAATAATTAAATCATACTTATATGGTTAAGTCAATTATATCTTTAGCATTAATTTAAGGCTTACTTCGCATACTGCACACCTTCTTCGAACTTGATAGAAAGCAATTCTGAAATACCCTGCATCATAGTTACGCCATAAATCACAGAAGCGCGAGACATTGTCTCTCTGTTGTGAGTAATTAAAATAAGTTGAGAACGATCTGAAAGTCGCTCTATCATATCTGCGTATTTTTTTGAGTTGGCTTCATCAAGCGCAGCATCTGTTTCATCTAGAATAATAAAAGGAGGAGGATTCACCGCAGACATAGCAAAAATAAGCGCAATAGATGTAAGGGCACGCTCACCGCCAGAAAGCATCATCAAACCTTTCACTTTTTTACGTGGCAAAGAAATATCAATTTCAATTCCCTCTTCTTGATCCACATCATCAGGCACATTGTTGTCATCAAAATCTATATCTGTATCACTTTTCTTTCGACGAATTTCAGGCCGCACTAATTTCAAAGATGCATCACCACCACCAAACATAAGTGCAAAGAACTTTTGGAATTCTTTATTTATCAAATCAACACCTTCTTTGAATTTCTTTGTAATTTCTAAATCTAAATCGGCGATTAATTGTTTTAAAGACTCAGCAGACTTTTCTAAATCAGAAATTTCTTTAATCAAAAATTCATCTCTTTCTGTGACTTCTTGATATTCTTTCAAAGTTTCGTCAGAAGAACCTCCGCCAAGTTCTTCAATACGAATTTTCATCTTTTCCAAATCTCTTCGACGATTGTTTTGTGAATCTCTATCCAAATTTTCACTTTGAATTTGTGCTTGTTCATAAGCCACAGCTTCACGCCCAACTAAAACCATCGCTTCATTCAGCTCTCTTTTAAAATCCTCTTCGGCACGAATCAAAACAGATTCCTCCATGTTAATTTTATTTAAAGCACTTTGTATTTGCCCTTTTTTAGTTTCTAGTTCAAATATTTTTCTTTCAACATCAAGCAAAGATGCTTTCGAAGATTCAATTTCTTGACGCAAATTTGAAACTTTTTCTTCCAAATCCTTTTCTTTAATTTCTAAAGCTTGCGCGTTTTCTTGTGCAGAAGAAATTTTATTTTTTAAATTTTCAACATCATTTTTTAAAGAAATATCAGATTCTTGTGGCAACTTTCGTCGTTCTTGAATAAAAGTGGAAATTGCATCTTTAATTTTATTTAAAGTTTGTTTTAAAATTGAAATATCATCACTGTTTGCTTCTTGTGCAAGAGTTTCTATTGATTTTTTTAGACTTTCAACATCCCTTAAAGAAACATTTACATCTTGTTCTTCTTTCTTTTCTCTTTCTAAAATTCTTTCTAGAGATTTTAATTCACCTTCTAATTGACCAATTTCACGCAAAGAATTATTTCTTTCATGACGAATTTGTGAAAGTTGATTATTTAAATCAGAAAGCAAATCTGTTCGAGAATCAGTTTGCTTAGACTCATTTAGTTCTTTTTTAGATGATTCTAATTCACTGTTTATGGTTAATAATTCTTTTTGAGGTTGATCTTTTGCATCAAAAATATATTTTTTAGTTTCATCAATGTATTTTTTCTCAATTGCTAAATAAATTTGATATGCAATTTTCAATTTTTCTTTTAATTCTTTTGTTTGTTCAATTTTTTCAACTTGTTTTTTCAAAAATTTAATATGCGGTGCAATTTCTTTTCGTAATGATTCTACTTGCGCGACATTTTCTTCTGTCTTTTTTAGACGTCTTTCGCTTTCTACTTTTTTATATTGAAAAACTCGAAGACCAAGCGCATCTTCCAACATTTCTCTTCTGTCTTTTGGTGTTGAATTCAAGATTCTATCTGCCTCACCTTGAGAAATAATATTATGTCCAGTTGAACCAATATTTGCTCCTGCTAAAAGCTCTGAAATATCTTTAAGTCTTACAGAAGAACTATTTATAAAATAATCATTCACACCATCTCGATGCACCGCACGTTCTAAGATCACTTCATCAAAATCAAGATTCAATCCTCTGTCGCTATTATCTAAAATTATTTTTACACTAGCTTTATTTTGTCGCCCCAAAGCTGTGGTGCCATTGAAAATCAAATCTTCACCACGCTTTCCACGCATTGATTTAATTGATTGTTCACCAAGCACAAATCTAAATGACTCTGCCACATTTGATTTTCCAGAACCATTTGGCCCCACAATTGCGGTGATAGGTGCATCAAAATCTAATTTGCTTTTCTTAGCAAAAGATTTAAAGCCAGCAATTTCTAGGGATTTTAAACGCATAAATACTATTATATCAGAGCCACTTTTCTGCTTTCAAACCAGCTCGTGCAGCAGCTTGTTCTGCATCTTGTTTTGATTTTCCTGTTCCTGAAGCAATTTTTCTATTTTGTACAAAAACTCCAACAGTGAATTGTTTGTCGTGATCAGGGCCAGCTTCGTTTAGCGTTTGATAAACTGGTGTTACACCAATATGTTCTTGCGCTTTTTCTTGAAACTTACTTTTAGCATCAACCCATAAACATTCATCAACAATTCTTTCTGTTCGTGGAAGTAGATTTTTTGCGATGAAGGCGCGCGCGGATTCCAAACCTTGATCGAGGTATACAGCGCCTATTACCGCCTCAAATGTATTTGCCAAGATAGCCTGTCGCGCGCGCCCTGTATCTTTACTCTCACCTTTTGAAAGCAAAAGTTCACTATTAAATTTTAGTTCATGTGCTACTTCTGAAAGTGTAATTGTATTTACAAGCGCTGCACGAATAGCTGTTAACTCTCCCTCATTTCTTTTAGGAAATTTTTCATATAAAAATTCTGTTGTAATCAATTCCAACACAGCATCACCCAAAAACTCCAATCTTTCATTGTGTTGCATTTTTGTACCACGATTTTCATTTATATATGATCGATGTGTGAAAGCTTGAGTTAAAAGTTTTTTATCCTCAAAAGTTACACCTACCAATCTTTCTTTATCCGAAAGCTCCATAAGCTAAGAAGTTACTTTTTCTTGCATTAAAATTGTAATTGATTGAGTCATTAAAGGCACTATATCGTTATAAAAATTCAAATCTGAAACATCCTTTGCCTTAAACCATTGAGCCGCATCCAATCCACCTTTTCCTTCTGGTAATTTAATATCTTTAAAATCAGCTTCTGCTAGATAATATCGAACTTGTTTTCTGTGTCTTCCTTTTTCTGGATGATTTGCAATATATTCAGTCTCTCCTAAAAGTGCCTTAATATTTTTAACATCTAAATCCATTTCTTCTTTAATAACTCTCTTCACCCCATCATCATCTGATTCTTTTTCTTCAAGTCCACCTTTTGATAGAGTCCAATGTCCGAAAACATCATGCACCAATCCAAAATAAATTTGACCATCATTAAAAGCATAAACCACAGCACCTACTTTTTCTTCAATCGGCATTTCTTCAAAAGGAATATCTTTTTTCTTTTTGTTAGGTGCGCTGTCTTCTTTGCCTGGTTCGCCGATTTCTTTATACACAGCACCGAGCACTCCGTTCACAAATTTTCCTGATGTATCTCCACCAAAAGCTTTAGCAAGCTCAATAGCTTCGTTAATAGCAACTTTCGCAGGCACTTCACCACGATCAGCAAACAAAAGCTCAAAAAGACCCATTCTCAAAATGTTTCTATCGACTGTCGCGATTTTATCTAATGGCCAATCAGGAGCTGCTTTTTCAATAATAGAATCTATTTCTTTCTTTTTTTCTAAAACTCCTCGCAGAATAACCTGCATAAAAGAAATGTCTGTGACACCAGGAGCAAATTCTTCAATGTTCCGCAACAACACATCAGATGCGGTGTTGTCGTTATTTCCATTGAAGTCCCATTCAAACAAAGTTTGAAGGACTACAGATCTTGCAAGGTGCCTATTTGCCATATGTAAAGATTATATCAAAAGCTAAAAGTTAACGCTATGAAAAATCCACTATGCTTGTGGAGATTTCTTAGCAGATTTCTTTTGAACTTTTTTAGTTTGCTTTTTTACAACATCAAGCACTTGGCGACCTCGGTATGTACCTGTGACCGCGCTTGCTCTATGTCGTAAATGAGGAACCTTAGCATCACCTTCAACACCCACAGCTGGCTTTGCTAGCGCGTGATGAGAACGGCGATTATTTCGGTGTCCTTTTGTATGTCGCATTCTTACTGTCATAATGTGGGAGATTATACAGGAAATGCTGGTTTTGGCAATTAATTAAAGAAAAATCGTCGCTCCACCAACAAGTGGCAGAGCGACGATCGTGGACATTTCAAATTGACTTAGCCGTAGATAGATCGAAATCTTCCCAACCCAACTTCTTCGAAAGTCAGATACTGTGGACGAGGCTCATCACGTAAATGTGGCCGTCCAAAACCTATCACCAACTTGACTTGTCTGGGATAACCTTTTTCAGCTCTCCATGCGACCATCCTTGGTTCTATCGTAGCAAAACAAATTTTGGCCTCTGGATGTTTCGCCAAAGCCTCGAAGTTGTGGGCCTCGGCAAAATGGCTGAGAAGTTTCATCGTCCATGGATGTTTGTCGATGAAGCCCCAAAAGACATCAAGTTCATCCCGTTTGCACTGAGCCTCGGTGACCAGTGCACGCACGATTCTCCAGATTCCTTTTTCTGTGTATGTACGATTTGAGTGATCTTTTCGGGTTTTTTTCTGTTTTTTGTTCATCTTTTCCCTTTCTTTTTGATTTTGTTGAACTTAGTTTTGCTCTGTATACTACAATATAATAAATTTATGTCAATCACAAGCACTTGACATATTTTTTGTATATGCTATGATACTAAATGAACAATTCTTTAGGACTTTGCTGTACATCATCCCCTAGGACGGGAAAAGGTCGCGAAAAATAAGATCAGGGATCAGGAGTCTACGGGCACATCATCATGTGTCTGAAAACAAATGTAAGGGAGGACTAACCATTCCCCGCCCGCTTCGTCTCGTAATCTGATTTTAGGCACGTCTAAGAAATTTGCACAAACAACTTTAAATCTAGAAAGGATATTGGTTTCCAAACAAACCAACAAAACACCCCCAGTCGAGCGGCACATGACTCAGGGGGTGTTTTATTTTTTATTTTTAATTTTTGTACAAAAGCTTTTGCGGTGTTCGGTGCTTAATCCATTTTTCTTTATAGATTTGATGTGTGATTTTGTGCCATATCCTTTGTTTTGAGCAAAATTATATTCGGGGAATTTTTTGTGCAGTCTTTGCATATAAGAGTCACGAGTGACTTTGGCGATTACGGAAGCTAGAGAGATTATTGGTTCTGAGAAGTCGCCACGGATGATAGTGGTTTGATTATAGGTGGACGGCGCGCGAAGCGCGCCGTCCAAGCGCACTATCGAATTACTAGCATTGATACCCTTTTTACCCAACTTCTTTAAACAATTTTCCACACATTTGAAAATACATTTTTGTATTCCAATTTTATCTATTTGATTTGCAGAACAATATGACACTTCATAAAAAATTCCTGGAACACTTTTTGCAAAATTAAAAATTTCTATTCGTTCCATTTCTCTAAGTTTTTTTGAATCTGTAAGCTTGGGTGTTTGTGGCGGGGAAAATTTTTTCAAAATTTTCCCCGCCACCTTAAAATCAATCGCCACTACCCCCACAGCAACAGGCCCAGCAAGCGGCCCTCGCCCCACTTCATCTATTCCAATCAGATATTTGACTGCCTTTTCTTTTTTCACCCTACTATTTTATCCCAATCGCGAATAAAAAACCTTTGTTATAATTACCCCACTCATGAGCTTAAAACCCTTTACACACCTACACACCCACAGTCATTACAGCCTCCTTTCAGCTGTTCCTAAAATAAAAGAGCTTATTTCAGCTGCAAAAAAAGACAACATGCCCGCACTTGCCCTGACAGACAACGGAAATATGTATGGTGCAGTTGAATTTTATAAATCTTGCAAAGATGCAGAAATAAAACCAATTATTGGAATTGATCTATACGTCGCAGCCCGCACAAGAACAGACAAAGAATCCAGATTAGATAACAGAAGAAGCAGACTTGTTGTTCTAGCCAAAAACTATGAAGGTTACAAAAATTTAATTGAACTCATTACAGATGCCAGTGTGGTTGGTTTTTATTACAAACCCCGAGTCGATCATGAATCATTAAAAAAATGGTCAGAAAATTTAATATGTATAATCCCTTCTTTCAATAGTGAATTAATAAATGCCCTCCGCCTAAACGACGAAACTAAAGCAAAAGAATTTTTAGACATATACAGAAATATTTATGGAGATGAAAATCTTTATCTTGAACTCACACATCATCCAGAAGTTGAAAAGCATCAAGAACTAATGTCCAAGCTTGTAGAGTTTGCAAAAAAATATAATGCAAAATTAGTCGCCGCTCACGATGCATATTACATGAATCCAGACGATCGTGAAGCGCGACAAACACTTTTATCTGTTCAAGGTACATTCGGTGGTGGCGGCCTGCAATCACACAACGAGGACTTCTCTTTTATTGATACAAAAACTGCAAATGAATATTTTAAAGATTATCCAGAAGCACTAGAAAATAATCAAAAGATTGTTGATGAATGTAATTTAGAAATTGAACTTGGAAAATGGGTGTTTCCAAAATTAGAAATTCCAGAAGGCACAACATACGATGCAGAACTCCGTAGAAAAGCTTACGAAGGAATTACGAGAAGAAATCTTCCTGAGACTTCAGAATTAAAAGAGAGAATTGAATACGAACTTGAAATTATTAAAAACAAAGGATATTCACCATATTTTTTAGTGGTTAGTGACTTACTTCGTTTTGCAAAAGAAAATGGAATTTTTGCCAACACCAGAGGTTCAGCAGCCGGCTCATTAGTGTCATACCTTGTTGGAATCACAACAGTTAACCCGATTGATTATCAGCTCCCCTTTGAACGTTTCTTAAACCCTGAAAGACCATCTGCACCCGATATTGATATGGACTTTGCTGATACAAGACGAGATGAAGTTATTGATTATGCACGTCAAAAATATGGCAAAGATGCCGTCGCTCAAATTGGTACATTCGGTACCATGCTTGCAAGAGGTTCTGTTCGCGACACAGCACGCGCCCTTGGCTATGAATATTCAAAAGGAGATGAGATAGCTAAATTAATTCCAATGGGTTCTCAAGGTTTTCCAATGTACATAGATCGTGCTCTTGAAGAAGTTGAAGAACTCAAAGCCCTATACGAAAACGATGAGGACACAAAACGTATTATAGACATGGCAAAAAAGATTGAAGGATGTGCTCGACACATTTCTGTTCACGCTGCCGGAATTGTTATTGCTCCAACAAAACTCACCGACTTTGTTCCGCTTCAGCTTGATCCAAAAGATTCAACTAAAACAATTACTCAATACGACATGCATGCGGTAGAAGAAGCAGGTCTTTTAAAATTCGACTTTCTTGGATTAAAAAATCTCTCAATCATGGCGAATACAGTTAAGCTGGCCAAAAAACTTTATGGGGTTGAAATAGAAGTAGATGATGTGCCTCTTGATGATACAAAAACATACGAGATGCTTGCTCGTGGAGAAACTGCTGCAACTTTCCAATTAAACGGAGACGGCATGACTCGTTTTCTAAAAGAACTTCGTCCTTCTGTAATGGATGATATCAACGCGATGGTGGCTCTCTATCGACCTGGTCCTATGGCTTTCATTCCTGATTATATTGAAAGAAAACACAATCCAGAAAAAGTTGCCTATCTTGATCCAAAACTAGAACAATTTTTAAACAGAACATACGGAATTTTGATTTACCAAGATGACGTGCTTTTGATTGCTGTAAATCTTGCTGGATACTCTTGGGGTGAAGCAGATAAATTCCGAAAAGCTATCGGAAAAAAGATTCCCGAGGAAATGAAGAAACAAAAAGAAAAATTTACCAAAGGATGTATTGAAGTTGGTGGTTTTTCAAAAGAAAATACTAAAAAACTTTGGGAAATGATTGAAACTTTCGCTGCGTATGGTTTCAACAAAGCTCACGCTGCCAGCTATGGCCGTATCGCTTATTTAACTTCATATTTTAAAGCCAACTTCCCTGTTCTTTATATGGCTTCAGTTTTAGACGCCGACTCAGGAGACACAGAAAAAATTGCCGAAATGGTTGCAGAGTGCAAAAGAATGAATATAGAAGTTTTGCCTCCAGATATAAATGAAAGTTTTGAAGGATTCACTGTGACAAAAACCGCAGAAGGCGTAGAGCAAATTCGTTTTGGTCTTTCAACTATTAAAAACTTTGGAGAAGGAATTGCACACACAATAATTGAAGAAAGAAAATCTGGTGGAAAATTTAAATCTCTTGAAGATTTCTTAACACGCATAACTGACAGAAATCTAAACAAAAAATCTTTAGAAGCACTTATAAAATCTGGTTCATTAGATAAACTTGGTGACAGAGGACAAATGTATGGAAATCTAGAATCTTTAATTCTTTATCACAAAGAAATTGCACGGGGTCCACAAAATCAAGATTCTCTTTTTGGAAATCTATTATCAAATCCACCACTTCGTCTTGATCATACAGAGGAAATTAGCAACGCACAAAAGCTAGCATGGGAAAAAGAATTACTTGGACTTTATGTTTCAGGAAATCCACTTGAACCATTCAAAGAAAAATTAGATCAGCACGCTATAAAAATTTCTAAAATAAAAGCAGAGCCAAAAGAAGGTGTTTCAGTCACAGTTGGTGGAACAATAGAAGAAGTTAAAATTATAAAAACAAAAAAAGGAGATGATATGGCATTTTTGAAAATTGCAGACATGACAGAAAGCATAGAAGCCGTAGTATTCCCTAAATTATTTGCCAGCCACAGAGGAATACTCACTCAAGATGCCTTAATAGTCCTAGAAGGCAAAACATCAATCAGAAACGACATTTCTAGCATCATCATCGAAAAAGTTAAGCGTTTGTGCTAATATTTTCCCTATGAAAGATACAGATAATATTGCACACATTAGACATTCCCTAGCCCATCTTTTAGCGGCTGCTGTTTTAGAAATTTACCCAAATGCAAAACCAACTCTTGGCCCTGCAATAGATACTGGTTTTTATTATGATTTTAAATTTGAGTCCCCTGTTTCAAATGAAGACTTGAAAGAAATCGAAAAGAAAATGCGAAAGCTTTTGCCAAATTGGACAGAATTTACTAGCAAAGAAATGTCTGCGGATGAAGCAAGAGAATTTTATGCAGGAAATGAATTCAAACTTGAACTTATAAATGAAATTGAAAAGACTGGTGAAAAAATAACTTTTTACACTTGTGGTGGCTTTACAGACCTTTGTCGTGGTGGACACGCTGAAAATCTTTCAGAAATTGATTTGAAAAGTTTTGAATTAGATAAGGTTGCCGGAGCATATTGGCGAGGCGATGAAAAAAATCCAATGTTAACTAGAATTTATGGTTTGGCTTTTGAAAATTCAGAAGAACTTGATAAATTCAAAAATATTCGTGAACAAGCAGTATTACGTGATCACAGAAAACTTGGAAAAGAATTAGATTTATTTACTTTCTCTGATTTGGTTGGTGCTGGGCTTCCTCTTTTTACACCAAAAGGAACAGCTCTTCGAAATGCGACTGTAGAAAAAATTTACGAGATTCAATCAAAATATAATTACAAACAAGTTTGGATTCCTCATATTACAAAACCAGACTTATATAAAACATCGGGACATTGGGATAAATTCGGTGATCAACTATTTAAGGTAAAAGGAATAGAGTCAGAATTTGTAATGAAGCCAATGAATTGTCCACACCATACTCAAATTTATGCGAGCACTCCAAAGAGTTATCGAGATTTACCTGTGCGCTTCACAGAAGCCACAACAAACTATCGTGACGAACAATCAGGTGAGCTTCTTGGACTTTCACGTGTGCGAAGCTTAACTCAAGATGATGGACACGTATTTTGTACACCAGAACAAATAGAACAAGAGATTCGACAAATTGTTGATGTTATTAAAACTTTCTACACAAAGCTTGGAATGTTTGATGAGAGTGTTTACTGGGTTCGTCTTTCTGTGCGTGATCCTAAAACTCCAGATAAATATTTAGGTGATGATGAAATTTGGAATCATTCAGAAAGTATTTTGAAAAAAATCGCAGAAGAAGAAAAATTAAATTATAAAATTGGTGAAGGTGAAGCTGCTTTCTATGGTCCAAAATTAGACTTTATGTTTAAGGATGCAATTGGTCGTGAATGGCAACTAGCAACAATTCAACTAGACTTTAATATGCCTCGTCGATTTGAACTTGAATATACTGACAAAGATGGAACAAAAAAGAATCCTGTAATGATTCACCGCGCAATCGCTGGTTCACTTGAAAGATTTTTGTCTGTAATGATTGAACATTTCGCTGGAGATTTTCCTCTCTTCATGGCGCCCGTGCAAATAATGATTATTCCAATTGCAGAATCACATTTGAATTTCGCAGAAGAAATTGAACATAAATTAAAGTCCGAAGGATTTAGAGTTGAGATAGATAAAAGCGATGAAGGTTTTGGAAAGAAAGTTAGAAAAGCAAAAACAGAAAAAGTGCCCTACTTTGTGATCATTGGTGATGCAGAAGTTAAATCAAAAACACTAACACTTGAATCTAGAGATGCAGGAAAAATTGGTTCAATTAGTTTAGATTCATTAGTTGAAAAACTTAATTTAGAGAAGTAGTTAGACAAAACAAAAACGCCAATTTTCTTCGCGTCCTCGACCTTCGGTCTGCGGGATGCTCAGAAAATTGGCGTTTTTGTTTTTATTTAATTAAGCAATCTTTGAAGAGTTTTTATTTTGTTCTTTGAAAGCAGAGATCTTTGAAGAGATTGTTTTTACTGCACGCTTATTTTTAAGCCACATTGCAACAACAGCACTCCACACAATCACAACTGCAATAATTCCAAGAACTTTTGCAACATCACCAGGTCCTGTATAAGGAACTTGTGATAGAAATACTGAGTCTAAAGATGCAAGATTTCCTGTGTTTCTATTTGTACTAGTTGTAACGATTACACGATCTTCATCGTCTTCATCTTCGTCTTCAACACGCACATCAGGACAATCTGCTTCATCTTCATCACCGTTGTCGTCTTCTACTGTCACAGATACTTCATATGTACCTGAACGATTATATCTAACGCGCTCTTCATCGTCGTCTCCTGAAATGTCTCCACTCCAATCGATTTCGTATGGTGATTTTCCATCGTTGATTCTAACTTCATAAGTTACATAATCTCCTTCTTCTACACGAGTATCAGATACACGACATGAGATTTCTAGATCATTGTCATTATCTTCATCATTATCAGCACGAGCTAAAGTTTTGTTAAAGCTGTTGTTTATACTGTTGTTATCATGACTATCAATAGATGTGTTTGTTACAGTTGTAGTAGTGTCATTATCATTATGAACGCGAACGCTATTGTCGATGTTGTTTTTCACAACAGAACTTCTATCATTGTCACTATAGCTCAAGCCAAGCGCAATTGGAGAACCCCCTCTTGATCCACCACAACTTGATCCAGAACATCCGTATGTTGGTGTGTAGTAGTCTTCGTAGTATCCACCGTTAGATGAATATGTTGGTGTGTAGTAGTCTTGGTAGTATCCAGAGTCATAGCCACCGAAGTCTCCGTAGTATGAGTAGTCATCATAACCTCCGAAGCTTCCGTATGAAGAATAATCATCATAACCTCCGAAGTCTCCGTAGTATGAGTAGTCATCATAACCTCCGAAGC
>CAZIFF010000004.1:26488-37412 GCA_964538345.1 uncultured Candidatus Saccharibacteria bacterium
TCATCATAACCTCCGAAGTCTCCGTAGTATGAGTAGTCATCATAACCTCCGAAGCTTCCGTATGAAGAATAATCATCATAACCTCCGAAGCTTCCGTATGAAGATGAGTCATCATAACCTCCGAAGCTTCCGTATGAAGATGAGCCTATATCTCCCTGACCAGCAAAAACAAAATTAATTGAAAATGTAGCAGAAAAAAATATAGCAACAAAAATTGCAATAAATCCTGTAAATATTTTTTGTGTTTGTAAATAATTTTTATAATTCATAATGACAACTTTGTTAATTAGTTGTTTTAAAATTCTATCACATAAGATAGTTAGTGTCAAATATTTTTGTATCGATTTTATGGCTTTAAATAAAGAAAAAAGGTCGGGACATTTGCATCGCTGCATTTGCCCCGACCAATTCGGCTAGCCGACTTACGCTTCAAATCATTCCACCAAGCCGAGCTGGTGAAAGATTTCTCCCTGATAAGACACGGTCCGAATGACCTGTATCTTCGATTTGTCCGGAATCTGCGATTCCGGAATACCATCAAAGCTCAAGCTCCGCACCTTGTCCGCAAAGGACTCCCCTGGACCAACTTGGCAGACCATGCGGCCTTCCTTGTCGGCAAAGAGGGGCCGGACATACCGACCATTGATCATCCCACCTTTAACGGGGATGTAACGGCAGACCAACCCTCCGGGCCTCTTTTCAAGCTTTTCCAGTTGGCGAATTTCGCCGTCCGGGACTTGAATCGATGATGATCCTCCATTTGGCACCACCGGAGTGGCGACCACTGGCTGGGTCGGCGTCGGAGGATTCGCTTTGAACGCGGCGAGCGCGCTTTCGGCGTCCTTCTTGGCCTTTTCAGCTTCAGCGAGCTTGCGCTCGGCATCGGCCTTTTGGGTTTCCGCGGTAGCCTTGTCAGCTTCAGCTTTCGCCTGGGCCTTTTCGGCGTTGGTCTTGTCAGCTTCAGCTTTCGCTTTGGCCGTCTCAGCGGTCTCGGCGGCTTTTTCGGCCACAGAGAGAGCATGCTGAGCGTTTCCGGCGACGGTTTCGGCATCGGAGGCGTTGCCCTGAGCGTTGAAAGCCCAGATAAATGCCCCGATACAAAGCACGGCCGCGATACCGAGACCCCAGAGGGCCCCGTTGCGACGCCGGCGATTGAGTTCGCAATCACGACGTGCATTATCAAGATCACCTGTGAGGGTAGTTATGGTACCGTTCGCAGTTGTGATGGTAGTCCGGAGACCAGGGATCACCACGTTGTCGCGGTCATTAACTTCACCAGTCAGCCGGGTGTTTTCGGCACGCGCGGTATCACGTTCACCTGTGAGGGTGACTGTAGTGGCGTTCAGGATGGCATTGGCGTTGAGGAGAGCGATGTTTTCCGCCTCCAATTCAGCTTTGGTCTTCATGATGGTATTGTCTTTGGGTTGGTTGAATGTTCTAACAGCTCTTCACGCATCAGGCGTAAGGGACTGTTATTTGCTTACAATACTATCACATTTAAAAGAAAAAGTCAACCCCACACAACCAAACCTATCTCACCTCCTTAAACACAGCGTCCACTACCCATCTATCGCTTTTTTTGCCAAAAGTATTGCAAGTAGAGATTGTTAGACGGCGTCCGCTACGGCTTAGATCTATGAAAGCATTATCGGCATCTGCCAATTCCACACTTAAAGCCTCATAAACATATCTCTTTCCATTTGCTGTAAGAACAATTTCATCCCCCACCTTCACGTCTTCTAGATTGTTAAAAGTTTTATAAGCTTGATTTTGCACGACTGGCCAATTGGTACTATGACCAAAAATAAAAATATTTCCCTGATCTATTGTTCCAGAGCCAGGATAATACACCGCACCTCTTTGCAAAAACTGATCAAGCACATCAACTAAAACACTGCTCGGCTCTAAAACCTGCGTATCAATACCCACAGAAGAAATCTCCACCCTTGTTGGTTTTGTTGCGGTGGAATAATTAGATTCCGCCAAATCATTGTCCTGACTTTTTAAAATTCTTCCATCACGATCACGCACATAAGTCACCTCTTTTAAACTATTTGGATCATCCACCGAACCAGATTTAGAATAATCAACTTTCTCAGCACTATTATCTTTTTTAGAAAAACTAAGCTCACCAGGAATTAAATTTTCTGGAAGCACACCAAAAATTGCCAAGATAAAAATAGTTATAAAAAATATACCAATTGTCTGAAAAATAAAAATTGTCTTTTCATTTTTCCAAAAATTCTTATTAGAAGATTTATTCATTGATATAAATTTTACTGAATTTATACAGAGTAGTCAATTTTATAGATTAAAAATTATCTTGCTTTAAGGGCTTTTTAGAATTATTATGTGTATCACTGCATCAAAAGCATTGAGGCAGCATATATGCGTAGATGGCAGAGCGGTCAATTGCAGCGGACTGTAAATCCGCCGGCGGAAGCCTACGGGGGTTCGAATCCCTCTCTACGCACCAAACAAAAAACTCTTCTAACCTTAGAAGAGTTTTTTGTTTATAAAATAAAACACTGCAAAATTAAAACGGTTGGGTTTAGGTCTGGGTTTTAATTTTGCAGTGTTTTATTTTTTTAAACAAGAGAAGCTTCTGTAATCTCACTTTCCTTAAACATCTTCTGATGCTTCCCTTTTGAAATCCCAAATGTAAATTCTTTTCCAGAGATTCCAACTGTTAAAGTATCACCATCACCAAGACCACGCGCA
This sequence comes from uncultured Candidatus Saccharibacteria bacterium, assembly GCA_964538345.1. GTDB lineage: Bacteria > Patescibacteriota > Minisyncoccia > Phycocordibacterales > JAACPR01 > JAGOTN01. The sequence goes on from CAZIFF010000004.1 coordinate 29,210, forward strand.
ATTATTAATTGTGCTGCTGGATTTAAAATTTTAGTTTGAATCAAACGTTTCAAAGGTCGTGCACCGTAATGTGGATCGTAACCTTCTTCTGACAAATATTTCAAAACTTGTGGAGACACTTTCATTTTGATTCCCTTCTGCTCCAATCTTTGACATACAAGATCAATTTGAATTTCAACAATTTGTTTAACAGCTTCTTTGTTCAAAATGTCGAAGATAACAATCTCATCTAGACGGTTTAAAAATTCTGGTCTGAAATGTTCTTTCAATGCTTTCTCCACATTAGTTTTAGTTTCATCATATTGATCGCTCGCTGTTGCACCGTCATCAAAACCAATCTTTTCCATTTTATCGATATACTCCGCACCAATGTTTGAAGTTAAAATAATCACAGTATTTTTGAAATTTACTGTACGCCCTTTCGCATCTGTTAAGCGACCATTATCCAAAACTTGAAGCAAAATATTAAATACCTCAGGATGAGCCTTTTCTATTTCATCAAACAAAATCACAGCATAAGGACGATGACGCACCATCTCTGTGAGATTTCCTCCCTCCTCATGTCCAACATATCCTGGAGGTGAACCAATCAATTTTGAAACAGCATGACGTTCCATAAATTCAGACATATCAACTCGAATCAAAGCTTTCTCGTCATCAAACAAAAATTCTGCGAGAGTTTTTGTAAGTTCTGTTTTTCCTACACCTGTTGGACCCAAGAAAATAAATGAACCGATTGGACGATTAGGATCTGCAATACCAGCTCGAGAACGACGAATAGTATCTGCAACTTTCTTCACTGCATCATTTTGACCAATCAAACGCTTTCGCAAAACACTTTCCATACGTGAAAGTTTTTCAGCTTCTTCTTCCAACATTCTTTCAATTGGAATTCCTGTCCAACGAGAAACTACAGTAGCAATATCTTCTTCAGTGATTGCTTCTTTCAAAATTTGTCTACCACTTTGAAGTTGTCTTAAACGCTTCTCTTCAGTTTTCAAATCTTTTTCTAATTGCGGAATCTCTGCATATCTGATTTCTGCTGCACGAGAAAGATCTGCTCTAGTTTCGGCCACATCAGCTTCACCGCGTAATGATTCTAATTCTGATTTAATATTTTTAATTGCAACAATTGCCTCTTTTTCATTTTTCCATTTCAACTCAAGCTCTGATGTAGAAGATTTCAAATCTGCAATTTTTTCTTCAATATCAGAAATTCTCTCAGCTGCTTTTTTATTTTGTTTGCTTTCTTTTTTCAAAGCTTCTCTCTCAATTTCAAGACGCATTATTTTTCTACGAGCATCTTCAAGCTCTTCGGGCATATTTTCTAAACTGATTTTTAAAGTAGATGCAGCCTCATCTATCAAGTCCACAGCTTTATCTGGCAAAAATCTATCTGTAATATATCTAGACGAAAGCTCAACAGCAGACACAATTGCATCATCAGAAATTCTAACTCCATGATAAAGCTCGTATTTTTCTTTTATTCCACGAAGAATTGCCACCGCGTCTTCTATAGAAGGCTCAGCAACATGCACAGGTTGAAAGCGACGAGTAAGAGCAGCATCTTTTTCAATATGCTTTTGATATTCTTTTATTGTTGTAGCACCAATTGCTTTTAGTTCACCTCGAGCAAGTGCTGGCTTTAACATGTTTGAAGCATCCAATGAACCTTCTGCAGCTCCCGCACCAGCTAAAGTATGGATCTCATCAATAAACAAAATTATTTTTCCTTCTGCTTGTTTAATTTCTTTTACAATCTTTTTTAAACGATCTTCAAATTCACCACGATATTTTGTACCAGCAATCAAAGACCCTAAATCAAGAGAAACTAATTCTTTATCTTTCAAAGATTCTGGAACATCGCCTGAAGCAATACGATTGGCAAGACCTTCTACAATCGCAGTCTTTCCCACTCCAGCTTCACCAATCAAAATAGGATTATTTTTTGTACGTCTTGAAAGAATTTGAATCACACGATTTATTTCTTTGTCACGTCCAATTACAGGATCTAAACCTTTTTCACGAGCTTTGTCTGTAAGATTCACTGTATATTTTTGCAAAGATTTTGTTGAAACATGTTCACCTTCTGAATTTGTTTGTGAAGAATTTTTTAAAGTTTCTAAAACATTAACAACTGCAACTTTGTTAACTTTAAATTTTGCCAAAATTTCTTGAGCTGTACTTTTTGTATCTAAAATTGATAAGAACAAGTGTTCAACAGAAACAAATTCTTGTCCCAAATCAACTGCTACTTTTACAGAGTGATCAATAATTTGCGCTAAATCCGGAGAAAGATAAAGTTGATATGAAGGAGATAATGTTTTTGAACCCTCTGGAGCCTCTATTTCATCAAGCAAAGCATCTGTAAGCAAAATTATATCCACTCTTAATTTATCCAAAACAGCACCAACAAGACTTTCTTCTTGAATAACTAATGCGGTCAACAAATGAACTGAACTAACGTGATTTTGACCACGTTCAACAGCTAATTCGTGCGCATGACGAATTGCTTCTCTGGCTTTTGTATTGAAATTTTTAAATGGTGGTTGTTGCATATTTATTTAAAATTAATTTCCAATAATACCCTTAATGTTATTTGAAGGAATAAATGATCCATTTATTGCACCCGCCACTCTCATACCAACAATTTCACCTTTCAAATTCATAAGCATTGCACCTCTTGAAATTATTTCAGGTGATATTGATGTATTGATTAGAGAAATTGGAACGTTTGGTGTAGTGCTTGAAGATGTTTGTAAGTTAGAAATTGAACCTTCAGATGATTCTAGACCAGTAATTATTCCAGTTGAAACACTGTTACTATTTTGACCACTAAGCATAATCACGGTTTGAGCTAATTTTAAGTTTTGAGAATTTCCAAATGTTGCAGATGCAAAAGTTTGTCCTTCTGTAACATTGGTTGGTGCAAAAATCGCAACACCTTGAGAAGCTGCTCCCACTATATTTAATTTAAAATTACCTTCTGTATAATCTGCTTCAAAAGTATTACTTAAATCTGCAACTGAAGCTGAGGTTATAATTTTTCCATCACTTGAAAATACAACACCTAATCCTGCGAAGAATCTTTTTCCAAATCTATCATGTGCATAAATACGAACTAAACTTTTTTCATTTTTAGCAACGGCATCTACAGTAAGATCTTCTTGATTTACAACTACAGTCTCTATAATTCTTTCTGCTGGTTTGTTTGAAACTGTATTAACCACAGGGTCTACAACTTTTTCAATTGTTCTTTCTACGACACGATTTATAGTTTGTGACACAGGTTGAGGTGATTGTCCTAAAAGAGATACTGTTGTAATACCAGTAGCTACAGAAGAGACAAAACTAACCAAAAGACAGAGAAGCACAATTTGTTGCGCATTTAGATCATTCATAGTGACTATAATACTGATTTTATTGAGTTAAATCAAGTGCAAAAGTCTTTAAAACTTCTAGAGTTTTTTGAAGTTTTTTCTTGGTGGTATCTCGGCCAAAAGAGAATCTTATTGATGAGGCGGCGCATTCTGGTTTACCTATTTTATCTATTACATAAGAATACGCTGTATCCCCTATGCTTTTGCAAGCAGTTGTGGCAGAAACAGAAATATTTTTTGCATCGAGTGATAAAACTAAAAATTCTGCATTTGAATTTGGAAAACAAATATTTACATTATTCGGAATTCTTTGTTCTCTGTCACCGTTTAATGTTGTGTTTGGAAAATTTTTCAAAATTTCATCTATAAAAAAGTTTTGAAGCTCCTGTAATCTTTTAGATTCTTTTTCACGAATTTTTTGAGATTCTTTTAAAGCTTCTGCACAGCCGACAACACCTGCCACATTTTCAGTGCCCGCACGTAGACCTGATTCTTGTGAGCCACCAAAAATTATTGGTTTTATTGGAACAGAATTTCTCTTATATAAAATACCAACTCCTTTTGGGCCATAAAACTTCCCGGCATCTATTGTGAGCATATCAACACCAAGTTTTTCAATTTGTACAGAAAAATAATTTACAGCTTGCGATGCGTCTGTGTGAAAAAATGGAAATTGATTTTTCTCACGATTTAATTCTTTTTTAAATTCTGAAATTTCTTTTGAGATTTTAGAAATTGGGAAAATTGTACCGATTTCATTATTGGCAAACATTATTGAAATTAAAACCGTGTTTGGTTTTAGGGCGGCGCGCACCGTTTGTGGGTGTATAAGTCCATTTTGCAATACGGGCAAATATGTCACATCGGCGCCCTCGCTCTCCAAAGTGCGCGCCGCTTCCAAAACCGCAGGATGTTCTACTTCTGTAATAATCAAATGTGGTTTTTCACCTTTTAATTCAGCATTCAATTTTTGATCATCTAAAAACTTCCTAACAACCCCAAGCAGCGCCAAATTCACAGACTCTGTACCACTTCCTGTAAAATAAATATCCGCAGATTTAACAGACAACTCACGAGCTACTTTTTCTCTAGCAGATTCAATTGCCTTTTTAGCTAAAACTCCACCTTTATGAATTGAAGATGGATTAAAAAATACATTAGAAAAAAATGGTTTCATTTTTCTTAAAACACTATTAGAAATCGGCGTAGTTGCCGCATAATCTAGATAAATATTTTTATTGTGAAAATTAAACATTTTTTTAAATTCTTATGATAAAATTATCGCATGTTCACTATACCGCAAGAAATGATTATATACATAGTGGCCGGCATTGCATTAATTGTAGCAGGTCTAATTATTTGGATTATAAGAATTGAATCAAAATTAAAAACCCTTACAAGAGGTCAGAATGGTTTTAACATTGAATCAGCAATAAAATCAATTGAATCTGATTTGGGTAATTTAGATACCTTTAGAAAAGATATTGAAAAATATTTAAAACGAGTTGAAGTTAGATTAAGAAGAAGTGTCCAAGGAGTTTCAACATTAAGCTTCAAAGCTTTTCAAGGATTAGATTCTGGTGGTCATCAAAGCTTCGCAACAGCTTTTCTAGATGAAAATGGCAACGGATTAATACTATCTACACTGCACTCAAGAGACCGTGTAAATGTATTTGCAAAAGAAATAAAGCAGTTCTCTTCTTCTCTAACACTAACAGACGAAGAGAAGGAAGCATTGACACGAGCCAAAGAATCGTGCATTTTGTAGATACTGCGTCATTTCTAATACATGACCTCAAAAAACTATTATGACTTCAAATACTCAAAAAATGGTAAAAAGACCACCCGTGGTAGCTATTTTGGGTCATATTGACCATGGTAAATCAACACTTTTAGACTACATCAGAAAATCAAATGTAGTTGCCGGTGAAGCTGGTGGGATCACACAACATATCAGCACATATGAAATTACCCACACAGACAAAGAGCATGGGGAAAGAAAAATTACTTTTGTAGACACTCCGGGCCACGAAGCTTTTCGTGATGTTCGTTCAAGAGGTGCTCGAATAGCTGATATTGCAATTCTTATTGTGTCTGCCGAAGATGGTGTGATGCCTCAAACAATAGAAGCTATTAGTTGTATTAAAAATGACAAGGTTCCATTTATAGTTGCTATCAATAAAATAGATTCTCCTCGAGCAGATGTTGAGAGAACAAAATCAAGTTTAATTGAAAATGAAGTTTACATAGAAGGTTACGGAGGAGATGTTCCTGTTGTTCCAATTTCTGCAAAATCAGGCCAAGGTATAAATGAATTGCTTTCAATGATCATTTTGGTTTCTGAATTAGAAAACTTAGAAATGAATACTGATAAAAAAGCTACAGGAGTTGTAGTGGAGGCACACAAAGATGAAAAAAGAGGAATAAGCGCAACTGTAATAATAAAAGATGGAACATTAAGCATTGGAGATTTTGTCTCAGGACACACATCAATGTCACCCGTGAGAAGCATTGAAGATACTTCTGGGAATAAACATAAAGAAGTATCAGCATCAAAACCAATCACTATTTACGGTTGGACTTCCCTTCCTCCAGTTGGAACTTTCTTTGAAACATTTGCTACAAAAAAAGAAGCTGAGGAATATTGTAAAAACTGCGCATCTCTATCAGAGAATCCTCAAAAAGAAAGGAAATTAGAACAAAGAAACGATTTTGAGATAATTCCAATAATCATAAAGACAGACGTATCAGGTACTGGTGAAGCTGTAAAATTTGAATTAAATAAAATAAAAAATGAGAGAGTAGATTTTCATATTTTAGAAAACACAACAGGTATTATTAGCGAAACTGATTTGAAAACTGCATCCGCTGACCCCAAAACAATTGTTGTTGGTATGGGTGTTGGAATTGATCCTCGCGCTGAAATATTAAGAGAAAGAAATGGAACAATTGTTGCAAATTTTAAAATTATTTATGAATTAGTTGATTGGTTGAAAGAAATTGTAAAAGAAAGAACGCCAAAAATTTTAGTAGAAGAGGTTCGTGGTAATGCAAAAGTTTTAGCCACATTCAGTCAAACAAAAAAAGTTCAAGTGATTGGAGGAAAAGTTACATCCGGAACCATCTCTACAGGAAACTCTGTGAGAATCTTAAGAAGAGGTGAAAAAATCGGTACAGGTGTTATAAAAGAACTTCAACAACAAAGAGTTATATCAAAACAAGTGAATGAAGGTAATGAATTTGGTACATCTGTTGCAGCTGATGTCGAAATAGCTCAAGGTGATACACTTGAAGTTGTAGTACAAATAGAACAATAATATGGATCACAGACAAGAAAAAGTAACACATGTAATAAAAGAAGCTTTGGCTGAATTTATTGAAAATAACTCTAATGGTCAGTCAATGATCACTATTACCAATGTAGATTTAACTAGCGACTTTAAAAGAGTGAATATTTTTGTTACAGTATTCCCGGAGCAGAAAGAAGCTGCTGGAATTGATTTTTTGAAAAGACAAAGATCTGAAGCTAGAGAGTATTTAAAAAAGAATTCTCGTATAGCAAGAATTCCTCATATTGATTTTCATATCGATAAAGGAGAAAAAGCTAGACAAAGATTGGATACTTTAATAGCTAATCAAGATTCAGAAGAGCTATAAAAAAGGCGTGGTGGCGAAGTGGAAACGCTGTGGTTTGCAAAACCTCCATGCGCGGGTTCGATTCCCGCCCACGCCTCAAGGTCAATAGACCTGTGAAATTTTTTGTTATAAAATCTCACAAATGCCCGGGTGGCGGAATTGGTATACGCGCACGACTTAAAATCGTGTCTCAAACGGGATGCGGGTTCGACCCCCGCTCCGGGCACAAAAATCAAACTAAGATTTCCCTGCTTCTTCTTCTAAAACTCTATTTTGTTCACTTAATAAATGGAATTGATATTTAGGAAAAGCTTTTTCTAAAGGATCCCTTAAACTCTGATAAACATCATTTATAAAAACATGTTTTATACCATCTACACTTAGTCTCTCTTTAAATCCACTAGCAACAACGGCAATACCGTCTTTATACGCTGTACCATCCCCTGTACCCAAAGCGGCTCCCAGTGCCGCCTTATATTCATCTGGTAGCTCAAATGGAGCCGTGTAAAAAGTTTTTGAAGTATCAATACCATTTTCTAAAAGATTTAATAGTCTTTCCAATTGATCTGTTTTTGAAAGACCATGAGAATCGAAGTCTTTGCCTATATCACCATCAACCGACTTCCAAGAATAGCCGTTTCCTTTTTTATCTTCATAATAATTTCCTTTGCCTGCAATAAAAACATCGTCATCTAAGTTTCCTTTATTTTCCCAACTAACTAAATCATTTCTTAGTTTTATTTGTTTTTTTAAATCATCTGGACTTAGACCATTTAAATCATCTACTATTTCAGATTTAATTTTTGCAATTATATCTTCTACATTTAGAATACCAAGTCTTTCTCTTATTTCTTTAATTGTCTTTTCTTCTTGTTCTTTTAACGTACTTGCATTTAAAACACCCTCCTGAATTTTTGTTTTCCAATAATCTGGTAATCCTTCTAAAATAGATTCTGCTGACTCACCTTTCTTGGTAATCCTTTCTACATATTGTTTTATTTTTTCCTCTCCCGCATCTTTAGGTTTTTCTAGATCCATAACTTATAGATATTACCACAAAGAGATCCCCTTTTCCTATGTAAAAAAATCTGTTACGATTCAATGCATTCCGCCCATAGCTCAGCTGGTAGAGCAGTCGCCTCTTAAGCGAACGGTCGTAGGTTCGAATCCTACTGGGCGGACAAGTG
>CAZIFF010000004.1:37422-37764 GCA_964538345.1 uncultured Candidatus Saccharibacteria bacterium
TTCACTGGAAAAAGAACTAATAAATAAATTATCGCTCGAATTTACTGATCAAAAGCCTATACAACCAAGTGAAGCAGCAACAACGTATTCGATGGATTCGTACATGAGAAATGAGGAAATATTAAAAAGTTTACTTTTTAATATTTCCGAGCGCGGACGCACAGTACGAAGTTCGGGCGGACAAGTGAGGTTATGATTTATTTGATTATAACCGAGCGCGGACGCACAGAATGTAATTCGGGCGGACAATGGTAATTGTTGGGCGGACAGAAGCGGACAAATGTGCAATCTTTTGCTAGAATGCACCATATGCCGAGATGGCGAAATTGGTAGACGCACTTG
>CAZIFF010000005.1:0-32811 GCA_964538345.1 uncultured Candidatus Saccharibacteria bacterium
CTATAAAAGTTGCGATAAATGGTTTTGGTAGAATTGGGCGAGCGTTTTTTAGATTGGCAAAAAATCGTCCTGAAATTGAAGTGGTAGCAGTGAATGATTTAGGTTCAACAGAAAACTTAGCTTATCTTTTGAAATATGATACTGCCTATGGTGTTTTGCCTTATGAAGTGAAGTCAGGTGAAAAATCTTTAATTGTAGATGGAAAAGAAATAAAAGTTTTTGCAGAAAAAGATCCTGCAACTTTGCCTTGGGGAGATTTAGGAATTGATGTAGTTGTAGAATCAACAGGATTTTTTACAAAATTTTCTGATGCGGAAGTACATGTAACAAAAGCTGGTGCAAAAAAAGTTGTAATCACAGCACCTGCAAAAGATGATCCAAGAAGTGAAAGAGAAGGAACTATTTTAATGGGAGTGAATGAAGAAAAATTAAATACTTGCGTGGTTACTTCAAATGCATCTTGTACAACAAATGCCACAAGTCCAATAATCGCAATTTTGGATGATGTTGTAGGAATTGAAAAAGCAATTTTAAGTACTACTCATGCATACACCGCTTCGCAGGCACTTGTAGATGGACCAAGTAAAAAAGATTTACGTGAAGGGCGGGCAGCTGCACAAAATATTGTACCTTCTTCAACTGGTGCCGCAATCGCTGTAGCAAAGGCACTTCCGCAACTTGAAAATAAATTTGATGGAATTTCTCTTCGTGTGCCTGTGGTGGTGGGTTCAATTGCAGATATTACATTTATTGCGAAGCGTGCAACGAGTGTAGAAGAAATAAATGCGGCTTTAAAAAGTGCGGCGCAAATGCCACGTTGGAAAGGAATTTTTACAGTCACTGAAGAAGATGTTGTTTCAAGTGATATAAAAGGGAATACTCATGCAGCTATTGCTGATTTAGCGTTCACTCGTGTTGTAGATGGAAATTTAGTCAAAGTTCTTTCTTGGTATGATAATGAGATGGGGTATACTAATTCTCTCGTAGAACACGTGATTAAGTTGGGACAAAAATAGATTTTTTGTGTCCTAATTTGTAATCCACAGAGATTTTATCTTCATCTTAGATATACTTTAAAGGTATTTCATATACCACTTGCTACTATGTTCCGTATGCTAACAAAACAAGACAGAAGTTATATAGACAACTTATTAGATAAGCGTTTTGATGATTTTGAGATTAAAATGGATGCAAAATTTGAAGCGTTGGCAATTATGATTCAGAATGGTTTTGATGAAATTAACAGAAATAAAGCTGATAAAGCAGATGTAGATAGAATAGAGATCAAACTAGGTAATAAAATGGACAAATTAGAAGGGAGAATGAATACTTTAGAATTTAAATTAATTACTGCTCCCAGCAACCGCCTAGATAAAGTAGAGGATGATGTGCGACAGATAAAGGCCAAAATTGGCATAGCTTAAAATATTAGGTGTATTGTAGATTGTAGTAACTTTGAAAGTTTTAATTTTAAATCATGAATCAATGTTTAATTTTAACAACAGAAAGTATCTTTATTTTACAAGGTTATTTATAATAATCTCTTGACTGAAAAAGTAAATAATGTTTTTATTTAATTTAACTGCATAAATTACTTGCATTTACTTAAAGTAATAGTTAATATATCTGTATTAAAAGCTTAATAACAGTATGTTTTATGGAAAATACTAAAAATATAGTAGAGAGAAGTCGTTCGGGTGGTTTTCCAACCCTTAATTTAGAGGAAGCGGTGAACCTTATAAAGATGGGGTCTGTTGGTGGTTGGGAGATGAGTAAAGATACTTTTGCAAAAGCTATTGGAGGTAAAACTGCAAACAGCGGAGCTTTTGTTGTAAAGCTTGGAACTCTTAGAGATTATAATTTTATAGAAAGAGGTGGAAAAGTTGTTTATACTCAATTAGCAAAAGAAATCGTTGCTCCAAAATCTGATAGCGCTGAGGAATTCAAAAACAATTTAAAAGAAGCTTTTTTAAGTTGTTCTATATTCAGTTCTCTTTTTGATAAAATAAAAAATGGGTCAGGCGAATCTTCGATGTCTACAATTGAGAACCTAGGGGTTCATGATTATAAAATATCTGTGAACCGTAAAAAACTTTTTGCAGAAAATTTCATTTTGTCAGCAAAATATGCGGATCTCATGGAAGACTCAGTTGATGGTAAGGTAAAAATTATAAAAAGAGAGACAGTAAGCAACATGTCCTCAAAAGAGGATGTTATAGATAATAATAGTTTTGTTCAAAGTAAAGAGAAATATCAATTTAATGATTCTGGTAAAGGATGGAATTTATCAATAAAATCAGAAAAACCTTTAAGCTCTAAGATTCGTAAAATTTTAGTCGATGTTGCAGAGATATTAGAAGGTGAAGTAAATAATTAAATTTATGCAGATATTCTTAGATGAAAGTGGACAATTTACTAAACACAATCATGAAGAATATTTTGTGATAGGTTCTTTTACTGTAGGAGAGCCTAGACGAACGGCTAAGCAGTTCCGTGCCTTCTATAAAAAACATTTTCCAAGAAAAATGAGAAACCAGAGCGAGATTAAATGGTCTGCAACTGGTATTTCTGACACTCTTCGTTTAAAGACGATAAAATTTATTTCGAAATTGGATGTTCGTGTGAGATATGTCTTTTTATTAAGAAAAAATATTCCAACAGAATATAGAAAAGAAGATAAATTTAAAGATGGACTACTTTACACTAATGTTGTTGGTGAGTTGATTGATATGTATTTTCCAAGCGTTGATATGGATTTTCGTGTGTTCTGTGATCAGCGTAAACTTTCAGGAATGAAAAAGAATGAATTCAAGAAAATAATAGAGACCAGAATATTAACTAGCACACCAAAAGGTGCAATTATTCAAATTGAAACAGTTGATTCAACAACTAATGTAAATATTCAAATCGCTGATTGGATATCTGGAGCGCTTTCACGTTATTTAGAAAATGGTAAATTGGGAAATGAATATTATGCTATTTTGAAAGAAAATATTATTGGAAGAGGAAAAGAAATTTTCAATACACAACCTATCAATGATTAATATTCATCTTAAAAACAAAAAAAGCCTGTCAAAATTTTTTCAACAGACATTCTTTGTTAGAAGTAGCGTCTTATAAAGTGGTATTCTTTGGCTCAAGCCTCAGATTCTCTAAGGGAACACCAAAGCACTATGTAAGTTATTAATGCATACTTCTCGGGCCAGTATATCAAATTTACTCAAAAAGTCAATGTTATCCACAGCGCCTATTTTTATTATTTAGTTGATCTATATAAATATTTTTACCACTATAATTTAGGCATAATTGATAATGTTTTTTAGATTAGACGAGGAGTTCAGGGGAGTCTTTTTAAAATAGTAACCTAATTTTAATTGCAAAATATTTATTTATAATACAGAATAGACTTATTATAAGTTATAATTGAACTGTCTATGATAGAAATTTTATTAGCAATAATAGCGGGATTAATTTTGGTTAAAATCGTTAAGACTGATAATCCTCATAAAGCTGATTCATTTATTGAAGCGCTATCTTTTCATGTGATAAGTTACCTTATACCTTTAATTGTAGCGGTTGTTTGGGCAGCTGTTGTTTTATTGGTTGCAGGTTTTCTATCTAGTTTATTTGGTTTTAATTAATTTAACATGACAAATCCGGATACAATGACAGACAATAGAGTTGTAAATATTGCATCAGACCATGCTGGCTTTGAACATAAAGAAGCTATAAAAGAATGGCTTAAAAGTGAGGGTTATGAGGTGGTGGATCATGGTGCTTATGAATACGAAGAAGATGATGATTATCCAGATTTCATAGCTCCAGCGGCAAGTGCAGTGGCTGCAGATCCAAGTGAAATAGCGATTGTAATAGGTGGCTCAGGGCAAGGTGAAGCAATAGTTGCTAATCGTTTTCCAGGCGTGCGAGCTGTGGTTTTCAATGGTCAGTATGTGCCAGCAGATGGTAGAGATGTGCCAGAAGAAATTATCACTGCTCGTCAACACAACGACGCAAATGTTCTTTCTCTTGGCGCAAGATTTTTAAGTATTAGAGAAGCTATTGAAGCAGTTGATTTATTTTTAAATACAGAATTTTCTGGAGAAGAAAGACATATTAGAAGAATTGAAAAAATTGATGATGGCTATCACAGTTGAAATTATTCCAGCAATAATGCCAGATGATTACGATGAATTGGTTTCAAGTATAAATTTGGTTGCACGTAAAGTTGATTGGGTGCAAATAGATGTGATGGATGGTAAATATACCGATTCCGTTTCTTGGCCTTATGGTGAACATGAAGAACAATTTTTAAATATTTTAAAAGAAGATGAAGGATTGCCACATTGGCAAGATTTAAATTTTGAAGTTGATTTAATGGTTGCTAATCCATATGAAGAGGTAGATAAATGGATTCATGCAGGAGTAGCTCGTGTTGTATTACATTGGAAAAGTTTACAAGGGGGAGATTTTAAAAAACTAATAGAAGATTTAAAGGGTTTGAATATTGAAGTTGGCATTGCACTTTTACCAAGTGAAAATTTTTCTGTAATTGAAGATGTTTTAGATAAAATAGATTTTGTGCAATTTATGGGAATCGAAAAAGTTGGTTTTCAAGATCAAGAATTTGCTGAAGTGGTTTTAGAAAATATTTCTGAATTTCATAAAAAATATCCAGAGAAAATAATTTCTGTTGATGGGGCGGTTGATTTGGATACTGCAGAGAGTTTGGTTGGAGTTGGTGTAAAAAGATTGGTTTCTGGATCATATATTTTTGATGGTGTTCCGGCTGATAATATTTTGGATTTAAAAAATTTAGTGAACAAACAATAATTTTTCATAAAATTTTTGTTAGAATAGTGATATGAGTAATATTACAGACGAAAAAATCTGTGAACTTGAACAGACTGCAAATAGAATTCGGCAATCAATTATTGCAATGCTTATAAATGCTGGTTCTGGACACACTGCTGGTCCATTAGATATGACAGATATTTTCACATATTTATATTTTGTTGGTTTAAATCATGATCCTAAAAATCCATCATGGAACGAAAGAGATCGTTTAATACTTTCAAATGGACATATTTGTCCAGTGCTTTATGCCACAATGGCACATGCGGGATATTTTCCGTTGGAAGAATTAGAGACTTTAAGAAAATTTGGTTCACGACTGCAAGGACATCCGCATCGTGAATTTTTACCAATGTTAGAAAATAGTTCTGGGCCGCTTGGTTCTGGGCTTTCTCAGGCTCTCGGCATGGCTCTTGCCGATAGAATTGATAATGGTGTGCAATCAAAAAAGTTTTTCTTTTGTTTAACTGGTGACGGAGAATTAAATGAAGGACAAAATTGGGAAGCGATAATGATGGCGGCTAAAGAAAAAATACATAATCTAATTGTTATTGTAGATAGAAATAATATTCAAATAGATGGATACACAGAAGATGTGATGCCTTTAAATAGTCTACGCAAAAAATTTGAAGCATTTAATTGGCATGTTCAAGAAATTGATGGACATAATTTTGAAGCGATTGATGTAGCAGTAAATCAAGCTCGAGCAATATTTGATATGCCGTCAGTGATAATTGCGCACACGATAGCAGGAAAAGGTGTGCCGTTTATGGAAAGAGATTATCGTTGGCATGGTGTTCCACCAGGAAAAGGTCCAGAAGATGTTTATAAAAAAGATGAACAAGATGATATGGCGCTCGAGGCACTTCGAACTTTGGGTGGAAAAATAAAATGTGGAGATAAATAATATGTTAATTCCAGAACAAAAATTAAGAAAAGATATTTTTGATGAAAAAAATGAAAGCACTCCAATTCGTGCTGGTTTTGGTATTGGTTTACTTGAAGCAGCGAAAAAAGATAATAATGTCGTTGGTCTTTGTGCTGATTTAGTTGAATCAACAAAAATGGAAGCATTTGCAAAAGAATTTCCGAAAAGATTTTTTGAAGTTGGAGTTGCTGAACAAAATTTGGCATCAGTGGCGTCTGGTATGGCTGCTATGGGAAAAATTCCTTTTATATCTAGTTACGCGATGTTTAGTCCGGGAAGAAATTGGGAACAAATACGAACAACAATTTGTTATAACAATGTGCCAGTTAAAATAGTTGGATCTCATGCTGGAGTTTCTGTTGGACCAGATGGTGGAACTCATCAAGCTATTGAAGATGTTGCTTTAATGAGAGTTATTCCAAATATGGTGGTGATTTCACCTTGTGATGCTGTAGAAGCGCGCAAGGCGACGTTGGACGCGGCCGTGAACGGCCGCCCAACTTATATTCGCCTTGCGCGCGAAGCTACACCGCTCATCACAACAGAAGAAACTCCTTTTGAAATAGGTAAGGCTTCAGTCTTATTTAAATCTTCAAAACGAAAAATTGATGTTGCTATTATTGCTACAGGGGCTCTAGTTCATAAAGCACTGCGCGTTGCTAAAAAATGTGAAGATGAAGGCATTGGTATTTCTGTTGTAAATCTTTCAACTATAAAGCCACTGGATTCTAAAACTGTTTTAGAAGTTGCAAAAGAAGCTGGTAAAATTGTGACAGTAGAAGAACATCAAATAGCTGGCGGAATGGGGAGTGTTGTAGCTGAATTTTTATCTCAAAATTTTCCTGTGCCAATTGAATTTATCGGTGTAAATGATTCTTTCGGACAATCTGGAACACCAGATGAATTAATAGAACATTATGGTATGGGAGAAGATTCAATTTATAATGCTGTTCATAATGTTTTAAATAAAAATCATGTTTAATAAAAAAACAACAGAAATAAAGTTTTTAGAAAAGTTAGAGAAAGATATTCTTACACCAATTACTTTTATTCAAGGTTATGTTGGTATTTTAAAGAATGATAAAGATCTATCTAAAAATTCTGTAAACAAAGTAAGTAGAATAGAAAAATCTGCTGAAAGAATTCTTCTGACTACACAATCATTATTAATGATTTATAACCTAAATCAAGATAATAAAAAGATTAAATTAGAATCAATGCCTTTGCTTTCTAATATTCATGAATCAGTAGATAAATACATAAGAATTGCAAATAATAGAAAAATAAATTTTTCTTTAGAGTGTCAAAATACTAATAAAGTTATTACAAACAAAAAATATTTTAACTATATAATTTCCATTTTATCTCAAGAAATTCTTATTGCTTTAGAAAAGGGAAGTATTAATTTAATTATAAAAAAAGAGGGTTCTGATATGTTGGTGATTTTTGAAACAGTTTTTAATCAAGATAATCAAATCAATCTTTCACATACTACGGGATATGAATTAGCTCAGCTGTTTTTGAAAAAAGTAAATAATAAAATTTCTCATACAAAAAAGGATAATGTACAAAAGATTTCTATAAGACTTTTGTCTGCAGATTAATAATAGCAGCCTGTGTTGTACTCTCCTGGATTTGAAGTAGATTCTGTTTGGTAGTTGCTATAACCGTAGGTGTTACATGTCCAATATGTACAACTTCCGTCATCTTGGGTTGCATACATGCTGTAATTATATGCATTACTATTTGTACAACCTAAGATGGGATCGTTTGCACAAGATGCATTGTATTCTGGTGAATTTGGAGTGCTTGTTTCTTGATAATTATCATATCCAGTTGTATTACATGTCCAATACATACAACTTCCATCATCTTGTGTTGCACCGAATTCATAATTGTATGCAGTAGTGTTTGTACAGCCTGAGTTTTGGCAAGACATTCCAGCCATACCTGAGTTTGATGTTGTGTCTATATGATAATTATCATATCCAGGAGTGTCACATAAGTAATACATACAACTTCCATCATCCTCGTTGGCGTTAGAATTGTAGTTGTATGCGCTACTGTTTATACATCCTGAGATGAAGCAATGTGAGTTATATTCCCATGAATTTGCAGTTGTTTCTGTATGATAATTTGTGTAGGGATATCCATAGTTGTTGTTTTGTTGATCACATACATAATATGCACAACTTCCGTCATCTACAGTTGCCTCATCATCATAGTTGTTTGCGGTGTTGTTCATACATCCGTTTATGACACAGCTACCATTGTCTAATGTTGCAAAGAAATTAAAGTTTTCTCCTCGTGAGTTGGTACATCCAGATATTGTGCTATTTAAATTTGGATCTGTGCTAAATACACAAAGAGAAACATCTCCTAAGTCGTGTTCTGTTCCTCCGCCATAACAAGAAGCATCAGCTCCTTCACCTTCCAAAACCCAAGATATTCTATAATTTGAACAAGTTGGCTCTGTGCATCCATAAGCAATTCCCACAAATTCATGTTCGCCAACTATTGTCGTGCTCAAACTCGCTAGATTTGCTGGTGCGAATTCTGCCAACGCTTGATTCACATCAGAATTCTCATCATGATTTCCAAGGATGTAACAATTATTATCAGGATAATCTCCTAAACAGACATGAGATACTTCTCCGCACTCACTTTCTTCTGTACATCCGCCGTTTGGATATACTCCATATTTATTATGATATAAGGCAAGCGCTGTTACGTATTGTGAGGCAATTTCATTTTTTTTATTATTCTCGGCTCCTTTTTTTGCATCTACTAAAACAGCAACTGTAATTGAGGTTAGTATTGTAATTATAGATATTGTTATTAATAGCTCAATCAGTGTAAAACCTTTTTTAAATTTGTTTGAAATTATCTTCATCTTTGTGTTGCAAATGTACAAATCTTTATTGGTCCAAAGGGTGTTTCAGATGCACCACCGTAACAAGAAGCATCATTGCCTTCACCTTCTAAAACCCAAGACACTTCATATTGGTTACAATTTTCATCTGTGCAACCGTATGTAATACCAACAAAAGTCTTTCCACCGTGTATCGATTCATCTAAACTTGATGGTAATCCTGGTATGAATTCTGATATTTGTGTATTAACTGTTGAGTTTTCATTATGATAATCTTCTGGTTCGATTCCAAAAATAAAACAACGATCGCTAATATAATCATCACCTAAACAAACATAAGTTGGTTCAGCACAATCAGTACATCCTCCTTCTGGATATTCTCCGTATTCTCCATAATATAAACTCAATGCTGTAATATATTGTGCAACCAATTCATTTTTTCTGTTATTTTTTGCACCAATTTTTGCATCAACTAAAACTGCTACAACTATTGAAGATATTATTGAAATAATTGATACCACTACGAGTAATTCTATTAATGTAAAACCTTTTTTTAAATTTAATTTATTCATAAAATTATGGTTTTTGACCTTTATTAAGCAGATTAATATATTCATCAAAAGGTATTTCACGACCATATTTGTCTATATAAATTAATTGCTCATCATTTATAAGAGCGCTTCTTAAAATAAAAACACTTAATCCTAAAAAAATAAGAATACATAAAAGCAAAACTATAGTTGCTTGTTTTTCATTTTTTACGATACCTTTATTTAAAAGAAAATTAACCATAGTAGGAGTTGTTGGTTCACCTAATATTTTTCTAGATTTAAAATGAAATTCGGTGTTACCGTATTCTTCTTCAAATTGGATGTCAGAGTTATCAACTTGCATATCCAACATTATATCTCTTTATTTTATTTTAAAAAAGTTTTTATATTTTTTGTGGTGTAAAACTTTTAGGTGCATTGTGAAGTAATAGTTCTAATTTATCTCTATGAAGTAAACCTTTTTGTGCTCCAATATATTGCACTACAGACATAGAATTTATTGGACCCCAAGAAAGTGCTTCGGGAATTGATTTTCCAAGAGCTAATGCTGAAGTAAAAGTGCTAGAAAATGAATCTCCGGCACCAGTGCGGTCTACTGGTGGATTTGGATCTGGATACATTGGCATAAACCAATATTCTTTTCCGTCGTATGTGTAAGCGCCATTCGGTCCATCTGTAATTATTGCAATTTCAGGTCCAATCTCTCTCATCATTGATAAAAGTTTTTTAATATCATTTTCTGTTGTGTTAAGAATTTTCTGGGCTTCTTCTTTGTTGCAGAAAAATAAATATGAAAATTCGTATAGATCTTTTAAAGTTTCTTTCCCTAATTTTATTTGAAATGTTCCTGGTTGAAAGGCGAGTTTTGTTTCTGGATGTTCTTTCAAATATCTAGCTATTTCTCCATGATATGGAAGAGAATTTTCTGAGAGTGAAGAAAGGTATATAAATCTTGGCGCTGGGTTAATATCAGGGAATTTATATTGAAATGCAGTGTGTTTAATTAAAATAGTTCTTTCTGGTCCAAAACGCAGAACATAATGGTAGTTGGATGGTAAATTTTTATGCTGAATTACATAATCTGTGTTAATACCATTTGATTTTAAAGTTTGGATTTGTTCATTGCCAAAAAAATCATCCCCAACATTTGTTGCAAGAGCTGTTTTTAAACCTAAACGATGTGCTGACACTGCTGCATTTGGGCTATTTCCCACAGCTGGTACAACAACAACATCTTCATATGGAATTTTTTCTCCAAATTTCATACAAAGTTCTTTAGATTTTTCTGGATTGTCAGTTTCAACCCAAGCGTCTTTCAATTCTATAAAAGCGTCTGTGACAATGTCGCCGATTGCTAAGAAATCAATTTGATTTTCGTTTTTCATATTAAGTATTGTATCAAACATTTTTAAATTAAAAATTTCTAAAATTAAAAATATTTGTAATTACAATATTTTTAATTTTACACACAGAAATATTACTTTTAAATACACACGTCCAAAATTTCAAAAACGCTACGCGATTTTTGCAATTTTGTCGCTCTGCTCGCTTGCATACGCAAGCTGCGCAAGGTATTTAAAAGTAATATTTCTGTGTAAGTGTTTAATAATAAAATTTAAAAATATTTATGATAAAATAATTTACATGAATAATTTGCGCGATTATATTGCTGATGCAGAAAGAAGGGGTGTGGCGATAGGGCATTTTAATATTTCAAATTTAGAGGCATTTCACGCTGTGTGCGCCGCCGCGCGCGAATTAAAACTACCCGTGATTATCGGTGTTTCAGAGGGGGAAAGAGAGTTCGTTGGTGTGCATGAGGCGGCGGCGCTTGTCCGTGCTATGCGAGAAAAATACAATCAACCAGTATTTTTAAATGCAGATCATACTTATAGTGTTAAAGGTGTAAAAGAGGCTATTGATGCTGGTTTTGATGCTGTAATTTTTGATGGAGTTAAACTTTCTTACGAAGAAAATGTTTTAGCTACAAAAGAATGTGTTAATTATGCTAATAATTCCGGACGAGATGTTTTAGTGGAAGCTGAACTTGGTAACATTGGACAATCTTCAAAACTTTTAGATGAAGTACCCGAAGGCGTGGCTACTAGCGATGAATTTCTCACGACTCCTGATGAAGCAAAAAGATTCGTAGATGAAACAGGTGTTGATTTATTAGCACCTGCTGTTGGAAATATGCATGGCATGCTTAAGAGTGGTGTTGATCCAAAGTTGAATATAGAAAGAATTCGTGAAATTAGAAAAACTTGTGGTGTTCCACTTGTTCTTCATGGTGGTTCCGGTACATCAGATGCAGATTTTCAAGACGCTATTAAAGCTGGTATTTCAATAATTCATATTAATACAGAAATTAGAGTCGCTTTCAAAGAATCTTTGGAAAAATCTTTAGCAGAACATAAAGATGAAATCGCTCCCTATAAATTCATGAAGCCAACAGTTGATGCAATACAAAAATCTGTCACCGATTGTTTGAAGTTGTTTAATTTTCTAGAGTAATTTATGTCATCACAAATTTTAGCAGATCGTTTGAAAGAAATTGTTAAAGGAGAAGTTTTTTTTGATAATGAGACTTTAGAAAAATATAGTCGTGATGCTAGTCTTTTTAAAGTACGACCACAAATTGTTGTTTTTCCTAAAAATGTTGATGATTTAAAAAAGATTGTAAATTTCACATTGCAGAATAAAAATCAATTTCCGAATCTTTCTATTACAGCAAGGTCTGCAGGTACAGATATGTCTGGTGGTGCAATAGGTGAGGGGATTATTTTAGATTTTACAAAACATTTCACAGATCAAGAAGTTGATCTTGAAAATTTGCGAGCGATTGTGGAGCCAGGAGTTTTTTATCGTGAATTTGAAAAAATAACTTTGCCGGAACACGTTTCGATGCCGGTATATCCAGCTTCAAAAGGTCTTGCTGCTCTTGGTGGAATGATAATGAATAATTGCGGAAGTGAAAACTCAATGCGTTATGGGCAAATGAGAAATTTTGTTGAATCTCTGGATATGGTTTTGGCTAATGGGCAAGAATATAATTTTCGGAAATTAAAGATGTCTGAATTAGAAGATAAGATGAGGCGCGCCGATTTTGAGGGCGAGATTTACCGCAAAACTTTTGAGCTTATTGATACAAACCTCGCCCTCATAAAATCGGCGCGCCCTAAAACATCTAAAAATAGCTCCGGCTACGCGCTTTGGGATGTCTATGACAAAGAAGCGGGAACTTTTGATTTAACCCAACTTTTCACTGGTTCACAAGGCACACTCGGTGTAATGACTTCTGCCAAAATCAGAGTTATTGAAAATAAGGATCATAAAAGATTGGTAACACTTTTTTTCAAAAGTTGGGAAGCTCTACCACAAACTGTCACTGAACTTTTGCCAATCGGCGTGCAAAGTATGGAAACATTTGATGATGTTACATTAAAACTCGGTTTACGTTTTATGCCAGAAATCGCAAAGAAAGCCGGCTCAAGTTTTCTGAAATTTTTATTTAAATTTTGGCCTGAATTTATAATTGGATTAAAACTCGGTGGTCTTCCTAAAATAATTGTTTTAGTAGAAATTGCCGAAGACACTGCTGAAGAAGCTGATAAAAAAGTTGCAAAAGTTATTGATGCTTTAAAAGACAATGCGCTTCATTATCGAGTGATCAATGATATTGAAGAAGCTGAAAAATATTGGGTGATGCGTCGTGAAAGTTTCAATCTACTCCGTGAAAAAGTGAAAGATAAACAAACAGCTCCTTTTATAGATGATGTTTGTGTTAGTCCAGAAAAACTTCCAGAGTTTTTGCCAAAGATTATTAAGATTTTGAAAAAAAATAATATTGCGGTAAATATTGTTGGACACGCTGGTAGTGGAAATTTACACATAATTCCTCTAATGAATCTAAATAAAGAATCTGAGCGTGCAAAGATTCCAATTGTTTCTGATGAGGTGTACAAATTAGTTATTCAATACGGAGGCACAATCACGGGTGAGCACAACGACGGAATTATCCGTACTCCTTATGTTCGACAAATGTTTGGCGATGATGTTTATAGACTTTTTGAACAAATTAAGAACATCTTTGATCCAAATAACATCTTTAATCCAGGCAAAAAAGTCGGTGGCACCCTAGAATATCTAAAAAACCACATTGTAGGGAAGTAGGACTATAAATATTGCCAATTTTTAAACTCTGTGTATAATCAATCCCACTAATTATATGAATTTAGAAGCACAAAAAAGAGATATAAAAGAGGATTTAAAAGCTCTTAGAAAGGCCGGTACTATTCCTGCTGTTGTTTATGGTCCAAAACAAGAAGCTACTTCTATCAAATTAAACACAATTGCATTCTTAAAGGCCTACAAAGACGCTGGAGAATCAACAGTTGTAAATCTGTCTGTAGATGGAGAAAATCACGAAACATTGATTCACGATGTGTCTGTTGATGCTGTGCGTGGTGATGTATTACACGTAGACTTTTACGCTATTGAAAAAGGAAAGAAAGTACAAGTTAATGTCCCTCTTGAATTCGTTGGTGAATCTGAAGCTGAAAAGACTCTTGGCGGTGTGCTTGTAAAGGTTATGTATGAAATTGAGATTGAGGCTATGCCAAAAGATCTTCCTCATGAAATTGAAGTTTCTATTGCTCCACTTGTTGATTTCGAATCACAAATCCACGCAAAAGACATTGTTTTGCCAGCTGGTGTAACTCTTATTACAAATCCTGAAGAAGTGGTTGCTTTGGTACAAGCTCACAAAGAAGAAGTGGAAGAGGCGGTTGTATTTGATCCAAATGCTATTAAGACAGAGGGTGAAGTAAAGAGAGAAGAATCAGCATCTGAAAAAGAGGAGGCATAATCTCAAAAATTGGGTATAATATTTTCTACCCATGAACAAACAGCTAGTTTCAGTTATTAAGAAATTTATAGGCTATTCTATATTTTTTGTAATAGTTTTGGTTTTTCTTTTTTGGTCTGCCAAGATGCTTTTTGCTCAATCAGTAGAGGAGGTGTGTAAAAGTCCAAAAGATGAATACACAGAAAATCTTTGTAAAGAATATGCTCGTATAAGTGAAGAAGAAAAAGCTTTGGAAGGTTCTGTGAGTCAGCAAAAAGCTCAATCCGCTTCTATTCAAACTGAGCTTTCAAAATTAACTACTCAAATAAAACAAACACAATTATCGATTGATAAAAAGAATGTTGTTATAAAACAATTAGGTAGTGATATTGCTTTAAAAGATCAAACTGTTAATCAATTAAATACTAAATTAAAGAACGGAAAAGAAGATTTGGCTCAGCTTATAAAAAAGAAGAATGAATTAGACGATGTTTCTCTAGCAGAAATAATTTTAACCCAAGAAGATTTTTCAGAATTTTTCGTGAATGTTGATACATATAGTATATTGCAAAATTCTTTGGAGGAACTATTTACAGAAATTAGAGAAATTCGTGGTCTTACTGAAGAAGAAAAAGCAAAATTAGAAAGAAGAAAAAGTGAGGAACAAGATGTAAAAGCTGAAATTGAAGCTCAAAAGAAAAAAGTTCAATCTCAACAAGGTGAACAATCAACTCTACTTTCATATTCAAAGCAAGCAGAAGCTACTCTGGAATCTTATCTTGCAGAAAAAAGAGCAAGAGCAGCGCAAATTCGTTCTGCACTTTTCCAATTGCGTGATTCTGAAGGAATTTCTTTTGGAGACGCTGTGAAATACGCTACGATTGCTGGAAAAGCTACTGGGGTTCGACCAGCTTTGATTTTGGCTATCTTGAAACAAGAATCAGATTTAGGAAAAAATGTTGGAACATGTAATCGTGCTGGAGATCCAGATACTAAAAAATACACTTCAATTATGCCTGGTCCTCTTCATTACGCTAATTATTTAGCAAATGGAAAATCATGCACGGGCGCTGCTTCACCTTGTTCATGGAGAGACGATCAAACAACCTTTAAAGATATTACTTCAAAATTAGGACTTGATTATGAGACCACTCCTTTGTCTTGCCCAATTGCTTCTGTGGGCGGTTGGGGTGGAGCTATGGGGCCTTCACAATTTATACCAACAACTTGGAAGGGTTATGAGTCCAGAATCGCTTCAGCTCTGGGCGTGAAGACTCCTAATCCTTGGAATCCAGAGCATGCCTTTACCGCAACAGCGCTTTATTTGGCTGATTTAGGGGCTGCAAATGGGGGTTATACAGCTGAACACACTGCTGCGGCTAAGTATTATGCTGGAAATAATTATGCCGGTGGACCTGGTCAAAGCTATGGTACTTCTGTATTAAATCACGCTACTGGTTTTCAAGAGCAAATCGAATTTCTTGCAGATATTGACTAAAAGTTTAAAATTAGCTATATTTTGCTAACTATGAAAAAAGATATACATCCAGATTTTTATATAAATGCCAAGGCAAAATGTGCTTGCGGAGCTTCTTTTGATATTGCTTCTGTAAAGGAAAATATTGAAGTTGAAATTTGTAGCGCTTGTCATCCTTTTTATACTGGTCAAGAAAAAGTATTAGACTCTGCAGGACGAGTTGAGAAGTTCAAAGCACGAAGAGCTGCTGCAAAGAAGTAACTACCATAAAAGCGGAGAAATTTACGAGCGTCCTCGATTTTTTAATTTGCTTCGCAAATCAAAAAAGTCTGCGGAATGCTCGAAAATTTCTCCGCTTTTATATTATTTCATTACGAGTATCACTCTCAGAAGATAGATTTGATAGAATTACCATATGGAAATTGATTTAACAAAATATAAAGAAAATCAAAAGACACAATTTTTGGCGTCTGAATTTGAGCGTCTTCAAAAACAACAAAGAGATCTAGATGAGATGGCTACAGATGAATCAATGCGCGCTATGGCGGAAGAAGAAAAAGCACAAATTGATGTTCAACAAAAAGCTATTTTAGATCAGATGAATTCTATTTTAGAAGAAGAGGAAAAAGAAGATGAATTTCCAAATGAAATTGTGCTTGAAGTGCGGGCTGGTGCGGGTGGAGATGAGGCTGCGCTTTTTGCGACAAACCTTGCTGAAATGTATCAGAAGTATGCCGAGAAAAAAGGATGGGGAGTGAAAAAACTTTATACTTCAGAAAATTCTATTGGTGGTTTTAAGGAAGCGGCTTTTGAAATTAGAGGGCAGGGTGTGTATAAAATTTTAAGATTTGAGACAGGTGTTCATAGAGTTCAAAGAATTCCAGCTACAGAAAAACAAGGCAGAATTCACACCTCTACAGCTTCAGTTGCTATTTTGCCTATAAGAAAGAAAAGTAAGTTTGAAATCAAACCAGATGAGCTAGAAATGGAATTTTCAAGATCTGGTGGAGCTGGTGGTCAAAACGTAAACAAGGTTGAGACTGCTGTGCGTTTAATTCACAAACCAACAGGTATTGATGTGCGGTCTACCTCAGAAAGAAGCCAACAAGCCAACAGAGAAAAAGCCCTAGCTATTTTGACTGCAAAATTGGAGGCCTTAAAAGAAGAAGAGGAGGCAAAGAAGTATTCTGATGAAAGAAAATCACAAGTTGGTACAGGTGATAGATCAGAAAAAATCAGAACCTACAATTTCCCTCAAAGTCGGGTAACAGACCACAGAATAAAGGAAAACTGGCACAACCTAGAAGGTATTATGTTGGGCGATATACAAGACATTTTGGACAAAATAGCCGAAGTCTCAGAATCTGGTGTAAACAGCTAAAACTCTTGCAGATTTTCAAGCTTTCTGCTAAACTCTTGCCTACATGACAGAAGTAAAAACAGTTAATAAAGACATGGTTGAGGCCCTATTTAAAGTAGGTGCTCATTTCGGTTATTCAAAATCTCGAAGACACCCTTCAACTTCATCTTTTATTTTTGGTATTAAAAACAGAATAGAAATTTTCGATCTAGAAAAGACATCAGTTCAATTAGAAAAAGCTAAGGCTTTTATCGAAGAAGTAGCAGCAGCAGGAAAACAAGTTCTATTTGTTTCAGGAAAAAGAGAAGCAATAAGAATTGTTAGAGATTATGCAGAAAAAATTGACCAACCATACGTAGCAGGTAGATGGATTGGAGGATCTCTTACAAACTTTGAAGAAATTCAAAAGAGAATTAATCGTCTAGAAAAACTTACAACAGAAAAAGAAAAGGGTCTTCTTGCGAAATACACAAAGAAAGAAAGACTTTTGATTGATAGAGAAATTGCTAAGTTAGAAGAAAGATTTGGTGGTGTTTCAAACATGAAATCAAAGCCAGGAGCTGTATTTATTATTGATGCAAAGCAAGAAGACAATGCTTTAGCTGAGGCTGTATTGGAAAAAATTCCAGTTATTTCACTTTCAAATTCAGATTGTGATATTAAAGATGTTAAGTTTCCAATCTTAGGAAACGATTCTTCATCTGCTACAATAGCTTATATTCTTGGTGAATTGGTAGCATCATATCAAGCAGGTGCAAAAAGAAAGAAAACAGCATCTGCAACTAAGTAGTAGTTTTTAAATTAAAAATAAATTAATATTAATAATATGACTGTAAGCACAGAGCAAATTAAAGCATTAAGAGAGGCGACTGGAGTTTCAATGATGCAATGTAAAAATGCACTTGAAGAAGCCGCTGGAGATATGGATAAAGCTAGAATTATTCTTCAAAAGCTTTCTTCAAAGGCTGCTTCAAAAAAAGCAGATCGTGATCTTGGTGCAGGTACTGTAGCTTCATATATTCACGCTGGTGGAAATGTGGGTGCTATGGTTGAGCTTTTGTGCGAAACAGATTTCGTAGCAAAAAATGAAGCTTTTCAAAGTTTGGCTCGTGAGCTTGCTATGCAAGTTGCTGCGACAGCTCCAAAATATGTAAGAGTTTCTGAAATAGATGAAGTTTCAAAAACAAAAGCTACTGAGGTTTTTGAAAATGAAATAAAAGATAAACCAGCTGATATTCAAGCAAAAATTCTTGAAGGAAAATTGAATGCTTTTTTCAAAGAGCAAACACTTTTGAATCAAGATTATATTAAAGATCCTTCAAAAACAGTTTCTCAACTAATCGAAGAAGCAATTCAAAAGATTGGAGAGAGAATCGACGTTGGTCGCATTGCGAGATTCTCAGTGGTAGAATAATAGATCATGACTTTAATAAATATTTTTGCTGTCTCAGCAATAATAATGGTGGTTATGGTTGCGTTTAGAATGTTTGAAATTTTCTTAGGACGCGATATTATTTCTAGGAAATTTAGAAAAGCATTAGACGAACTGATCATTGATATTTGGCAAATATGTATTAATTGGTTGAAAAAAGCTCAAAAGTTTTTAATTCATGAATTAAAAAAGATACCAGTATTTTTTCTACATCTCTTAATTGTTTTCTGGGGTTTTGCCTTGCGCAAAACGCTTCAAGCGGTTAGTTTAGTACAAGGTCGTGGAGATGGTACCGCAAAGGGCTTTGTATCATCTCATTTACGATCGGTAGAGATTTATAAAGAACAATTAAAGCATAGGGGAGAGAATTAAATAATACGCCACTTTAGCTCAGTTGGTAGAGCAACTGTTTTGTAAACAGTAGGTCGTCAGTTCGAATCTGACAAGTGGCTCCATGAATGAAGAGTATATAAAAACTCCAGGATTTAGTGCCGGACACGCATTTCATCTAGAAGGAAAAGATAGAAAACTTTTTAGATTGTTGGAAATAATTCCAGGGCTTTTGTCTTGGGGTACTATTTTATTGATAATTATTCTTTCTTTCTGGAAGCCGATCTTAGCTGCATATTTTATAATTGCCTTTGATCTTTATTGGCTTCTAAAAACCGTTCATCTTTCATATCACCATCGACATAATTGGAAAAGACTTTTGCACAACATAAAAGTTGATTGGAAAGAGCAATTAAATGGATTAAATTACGATCATATTTATCACATGGTGATTTTACCTTTTTATAAAGAGGGTAGAGATGTGGTTGAGGAAAGTATTTTATCTCTACTTAAAACTAAATACGATAATAAAAGAATAATTGTAGTTTTAGCTGGAGAAGAAAGAGCTGGTGAAGAGCCGTGGCAACTTGCTCAAGAAATGAAAAGACTTTATGAAGATAAGTTTGCATTTTTTATAACTACAAGACACCCTGCAGATATTCCTGGTGAAATGGCTGGAAAAGGTTCAAATATTTCTTATGCAGCGGAGAGAGCGCGTATTGAAGTTTTGGATCCAAATAATTTATCTTATGAAAATGTGTTGGTGTCAGCATTTGATGTGGATACAGTAGCTTGGGAGCAATATCTTCTTTGTTTAACGTGGCATTTCCTTACAACAGAAGATAGATATCATGCTTCATATCAGCCGGTGCCTCTCTATAATAATAATATTTGGGAGGCACCGGCTGTGTCTCGTGTAGCAGCGATGTCTTCTACTTTTTGGCAAATGATTCAACAAGAGCGACCAGAGAAACTTACAACTTTCTCATCACACTCTGTGCCGTTTGTGGTTTTAAATAGAATTGGTTACTGGCAAAAGAATATGGTTTCAGAAGATTCAAGAATTTTTTGGAATTTGTATTTTGCTCACGATGGAAATTATCGAGTTGTGCCAATTTCATATCCTGTTTCTATGGATGCCAATCTTGCACCAACATTCTGGCAAACAATGATAAATATTTATAAGCAACATCGACGTTGGAGTTGGGGTGTAGAAAATATTCCTTACATGCTTTTTAATTTTATAAAACATAAAAAGATTCCTCTACGACAAAAGATGAAACATGCATTTATTCAATTAGAAGGATTTTGGTCTCTAGCAACAAATCCACTTGTGATTTTATTGCTAGGATGGCTACCACTTCTATTAGGGGGTTCAGAATTTAGAGATACTGTTTTGTCTTACAATCTTCCGATAGTGACTAGAAATTTGATGATATTAGCTATGAGCGGATTGGTGTTGTCTGCAATTATTGCTTTCACTTTAATTCCTAAAATGCCAACCGGATTTAAGAAGAGAAAATTAAGATGGATAGTAATGGGTCTGCAATGGCTTTTAATTCCTTTTACAATCGTGATTTTTGGAGCAATTCCAGGTCTAGATGCACAAACAAGATTAATGTTTGGAAAGTATATGGGATTCTGGGTTACACCAAAACACAGAGCTGATGTAAAATAAATATCAATGAAACCTTTATCTGCAAAAAGAAGAAGTTTATCAATGATATTTTTGTTTTTTATTTTTCTAGCAGCCGTACCATTTCTGCTTTCTTATTCAGCTGGTTATAGATTTGATTTAGATGATTTGGCTTTTGTAAAAACTGGTGGAGTTTTTATTCATTCTGATATTTCAGAAACTAAAATTTTTCTTAATGGAGAATTCACAGAATCAAATGGAGTAATTTTAAGAAATACTTTAATTAAAAATTTAAAATCAAATGAAGTTTATTCTATTAGAGTAGAAAAAGAGGGATATTTACCTTGGTATAAAGATTTGATTGTATATCCAAATCTTGTTACTGAAGCAAAAATATTAATGATCCCAACAGAGATACCTTTTGAGGCAGTGAATAAATTTGTAGTAGTTCAATCTACTAGCACAAAAGCAACATCGACTAAGGTTTTGAATCCTGAATTTAAAGACATTGAAGAATTGTTTAACCCTGCCACTTCAACTGTTGCAACCACATCTGTTGCTTCAAAGATCCTGAACAATACCGCACAAAATATTTTGCCAGCTTCTACTACTAAATTTATTCAAAGCTTCGTGCCTGATTATTTGAAGAAAATTGGCATCAACAATATAGAAGATAAAGAACAATTTAAAGAATCAAATAAAATAGTTTCTTGGCTTGAGCAGGGTAATATTCATGTGATGTGGGCAGGGGACAGACAATCAAGCCCGTTCTATTTTTGTGACATAAGAGGATGTAGAGATAAGATTTTGATTTCTCTTGATACAGAAATAAAATATTTCGATTTCTTTCCCGGAAGAGATGATGCTTTTGTTGTAATGACAGAAAATCATATTTTTGCAGTTGAAACAGATGATCGTTCGAGACAAAATCTTCAAACTATTTACGAGGGTAAAAACCCGCAATTCAGACTGGTCGGAAATACCATATTTATTAAAGATGGACAAGAGTTATATAAAGCTGAAATTTGATAGACTATTGAAATCATGAAAGATGAGAGTTTAGATAAGGGGCACATTCATCCAATCACTAGAGTCATGAATGAATTGACTACTATTTTTAGTGAGCTGGGTTTTGAAGTTGCGCTTGGTCCAGAAATTGAAGATGAATATCACAATTTCGATGCTCTGAACGTGCCTAAGGATCACCCAGCAAGAGATATGCAGGATACTTTTTGGCTCACAGATCCAGGCAAACTTTTGCGCACACATACTTCAAATGTGCAGATTAGATATATGGAAAATCATAAAACTCCTTTAAAGATTGTTGCTCCGGGAAAAGTTTTTCGTTATGAAGCCACAGACAGAACACATGAGGTAGCTTTCCATCAAATGGAAGGATTACTTGTTGGTGAAAATATTTCATTAGCAAATTTAAAATTTTATTTAAATAATTTTCTTAGAAAACTTTTCGGGGAAGATATCAAAACTCAATTCCGTCCTGGATATTTTCCATTTGTGGAGCCGGGTGTAGAAATAGATTTAGAGTGTTTCAGATGCAAAGGAAAGGGTTGTCCAACATGTTCACATTCTGGTTGGATTGAAGTTTTGGGTGCTGGAATGGTTCATCCAAACGTTTTAAATTCTGTGGGAATTAATCCAAAAACTCATACGGGTTTTGCTTTTGGTATGGGATTGGATCGTATTGTAATGCTTAAATATGGTATTGATGATATTAGATTGCTTTATAATGGTGACCTTCGTTTAGTTAATCAATTTTAATTTATGTTAGTCTCATTAAATTGGTTAAAAGAATATTTTGAAGAACAATTACCATCACCAAAAGAAATTTGTAGTCTTTTGAATTCAAGATCTTTTCAATTAGAAGGTATTGAAGAAAAAGGTGATGATACTTTAATTGATTTTGATATCTTGCCAAACAGAGCGCATGATTGCCTTTGTCATTATGGTATTGCAAGAGAAATTTCAATTTTAACTGGGTTAAAAATTAAAGATATAAATCCAATTGTTAATTTTGAGAATCAATCTGAAATAAAAGTTTCTGTTGAAGATAAAATTTGTAATCGTTATATTGCAATTCAAGTTTCAAATATTGAAGTAAAAGAAACTCCAAAAGAGATAAAAGAAAAACTAGAATCAATAGGGCAAAAATCAATAAATAATGTTGTTGATATTACAAATTATGTAATGTTTGAAATAGGACAACCTTTGCATGCTTTTGATAAAGATAAATTAGATGGAGATATTGTGGTGCGAAAAGCTAAAGATGGTGAAAAAATCATAACTCTAGATAATAAAGAAATAACTTTAACTGAAGATGTTTTGGTTATTGCTGATTCAAAAGATGTGCTTGCTATTGCGGGTGTAAAAGGTGGTAAGAAAGCTCAAGTTGATTTAAATACAAAAAATATTGTTCTTGAATCTGCAAACTTCGCTTATGCAAATGTTAGAAAAGCTTCACAAAAGGTTGGAATCCAAACAGATTCATCAAAAAGATTTGAAAACGAGATTGCTCCAGAGGTAGCAATGGATGGCGCTCTCCGAGCAATAGAATTGATTTTGAAATATGCAGGTGGAACGGCTCATAATCCTGTAGATGTTTTTCAAAAACAAAGAAAATTTAAGCCCACAACTGGTGTTTCTGTAAAAGAAGTAAACGCTTTGCTCGGATTAAATTTAAATGAATCTGAAATTGAAGAGACTTTAAATAAACTTGGCTTTGAATATAAAAAGGTAAACACAAAAGAAGTGGCACTGAAAACTGCTTTTGAAATGATTGGAAAAAAACACAATATTTTTCCTAGTCTTAGATATAATGCGCCAGAAGAATTTGATTGCTCAACTCTTACTGCTTATTCATATCTAATGGGTGGTTTAGCTATTCCACGACTTACAGTTGATCAATATGTTTGGGGAGAAAAAATATCAAAAGAAGAATTGGCGCCAGGAGATTTAATCTTTGCTAATTCTAATGAAGGAAAAATTCATACAAAAACCGTAAACTTTCTTCCAGGTACAGAAGTTCCAGAGGGGGTTGATCATGTTTTAATTTATATTGGAAATAATGAAGTTATTCATTCTACTCGGCACGAAGGGCAAGTTGTTAAGCAAAATCTTAACGACTTGGATAAATATAAAAATATAGTGGGATATAGAAGAATGATTGATTCAAATGAAAATCGTTATGTGGTGCAAGTTCCTTTTAATCGCTTAGATATAAATAATCCACAAGATTTAATTGAAGAAATTGGTCGTGTGTATGGTTATGAAAAAATTGAAGAAAAGCCAGTTGAAAATATAGATTTTAATCCTGAAATAAATAAAGAATATTATATTTCTGCGGTAATTAAAAATATCTTGATTGAATCAGGCTTTTCAGAAGTAATGACTTATACTTTTATTGAAAAAGGTGAAATGGAGCCAATCAAGCCAATCGCTGAAGATAAAAAGTATCTAAGGACAACTCTACTTTCTGGTATTAAAAAATCATTAGAATTGAATAAATATAATGCTGATTTACTTGGCCTTTCCCAAGTGAATATTTTTGAAATTGGTAGAGTCTATTTTAAAGATGGTGAAAAATTAATGCTTGCTTTAGCTACAAGTGGTAAAGATGAAATTCTAAAATCAGCTTTTGAAAATATAGAAAAAGAATTAAAAATAAAAATTGATTATGAGATTAAAAATGGAATGACAGAAATTTCTATATCAAATATTTTAGAAAATATTTCAGTTGGCGAAAAATATATTAAATTTGATAATTTACAAAATGATAAATATAAAGCATTTTCAATTTATCCTTTCATGCTGCGTGATATTGCTGTGTGGGTTCCAAATAATATTTCAGAAGAATCTGTTTTAAATTTAATAAAAGAAAATTCCGGAGAGCTTTTAGTGAAGTCTCGCCTGTTTGATAAATTTGAAAAAGAGGGAAATGTTTCATATGCGTTTCGTTTGGTTTTTCAGTCTTATGAAAAAACTTTGACCGATGATGAGGTTAATCAAATAATGCAAAAAGTTACTGATGTTTTAAACAGTCAAAAAGATTGGAAGGTTCGATAGTTCTTGTATAATACAAGAATGCATTTTCTCGATGTGCCTTATTACTCTCAATATCAGAATGTTTTAGAGCCTAAATGGCACACTCGTTCTTGTGGTATTACTTGTGCAAAAATGGTTATCAAATATTTTCGCTCAAACAATGACGAAAGCATTGACGCTTTAATTGATGAAGGAGTGAGAATCGGTGGTTATGGTGATCATGGTTGGGATCATGAAGCTCTTGTGCGTATATTAAGAAATAGAGGTATACATGCTTACAGAGAAGAATTTAAAAGTCAGCTTTTAAAAAATGGAAGCAACGTTTCAGTTCCAAGTGTTTATGATAAAAAAATGTCAGAATCTGGAATTATAAAAATAAAAAAGATGCTCAAAGCTAATCGGCCTGTGATTGTGTCTGTGGATGCAGGTTTTGATGAAAATAAAACTTCACACTTGATAGTTTTGACTGGGTTTCATGATTCAGAAAAAGAAGTTGATGGATTTTTATATAATGACCCGCAATCTGAAAAGGGAATAAAGAAGAATATTTTTGTAGATATAGATAAATTCAAGAAATATTGGCGAAGATTGGCTATTTTTGTAGGTTAATTTGATTATTATATTCAATTTGCAGTTAGGTATTATAATTGTAATTTAATAGGTAGTTTTTATGTATTAATTAAATGATAAAATATCTCTAAAAAACATATAAATAAATTAGTTACAAAAATAAGATTTTTAGGTATTATACCTATATGGATATATCTAACTCAATAAAACAAATATCTTCTTACGCGGATCGTAAAGGGTCAGCTGGATTCTTGGTTAAAACACTTGAGACAATGGGGCGATTATCAAAAGATGTTGATATTGAACCAATTAAAAAATTAGTAATCCATAAATCACCAGAAGTTCGTCTTTTGGCAATAAAAAATTTAGCAAAAGTCAAAAATAAGGAACATATAGAAATATTTATTAATTTATATGAAACAGATGATGATACATCTGTCAGAAGAGAGGCCGTATCTGCTATTGGTAGACAAAGAGACATCTCTAATAAAGAATTTTTAATAAAAGTTCTTTATGATAATGATCCTAAGATAGTTGCACAAGCGATTAGAGCACTCCTTGTTTTTAAAGGTGATAATAAAATTGACCAGGCACTAAAAAAAATGTCTAAACATAAAAATGAAATGATCAGACAAGTCATAGAAAAGGAATTTTTTTCTATAGAAAGTAATATAAATGAAATAAAATCACATCCGCTAGTTGATAAAAAAATATCAAATGTTGTAGTGCTTGGAGATGTGTTAGATATAATTAAAAAAGTTGATAATGAAAGTGTTCATCTAACTTTTACGTCACCACCATATTATAATGCAAGAGATTATTCTATTTATCAGAGCTACGATGCTTATATGGATTTTCTCAAAAAAACCTTTAAAGAAACACATCGGATAACTAAAGAGGGTAGATTTTTGATTGTCAATACTTCACCTGTAATTGTGCCAAGAATTAGTCGTGCGCATTCAAGTAAACGTTATCCTATACCTTTTGATCTTCATTCTATACTTGTTCAACAAGGTTGGGAATTTATAGATGATATTGTTTGGGAAAAACCAGAATATAGTGTTAAAAATCGTATCGGTGGTTTTCAACAGCATAGGAAACCATTGGCATATAAGCCTAATAGTGTTACTGAGTATTTAATGGTATATAGAAAAAAAACTAATAAATTATTAGATTGGAACATACATCAATACGATCAAAATGTGGTAAAAAATA
The DNA here is from genome assembly GCA_964538345.1 of uncultured Candidatus Saccharibacteria bacterium. GTDB lineage: Bacteria > Patescibacteriota > Minisyncoccia > Phycocordibacterales > JAACPR01 > JAGOTN01. Next base: position 26,128 of record CAZIFF010000005.1, read on the forward strand.
GTAAAGTCAAAGATGGTTTTGAAACAACTAACGTGTGGAAAATACATCCAAAATCTGATAGAATTCATTCAGCTATTTTCCCGGTGGAGCTCTGTAAAAGAGTAATAAGCTATTACTCTTTTGAGGGAGATATTGTGTTTGATCCTTTTGCTGGCAGTGGAACACTTGGGCGCACTGCAAAAATGTTAGGTAGAAAGTTTTTTTTAACAGAAAAGGAGTCTAAATATTTTGAATATATGAAAAGTTTAATTAATGAAAATTCTTTATTGGATAATAACCTAACTCATTTTTTGACTTATGAGGAATTTAATAATTGGTATAATTAATTTTTTAATTTATGACACTTACTGATCAAGTAATTAAAAATATTGTTAAACGAGTAATATTAGGCGATGATTACCGCGTGGAAGTTGTTAGTTTAATCAATGCTGATTTTTTACAGTTCGTTATTAATTTTTTTAAGAAAATAGCAGAAGTTAAGTTAAATAATAGAGATGTTTCAGATTGGTATAAAAAAGAATTTCTAAATAATAATCTTTCAAAAGAAGAGATTGCTATTAACTCTGGTCTTAATATGAAAACAATAACAAATATGTATAAAAATGGCACAAAAGAAATTGTAATAGATGCAGCCAATGAACACTACGATACTTTATATGAAGCAATAAGTAATTTAGTTGATAATTCTAATGACTTGGAAATATCTTTGACAATCAAATTTAATGGTGTAGCAGTTGATTTGACTATTAGTGAAACTTTATTAGTTATAAATACATTAGCGGTAAAACGAGCTGCTTTAAGAGGTGGGGCCTGGAGTACCGCAGGGAAGACTGTTGAAAAGGTATTAATGAAGACAATTTGTGAAATATACAAAGTTTCAGAAGATAATTTTGAAGAAAAATTTGTTCGTGATACAGATAAAAAGGTTAGTCGAGAAATTGATTTCTATTTAAAAGATCAAAATGGTAGCAAGTATCTTTGCGAGGTTAAATTAATGGGTAAAGGTAATCCTGAGAGCGCAGATGCAATATTTGCACGTCATTCAGATATCTTTGTTGCTGATACACTTTCTCAACAAAACAAACACCAAGCAGATGAACTTAACGTGGTGTGGGTAGAATTAAGAACAGAAAATGGTTATAGAGGAATAGAGAAAGCGTTTCGTAAATTTAGTATTCCATACACCCCTTATGAAGGAAATTTACATGAAGATCTAGATATTATTTTAGAAAAAATCATTAAATAAATTAGGAGTAAACAATAATAGGATAGTTAATTTACACCACAATTTTTCCTTGTAAATAAGGTACATTTTGGTAAAATTATAGGACATTATGTCAGATAAAAAACCAGCTAAGAGTAATTACGGTGCGGATCAAATTCAGGTTCTTGAGGGTCTAGAGCCGGTACGAAAGCGCCCCGGTATGTACATCGGTACAACTGGTCCCGATGGTTTAAATCACTTAATCACAGAAATTTTTGACAACTCTCGCGATGAAGCGATGGGTGGTCACGCTGATTCTATTGAAATTACTTTCCTCGCTGACAATGTTATTCGTGTTGCTGATAATGGACGAGGTATTCCAGTTGATGTTCATAAGGTAACAAAAGTTTCTGCACTTGAAACAATCATGACAACACTTCATGCCGGAGGAAAATTCGGTGGCGAAGGTTCAGGTTACAAAGTATCTGGAGGTCTTCACGGTGTGGGTGCATCTGTGGTGAATGCACTTTCTGTTTACACTCGAGCTGAAGTTCATACTGGTACTGAAAGATATATTCAAGAATATAATATTGGTAAACCAAAAGCTGCTGTTAAAAAAGTTGGTAAGTCTGATAAAAGAGGTACTATCATTACCTTTCAACCAGATCCAACAATTTTTGAAACAGTTATTTTTGATTATAAAAGAACTGTGGGCCATATGCGCCAACAAGCATATCTTGTTCATGGTTTGAAAATTTCAGTTATCGATGCACGACACATTGATCTAAAAGAAATTCCAGAAGGAACACATTATGTTGCTGAGATAGATGAAATTGAAGCACCATCAAAAACATTTTATTTTGAAGGAGGATTGCGTTCTCTTGTGGCATACAATAATAAGCTTCAAGCTCCAATTCATAAAAATATTTTCTATGTTCATCAAGATGCAGGTGATGTGAATGTGGAAGTTGCCTTGCAATATGTGGACGATATCTCTCCTCGTATTACAGCTTTCGCGAACACAATTTACAACCCAGAAGGAGGAACTCACGTGACTGGTTTTAAAACGGCTTTGACAAGATCTCTAAATAATTATTTAAAGAAACAAAAAACTTCTAAAGATACAGAAAGTTTTACCGGAGAAGATGTACTTGAAGGTCTTACTGCTGTTGTTTCTATCAAAATGCCAGAGATTCAATTCGAAGGTCAAACAAAAGCTAAGCTTGGTTCTGTTGAGGCACGTGGAGCTGTGGAAAGCGTTTTTGGAGAGTCTTTCACTTATTTCCTTGAGGAAAATCCAGACGATGCTAAAGCGATGATTCAAAAAGTTATTCTTGCTGTGAAGGCGAGAAAAGCTGCTAAAGCTGCTAAGGATTCAGTACTTAGAAAAGGTGCACTTGAAGGTATGACACTTCCAGGAAAGCTTGCTGATTGCCAAACAAAAAGCGCAGAAGAAGCGGAATTGTTTATTGTAGAGGGAGACTCTGCTGGTGGTACTGCGAAAGTTGGGCGTGATCGTCGTACACAAGCTGTGTTGCCACTTAGAGGAAAGATTCTAAACGTGGAACGCGCTCGTCTTGATCGCATGCTTGGTTCAGAGCAAATTAAAAACTTGGTTGTTGCACTAGGTGCTGCAATTGGTGATACATTTGATATTACAAAACTTCGTTATCATAAAATTATTATCGCGACCGATGCCGACGTTGACGGTGCTCACATCGCAACACTATTGCTGACATTATTCTATAGATATTTCAAACCTATCATTGAAGGAGGATATTTGTATATTGCTCAATCTCCATTGTATAAAGTTACACAAGGAAAAGATGTTAAGTATTTGTATTCAGATGAAGAAAAAAGAGAAATGCTTGGAGATTCTGAGCCAGAACCAGAAGAGGAGTTTGATGAAAATGGTGAAGCGATAGAAGCAGAAACAACTACAAAGAGAGTGGCAAAAATAAGAGTTCAAAGATACAAAGGTCTTGGAGAAATGAATGCTGACGAGCTTAAAGAGACTACAATGGATAAAACCAATCGTATCTTGAAGCGTGTTTCAATAAATGATGCAGAAGAGGCAGATAAAGTATTTGATATGCTTATGGGTACAGACGTTCCTGCAAGAAAATCATTTATCACTACAAATGCTAAGTTAGCAGATATCGATCTTTAGAGTTAAACAAAAATAAAAACCACCAAGATTTCCTCAACGGCTTCGGCCTACGGCCTGCAGATGTTTCGAAAATCTTGGTGGTTTTTATTTTATTTAGTTCTCAACTTCTAGATCTACAGAGTCGTCGTTGTTTGATTCACTTTCTTCACGAGTATCTTTTTCTGAGTCGATTGTTACGTCGATATCATAATCACCTTCATCTACGTTTTCGAATTCAACTGTGATTGTTAATGATTCTCCGGGACGAAGTGCAGAATATTCTTTTGAACGATAGTTGTCGTCATCGTCATATGGAAGATTATCAATTTCAAATCTCCAATCTTCAGTAGTTTCACCACCGCGGTTTTGCACTGTAAATCTTACAGCAATATCATCACCGTCATCTGCTTTATCATCTTCTCTGAAATTATTTCCAGAAAGTCTACCAACTTCTAGATTTTTGATAACGAAATCTGCATTATCATTTGAATTGTATGAATCATCATTATTATTTCCACCACCAATACTTCCACCTGAAAGTGTGATTGTACCAATGTTGTTTGTCTCAGATAATTCTGAAATTGCATTTGATGGATCAAGTTGAATTGCAACATTTTGATTTCCAGACGCTTTTGCACCAAATGTTAATGTGTATCTAATTGATTGTCCTTTTAATAAAGACGCTTGAAGTGGAGATGAAAGAGTTTCTTTTGGATTTGTTGGAGTTGTGTAATTAAAAGTCCAGTTATCAGTGCTTTTTCCACCAATATTTGAAACTGTGAATGAAACTTGGTTTCCAACAGCAGTTACATTAGATATTGCTAAGTCAGCAGGAGCTGTTGCATATGAAGTTTGTACAACTGTTTTAGGAGCAGTTGTTTTTACTGCAGAAGATGTTGTTTTTGTGTCAGAAGAATCATCATCAAGTTGTTCTACTGCTTGTGTTGAGATAGTTGCTTTTGAATCTCCAAAAGTTCCTGAGTTAGGATCTCCGTTCTGCATAGTTACAACAACATTTCCAGATGCTAGGGGAGTGTCAGAACCATTTTCTGTGAAATTTATAACAACTGGTACATCTGCAAAAGAGTTTTCTTTATCTAAATTAGCAATCAAATTTACGCTACCGGCGCTTGTACCAAGTGTGAATGAGTTATCACAAATTAATCTTCGAATTCCGTTTGGAGTCTCGATATCAATGTTTACATTATCTACACAAGAGTTGGTGATGCTATAAACTCCGGATCTGTTTGTATCAAAATCCCAAGACACATCAAAAGATTCTTTGTCTGATAGGTTGGTATCGCTTGCTGTTACTGTAATTTCTTCTTTACCAAAAATACCATTTACAGATGAACCAACATTGGCCAAACCGCTAAAAATCTTTGGTACAAACTTAATAATAAGAAAGGCTAGAACGATTAAAACAATAATTACGCCGATTACGAATAATATTTTTCCGATTAAACTTTTGATTCCGTCATTTATCATATATACAGTAGTATATCAGGTTTTTAAAGCGGTGTCAATGATAATAAATTGACAAAATATATAACAATGTTATTGTTTAAACATGACAAAAAACTGTCAAAAACTGAATAAATCAATGAATACATGGAGAAATCCAGGTGTATTTACCTTTGCTTATGTCATTGAAGCGTTTGCATTGATTTTATTTAGCCGAGATGGTTTTAGTATCTAAATTTATAGAAGATAAGTTAGCAACTAGAAAAATACCGGCTGAATGAAAGCCGGTTTTTCATTTAGTTAGTTCTTTTAAAACAAAAAACAAAACAATACGATTATGATTAAGAAAACTCTTAGGGAATATTACGTTTTGAGTGCGCTCAACCATGCTACTAACGGAACAATTGCTTCCGTTTATAGTACGTTTTTGATTCAGAGAGGGATGAATCTTTTTGAAGTTAACTTGGTTAATTTCATCTTTTTTATCACTCTCTTCATTTCAGAAATACCTACAGGCGCTTTTGCAGATGTGTTTGGAAGAAAGTATTCATTTCTGGTATCCAAATTACTAATGTGTTTGGGTGCTACGGTCTACGCTTTTTCAAATACCTTCTGGGGTTTTGCAACCGCAGAGTTTATCTGTGCCATTGGTGCAACATTTGCGAGTGGTGCATTTAGGGCCTGGTTTATTGATAAGCTCAAACATAATGGCTATCAAGAAAATCTGAGTGGAATCTTTTCCAGGTCTACACAAATTGGGCAACTTACAGGAATTGTTTTTGCATTGATTGGTTCATATCTGGCAAACTTTTCCGTTACATTACCGTGGTTGCTCATGGCTGTGCTTTATTTGGTATCAGCTGGTATTGCAATGAGTTTTAGTGAAGAATATTTTGTTCACAAAAAATTCTCATTCAGAGAGGGTTTGTTGTCGATGAAGAACACGGTAATTTCAAGTGTTAATTATGGAATAAAAAATAAGAATGTAAGATTCATTCTCTTGATTGTAATGGTGCAAGTGTTTTTGTTCCAAGCGTTGAATATGCAGTGGCAACCATTCTTTGGCGAAAACTTTTCTAACAAATCAAACTTCGGTTTTATTTGGTTGGGAATTTCTATGAGCATCATCTTTGGTTCAATGTTGTCATCAAGATTTTTGAAGTTTTTCAAAAATGAAAAGATGGCGCTGAGTATTTGCCAATTGATCACAGGATGTTTCATTGTATTAACTTCAGTTATAACTTTGTGGCCAGTATCGTTGCTAATGTTCTTCATGCATGAATTTTCAAGAGGGAGCTTTGGTCCGATAAAGGATGCTTTCCTACATGATCAGATTCCTTCTAGGGAAAGAGCAACAATTGAGTCTTTTGATTCGATGTTCCATCATTTGGGTGGAGCTTTAGGTCTACTGTTTAGTGGCTTCCTGGCTTTGAAATTTGGAATAGCCAGTACGTGGTTTGTTTGTGGGTTTTTGTTGATTGTTTTCACTCTATTTGTGCTTTTTGTGAGCAGAGGTAGAAAATGATCTTTTTGGTCTTTAAATATAGAGCCTGACCAGCTCTTTTTCTTTAAATTATTGCCAGATTTCGGTGATTATGCTAATCTTTGTGAACTATGTCACAGGATAAATTAATCAAAATTAAGTGCTCAGAAACAGGGCATATTCGCTATACTACAAAGAATAAAAAGACTGTTGAAAAGAAGTTGGAATTAAAGAAATACAACCCAATTTTGAGAAAGCCTACAGTTTACAAGGAGATTAAGAAGTAGTTTTTGAGGGTTTAGATAGTGAAAAGAGGCGCGGGGGCAAAAGCCCCCCGCCACAGTTACAACAGTTATTTTAAAGTTTAAATTGTTAAAGTATAAA
>CAZIFF010000006.1:0-32332 GCA_964538345.1 uncultured Candidatus Saccharibacteria bacterium
TCCAGATATGGTTGGTCATACTGCAAATACAGATGCAATTGTGACTGCTGTTGAGACAGTTGATAGAGAATTGAAAAAGGTTTTGGATGCACTACATGCTCGTGGTGGTGTAGCTTTTGTGACAGCAGATCATGGAAATGCGGAGGTAAATTTCGATACAGATAAAAACGAAAAACACACTGCACACACTTTAAATAAAGTGCCTGCAATCGTGACTTCAAGTGAATTTAAAGAAATGAAAGATGGTTCACTTCGCGATATTGCTCCGACAATTCTAAAACTTCTAGAAATTGAAAAACCAATTTCAATGACAGGGAAAAGTTTGATTTAAATAATAAGTCTTCGTGTTATTATTTATAGAGTTATGAAAAAACAAATCTTTTTTGCTTTATTTTTATTATTAATTCCAAATTTTTTATTAGCGCAAACTCTAAATCAGGATAATTCTGTATATCTAGACTCTGTAGATGTTAAAGAAGAGAAAGTTTTGCAAGGCGAGCAAATCAGTGGTAGTTTTTCTATTAGAAATGGATCAAATAAAGCTATAAATGACATTTATTATATCGTGTCTTTGGTTGGAGATTATAAAAATGATTTGCCAACAAAATTCTATGATTCAGTTAAATCTTCAGATGCTTTTGATTTGCAATCCGTTGAAGTTAAAACAATTCCTTTTTCATACGATATTCCACAAAATATTTCTGGAACGCAAATGGGTATTGAAGTAGAAGTTTTTTCAGACACAGGACTTTCATTGGGGTGGAATCGTGACTTCATAGATATTTCCGGACAAAATAAATTCTTGGATGTTAACTCGGCTTTGATTGTAAAAGGTGAAAAAGAATACACTCTTGATTTCGGACCGACTTTTCTAGAAAATGAAACACCTGCAATAAGTATAATTTCTCAAAATATTTCAAATGCAGAATTAAAGGTTTATCCACGTGCGGTATTTTTTGAATATGAAAAAGATTATTTTAATATTTTAGAAGAGAAATATGAAGAAAAAATATTTAAAATTGGTGAAAAAAAAGAAATACAAATATCTTTACCAAAATTTAATAAAAAAGCAGGTGTCTATTTAGGTGATTTATATTTAGAAGATGAAAAAGGACAGCTTCTTGGTCCTAAAATTAGTTTTCAATATATTCTTGATGGAGATATAGCCACAATTCACGGTATTGATTTTGATAAAACTGAATTTAAAAAAGGTGATGCTGTGCAAATGTTCGTATCTATTAGCGGAAAGCCTTTTGCAGAAGAATTAGTTGATACTAAAAATGTCTTTGAAGATTATCAGCTTTTAATTGATGTTTATAATGAAAAAGGTGAAAAATCTTATTCTTATGACGAAATGATTCAGTCATCTGATAATTATTATGAGACTGTTATAAATTTCTCTTCTTTAGTAGATATAGAATATCCAATCGTTAAAGCAAAGGTTGTAAAAAATGGAAAGGTGATTAATGAATTTAATTCTGAGGTGCCAGATTGGGTGAATTTATTTAATGAAAATGATGGTAAAGATAATAATGTCACTACTCTATACTCAATTTTATTATCTTTGATTCTTTTGTTTATCATAATTCTAATGATTAAAAGAGAAAATAAATTTATTGTATTTATTTTGGCTATTTTAATAGTGTTGTCGTTAAGTCTTTTGTTCATGAAAGATTTTAAAGCGCTTAAACTTTTTGCTCAAGTGAATCCAGTATCTTTCGCAAAATCACTTATCAATAATGGTAATTGTACAAATACACAAGGAGGTTATCAGGGTTGTGGGAGAGTTGGAAGTGTTTGGAATCTTCGACCTTATGTGACAATAAATAATCCTACAAGTATTGGAAGTGATGGAAAATTTAACGTAACTGGTTCTATGGTATTTCCTTCATGTACAAATTCACCAAATAGTAGACATATTTATCTGATAAATAAAAATGGAAGTCTTACTGCTTTAAACAATCAAGATCAGAGTGGATTAATTGCTGAAGGGTATGATTCTCGTGGACATTGGTTTACAGGAACAAAAAGATTCTCTGTGCCAGTTTCATTAGAAAAAGCTTGTGGTGTGCATCAAATTGATTTGAGATTTGTAAACTGTGTTGCAGGTGAATGTGGTTTTAATGATTATAGATTAGATATTGATTTAGGACCTTGTGATCAATGTGTGAATTTGCCAGGAGATCAATTAACAGTACCAGGTGGTTATACGGTAGATGCAAATAAAATATGTACTTTAACAAATGAATTTCAAGCAATCTGTTCTCCAGAAGAAAATCCAATTGCACCTGGAAGCACTGCAAACTTCAAAGCCAGTGTATTTAATTCTGTAGGAGATGTGGAATTTAAATGGTATCAAGGTAGACAAGTGAATGATTCTCCAATACAAACAGATATAAATAGATCTCAATCTAGATTGTTGAAGAAATATGATCAAGAAGGAGTTTATCAGGTTACTGTTGCTGTTAAGGATGGTAATGGAAGTACTTTTTCTAGAACATGTGGAGTGGTTGTAAGGGATCCAAACGACGATGGTGATGAAAAAATTGATACCGATGGTGATGGTATTCCAGATACAAGCTTACTTGATTTGTATGGAGGAAGAGGTGGTCCAGCAGCTGATTTGGGAATTGATATTGATAAAATTTTAACAAATGATACATGTACTGTGAGTTGGGATGCAAAAAATGTTACACAATGTTTCTTGTTGAGTAATGTTGGTAGTGGTGAGCCAGTAAGTTTTTCTGGAACAAAAACTGTTAGCCCGGGATCATATTGGTTACGTTGTTTGGCTACTCGTGACGGAAAAGCTGTTGAATCAGAAAAAGTAACTTGTCGTCTGAATCCAGACATAAGGGAGATTTAAAAGAAAAAGCGCTTTTTAGGAAGCGCTACTGAGGTCTTAGATTTTTCCCCTGACATATTCACGCCAAGGTACTGGTCCATTCGCTAGAGGGACCAATCCGGTGTTTTGGTCAACACAGATGGCTTGTGCAGGCACAGTTTGAGGCCTTGAAAAGTCCCCAATCAAGACCTGAATCTGTTTCGGTAGAATTGGTTTCTTGACACTTTGTTGAAGAGTCTGAACAACAAAGTTCGCACTTTGGTGATCATCTGTCACACTCAGACCTTCTTCTGGCAGAGCTTTCAGGATTTTTGCTTTGATTCCAGAATCATCCGTATCAGAGATATCGACAAAGAACAGTATTGGCTTTTTCATCTACAAAAACATACAACATCTATTTAAAAATGTAAATAGAATTATATGATAAAATTTCTTTTATTATGATGACTCAAAAAGAAGCCCTGAAAATACTAAAAATGGGCAAAAATGTTTTCCTGACAGGGGCCGCTGGTTCTGGAAAAACTTATATCTTGAATCAGTATATTCAATTTCTAAAAGAACATGGTGTAGAGGTGGCTGTGACTGCCTCTACGGGTATTGCTGCTACACACTTAAAAGGAATGACAATTCATTCTTGGGCGGGAATTGGTGTGAAAGATTTTTTGTCAGAATATGACATTGATGCGCTTGAGCAAAAACAATATCTTTGGAAGCGATTTGAAAAAACAAAAGTTTTGATTATTGATGAGGTTTCAATGTTGAGTTCAAAGACAATGAACTGTATTGATCAGGTGGCAAAAATTTTTAAGAGAAACAATCTTCCGTTTGGTGGTATGCAAGTTATTTTTTCTGGAGACTTTTTTCAATTACCACCGATAGAAAGAAAATCACAATACGAAGAACCAACTCTTTTTATAGACGAAGAAGATGTTTCAACTACGCCTTTTGCTTTTAAATCTCGTGCTTGGAAAGAATCTGATTTGTATACTTGCTATCTATCAGAGCAATTTCGACAAGAAGATAATATTTTGATGAACATACTTTCTGAAATTCGTGATGGAGAACTTTCAAAAAAATCTTTAGAAATTTTACAGAAAAGAATTATTAAAGAAGATGATCCCGAAATCACAAAACTTTATACTCATAATATTAATGTTGATTCTTTTAATCAGAAAAAATTACAGCATATAAATAATCAAGAAAAGACATACATAATGTCTGGTAGAGGGAAACCTATTTTGATTGAGATTTTGAAAAGAAGCTGTTTGGCTCAAGAGAAAATGATAGTTAAAGTGGGCGCGCTTGTTATGTTTGTGAAAAATAATCCTACAGCTGGTTATGTTAATGGAACAGTGGGCGAGGTGATTGGCTTTGATGAAGATTATCCTGTAGTTGAAACAAAAAATGGTGAGAGATTTGTGGCTACTCCACAAACTTGGTGTATTGAAGAAGGGGATAAGGTTTTAGCGGAAGTCTCTCAGGTGCCGTTAAAGCTAGCTTGGGCTGTCACAATTCACAAAAGCCAGGGAATGACTCTAGATAAGGCCATGATTGATCTTTCTAATTCTTTTGTAGAAGGGCAGGGTTATGTGGCGCTTTCTCGAGTGCGAACTTTGGATGGATTATTTTTGAAAGGATTTAATCAAATGTCACTCGCTGTTCACAATGAAGTTTTAAATTTTGATAAAGAACTTCGTAATATTTCTGAGCAGATTTTTTCTAAGGTTACAAAAATGAAAGAGCCAGAGTTTCAAAAAGAACATCAAGATTTTTTCCAAAAAATTGGTGCTAAAAAGCATAAAGTTTTAGACGAAAAAGGTGAAAAATTGAATACTTATGAAATCACTAAAAAAATGATTTTAGAAAATAAAACTCTCGAAGATATTATTAAAGAAAGAAAGTTAACCATTGGCACAATACTTTCACATTTAGAAAAACTTTTAGAAGAAAAAGTTTTATCACAAAAAGATATTGCGTATTTGATGCCTAAAACAAAAGAATTTAAAGAAAGATTAAAAGCTGTGCAAAAAGCTTCTGAAAAGTTTGATGAATTTAAATTAACTCCAGTATTTAACGCATTAAAAGGCAAATACTCTTTTGATGAAATAAGAATGGCGAGAGTGTTTTTGGTTTGAAAGTCTACTAAATTTAGATTTATATAATTAAAAGAAAATCGTCCTTCCCCGTTTCCAGGGAAGGACGTGGTTGAACAACAAGGCGCCGTCGATCAGGAGTCTCTCGCAGTGCCCGGTGTCGGATCTTTCGACTCTTCCTCTTTGGCAGACATTTTCTCGAGAGCTTCGAATTCTTTCTTGGAATAGTCCACCTGAACGACTTGGTCACCGTCCCAAGTGCATTTGAAGACCCGGTCATCGTCGAGATTGGTGAGATACACCGATTCACCTTTCTTCATGGCGAAGATCAAGACGCTTCCAGTGTAGAGACCATCAGTTTCGATATCATTTTCTGCGGCGATGGTTCTCAGACGAGTGGTCTCTTCGCCAACTTGTTCGAGTCCGTTTTTGTTCACCATTTCGAAAACGACCATTGCAGTTTCGTTGTCGTTGGCGCCGGCGATGATTTTGGGGCCGACTCCTTCTTTGCCACTGAATCCCAAGTGGAAACTTCCGTCGGGAATGGCGTCGACACAGACTTCGATCCTGCAGCAGATTTTGCCTAGGGACATGTCTCCGACAAGCGATCCAAAGAATCCAAGGAGTTCAGAGAGACCTGGGTTGGTTTTCGCCGCCTTGGGTTTGGTGTCGGTAAGTTGTCTGAATGTTTCTTCGGCCCACACCTTGGCGTAGGTGTCTGCTGCCGCACGAGGATCGGAACCCTTGTAGACAGTGGAGTCTTCGCCACCAACGTTGGAGATGACCTCGAATGTCCTCTTCGTGTCGATGGTTCCCACAATGGGGATGATGATTTTGCCAGACTGGGTGCCCAAGTAGGGGTATGGGGTCTCCTTATGTCTGAGCAGATCACCAGGACCGAACATGAGGTGAAGACCGCTGGAACGGTCGGTGAGATTTACGATACGTAGTTTCATAACTAACAGTTTTTTGGTATATGTGTTGGATTTGGTTTTTATTACTCAACTGCTGCTCTCCGAGGCTTTGTTGTTTGCCTTTGATTGCATGTCTATTTAAACCATATTTCAATATTTATTATTATAAAAACTGAAAAAGACTAAAATAGATATGCAATCAAAGGACTGTGAAAAGTTCAGTTTTGAGAATTTTTATCACATTGTTGACTTATAGTCAATAGATTCGTAATCCTAACACATTCTCTGTAATGATGGGTGAGAGTGTTTTTGGTTTGAAATTTTATTTCAAATATTTGCTTGCAATGCTAAGTGCAAATGATGGCAAAATTATGAAAACAGTTGCAAAGAGAAGTCTTATTAGTGTCTCATCTAGTTGTGTGTCTGCTGTATCTGGTCCAGATGATGTTAAGACAATACAGAAACCAATTATTCCAAAAGCAATAGACGAATAAATAAAAACACGAGTAGCTATTTTTTGCATAAATTCATTATATCATAGGGTATAAAGTAGGTTTTTGTGTGTAAAAGAAAAATACCAACAAAATTGCTCAAGCTGGTATATTAGGTAAAAAATGAATCGTTGGCGTAAAGGATTCTTATTCTGTCATCGGCCTCTTTCCAAATCTTAACGAAGTCTTCATTAGATTCAAATTTGACGAAGTTGGGGATTGGCATGATTTTGTAAACGGAATCCACAAAACGGCTTTCCCAAGTGTTTGCCAAATATCCTTGAGGAGTTTTCACGTCTTTATAAGTATGATACCAAGTCCTCAAGGCATCTATACACAAAAGAGAGATGTCATGGTTGGAAATTGTCGATAAGTTTTCCAAATCTCCAAATACAGTTTGTCTGTAAATGAAACTACATCTTCTATCTGCTTCTTCTGCAAATTCTCGAAGGCCTAAAGGAAATTCTGGCAAGTTGTCATATTGATTTAGATGTAGGTAGCTCTCAAGTAAATTTGATTGAATAGATCTTCCTACACTAAAACCTCCAGAATCATAAGACTGCCAAAGACGTTTGAAAAAAATCCGAGCCAACACATCATCTGAGATTACAGAAATTTTGTGTCTATTCATGTTGTTTGTCCTCTTTTCAAAATTATTAAAGCAAGAATATATTTAAAAAACAACTTTTTATATAAAAGAAAAAACCCGCCTAGGCAGGTTGTTGTGGTGTATTCAGTCAAAAATTTGATTACCTTTCTCATTCGTCACTGCGGGAAAAGATAATTGCATTTATCGCATTTGAGACGTGCTCCTGGACGTTGGTCTACAGGAAACATGGTTCCTTTGCATCCAGACTTTCCGCATTTTGGATGTTGAACAGAATAATTGGGAGATATGCCGCTACCGCCACAAGTCTTACAATCGCTATGTCCGTTACAACTACAAGGTCTTCTTATTAGGCTCATTTTGACTTAGATTTATGGTGTTGTTACATTTGGGCTCCTCTTGAGAGCCAATGACCTTCTGTGAATTTACTTTCAAAAAATACAATATAATAAAATATAATAAAGTCAAATATTTGCTCCGCGGACTGATACTGGTCTCCGAACCAGTGCGGTGGGGTAGAAAGAAAAAAAGCCCCAACCGAAGTTGAAGCTTCGTGGGACTGTTGAGGCTGGTCAGTAGACGTAGATTCAAAGTGTAATCCAATCAACAAAACTTTTGATGTAAGCATCTGTCTTGTTGAAAGGAATTCCTGGAAAATTCTTGTCCATACTCCTTTCTACACCCATTTCTTTTGCTTTTGTGACGAATTCTCGGCTGGCGGATGTAATAATCGTTCGGGATTTCTGTTCAGTGTTCATAACCTTGATAACTTCTCCTCCACTGCCGCCCAAAATGTGACCATCAAGGAACAGTACATCGAAGTCTGAGTGCTCTCCTGATACGGCCGCAACCGCTTCTTCTTGTCCTTTGTAACAAAAGAATATCGGGGATTTATCTGTGAAGGACCTCTTAAGGCTTTCCTGGAGGAACCTGGCCTGTGTGTACTCATCTTCTACAATGATTATTTTCATTTGATGGGTTGGTTTGTTCTATATGTTGAATTTATTATATAAAAACACGATGATTCATTGGCGTCAACTTTGCTCCGCGGACTTCGGCTGGTTCGAACCAGTTTGGTTAGGTAGATTTTTTATTGAATCTTTTTTAGTGTTTCAATAATATATCCCTCACGAAGACTACTTTTCATAGATATTATTTCTTTATAGGTAAACCACTCAACAGTAATTATTTCTTCTACAGGAAATTCGATTTCGCCTCCTGTAATATTTGCTTTAAAGATGTGTTTCTCTGGAGTGTTTTCATTTCCTTCAAAAAAAGCAATTTTATCGCCTAATTCAACAGTAAAGCCCGTTTCTTCTTTAGTTTCTCTTATTGCTGCTTGTTCAACACTTTCATTTAAGTCTACTTTTCCTGCAGGAAGATTCCATAAACCATAAATCTTAGGATTTTTTTGTTGAACTAATAGATACTTATTTTCTTTTTCAATAACTACTCCAGCTATAACTTTTTTATTCATGCACAAAAGTATACCAAGGTTCGAACTTTCGGTCAGGGGTTAAAAATATTTGGCTTAAAGTAAAGGTGAAACTACGAGCTCCCCCGGCAGGATTCGAACCTGCGACCAATCGCTTACATTTATCCTAAAATTACTTCTAGGGATGGACTATATCATCATCTTATTCAATTACTTGAACTTAGATGCGAGGCGCTTCGTGCGCAAATGCGAACTACTCCAGTTAAGGATAGTCTCTGAACCTTCCGTGCAGATAATTAATTTCAATTTTTTAAAATCAATTATCTGCACGGCTTGGCTGCTGATTATCCTAAAAATTACTCTTTAGGACTTCCAGCAATTCACCTCGTTTTTCGACCAGACTTTCGTACTGGAAGCTGCCTATGTTGTTTGCACAACTTGTGTGACAGGCGACTGCTCTACCGCTGAGCTACAGGGGAATATTTTGTTTTAAAAAACAAGCGCTTAAATAATTAATATAAATAAGCGCTTTGCTATATTAACAATCTAAAAACCTTATGTCCAGCTAATTTTCGGCAGATTTTTGCTATATTTAATGCATGTATATTCATGTGAAAGTGCAGGCGGGTGCTAAATCAGAATCTTTTGAAAAAATAAAAGAGGATCATTTTGAGTTGCGGGTTAAAGAGCCGGCTGAGAGAAATTTGGCTAATAAGAGAGTTTTGGAAATGGTAAAGAATCATTTTTCTGAAGCAAAAAGAGTACGAATAGTGTCTGGACATCAATCGCCGTCAAAATTAATTTCTGTGGATTTTGATGAAAATTGATTTGTGATAAAATAGTGGTATGGGAGTAAATTTTCATATCAAAACTAAAGATCTTGATCTTACACCCGAGGTGAGCTCACAAGTTCACGAAAAACTCGGTGTAATCGAGAAGTATTTAGAAGCAAAAGGGGATAGAGAAATTTTAGTTGAAGTGGAAATTGGTCTTCGATCAAAGCATCATAAAAAAGGTGATGTGTATCGAGCTGAAGTAAATGTAAGTTCTGACGGAGAATTTTATAGAGCGGTCTCAGAACGTTCAAGTGTTGCAGAAGCGCTTGATGATTTGAAAGATGAAATTGGAAAAGTAATTCGCAGAAAAGAGGGAAGAAAAGATTCACTATTTAGAAAAGGAGGAAGATTGATTAAAAATTTATTGAGAAGATAATATGAAAAAATTTGGTGCATTAATTGCCGTAGCTGCTTTGATATTTGTTGTTGGTGTGATATTTTATCGCGGTAATTCTGATGTGAATCAGACACAATCAAATTCAAATTTAGAAATTAATCAAGAAAACATGAAAGCAACAATCAAAACAAACAAAGGTGATATCGTTTTAGAATTATATGCAGAACAAACTCCAAACACTGCTGGAAATTTTGCCAAGCTTGCGGGGGAAGGATTTTATAATGGAACAAAATTTCATCGTGTGATTGATGGCTTCATGATTCAAGGTGGCGATCCTCTAACAAAAGATGATGCAATGCAAACTCGTTGGGGCACAGGCGGTCCTGGATATCAATTCGCTGATGAAATAGTTGCTGGGCTTTCAAATGTTACAGGTACAATCTCAATGGCAAATGCCGGACCAAACACAAACGGTAGTCAATTTTTCATCAACGTCGCTGACAACACATTTCTAGATGGAAAGCACGCTGTCTTTGGTCGCGTGATAGAAGGAATGGATATTGTGCTCGCGATTTCTAAAGTTGAAAGAAACAGTCGCGATGTGCCAGTGGAAGCAGTGGTACTTGAGAGTGTGGTGGTGGAGTAGGATTATAAAAACCCTTTAAAATCTTGCTCTTTTTTGCCTTCGGGAATTATTCGCAGTATTTCTAGTGCGCCGTTTTCGTATTTTGCATCTGTGATTTTCACACGGATTTTTTTGCCGTCTTTTTCGGTAAAGAAAAATGCACCAGGTTGGGGAGTGTAAGCCATGATTTTTAGAAAGTTTTTGCGCTCTGAATTTGAACCAGAATCTGAAAGAAATATTTCTGCATCAGATTTTTCGATTTTTTTGGTGAAAGTTGCAAGGGCGTGATTTTGAGGTGTAGGAGTAATTTCTCCAGAGATATATGGCGGCAAAATTTTTGCCAAAATTTTGCCGCCAACTTCTGCCAGTTTTTCAGACACCTCTTTTTTATTTGGCCATTCTGAAAACTCCACAACCTCTTGCGTCACAATTGGTCCGTGATCAACTTTTTCATCAATCAACATAATTGTCACACCTGTTTTTAATTCATCATTCAAAATCGCAGTTTCTATCGGAGAAGGTCCGCGATGAAGAGGAAGAAGAGAAGGATGCACATTCAAAAATCCACATGCAGGAATATCTAAAATCTCTTGAGGAATTATTTTTCCATAAGACACCACTATAAAAACATCCCAATTTAAATTTTCACCACTTTCGTTTTTATAGCTTTTCAATTGTGCAGCAAAATCACCACTCAATCTTTCTGGTTGAATATTTTTTATTTTATTTTCTTCAGCCCAGACTTTCACAGCACAAGGTGTGAGTTTCATTCCGCGTCCTTGAAGACTGTCTGGAGTTGTTACAATTAAATCTGGGAAAAAACCAGCAATTTTTAATTGATTTAAGACATCAACACTAAATTCACTTGTGCCAAAAAATACAAAATTATTTTTTTTCATTTTTATCTAGATTTAATTCTGTAATGTCTGTAGCTTTGTCTATAAAAAGTATCCCATTTAAATGATCTGTTTCATGTTGAAAAATCTGTGCAATCAAACCAGTTGCAGTAAGACTAAATTTTTCTCCGTGCACATCTTGTGCTTCAATTGTGGCACGGCTAGCTCTTTTTACAATTCCATAAAGAGGACGAACAGAAAGACATCCTTCGTCCATTTTCTTTTTATCTTTTGAAGTTTTAGTAATTACGGGGTTTATGTAAATCAAGGGCAAATTTTTTGGAATATCTTTATCTCTAAAAACTTTTGGACTCACAATAAAAATTCTTTTACTTATACCAATTTGAGGAGCAGCAAGAGCCACACCGTCATCTTGTGATTCGAGTGCTTCATTCATGTCTACTAAAATTTGCATAAGTTTTTTAGAGCCGAATTCTTTATCGGTTATTTCTTTAGCAATTTGGCGTAAGACTTTGTTGCCATTTTGGACGATTTCTATCATATGGCCAAGTATATAGGATTTTATTAAAAATTAAAGCACGCTTGGCGTATCAACAATTATTTTAAATTGTGGGGGTAGTGAAAGCAGTTTTTGTCGCAATTCTTCATTTGGCCAATCTTTTGGATCAATTTTTAAGATTCCATTCCAAATCATCTTGCCACGCTGTCTTTCTGTGAAAGCTGGATAGACAAGAAGTTCGTAGGGTTCAAGTATTTCTTTAATTTCTAAAATCGCTTTTTCAGAAGCTTTTGGTGTGCCTGCTATTGAAATTTTTATAAGCTTCACAAATGGCGGGTAATTGTATTTTTTTCTATCGCAAAATTCATTTCTATAAAAGTCGGCTAAATTTCCTTGGCGAGCATTTTCAAAAATAGAATCATCTGCACGGCGAGTATTAATTTGAAAACGACGAGTAGCTTTTGCTCTTAAGCGAAGTAATGTTCGCAAAATTCTTTCACGAATAGAAAAATCAGGAATAGAGAACAGGGAATCAATGGAAGCTACAATTACATTTTCAATTGGTTCTCGTAGATAATGAAGCGCCATTTCTGTACCGATTAAAACACTTCCAGGTTTGTCATAAAATTCTGAAATAATATCTTTAGCTTGTTTTGAAGTTTTTGCATGCTGACTATCTAAGATTAAACAATTTAATTCAGGAAATTCTGCTTTTATTTTTTCATGCACAGTTTCAACACCGATGCCAAGCATTTTTAATCTCCAACTATCGCAATGTTTACATTTTTCTCCGGCACGACGCACATCTCCACAAGTATGACATTGAAAAATATTTCCACCTTCTGTTGGATCTTTTCCATATAGCACTACTGGCGAACTACAATTTTTACATACAACTACAGTGCCACAATCAGAACATACAATAGAAGGCGAGAGACCTCTTCGTGCAGTGAAGATGAAAGTATTTTCACTTTCTAATTTTGTCTTTTTTAAAACTTCGATTGTTTCATTTGATAGAACTGAAAAAATATTTCCTGCATTGGAATAAGTTTTTTTCATATCTATTATCTTGGATTCAGCCGTTGATAGGGCCCTAAATTTAAGTGTGCCTTCTTCTAAAAATTCATGAGTATCATATCTAGCTAATGTCTCTGAACGCAGAGCTATGTCACCAAAGAAAAAGCGTGCACCAATAATACTTGCATAAGTTTCAGCTAGAAATCTTATATCTATATATGGCATATGTTGAGTTCTGTATGCATTAGAACTTTCTTGTTCAATTATTATCGTGCCAACATCATGTCTAGGTATTGAGATAAATTGCCCTGTGCTGATAATTAAAACCGGTCTTTTATTTTCAATAACAGTATTCCAATTTTTAATTAATTGAGATTTTGTTATTGTGCTTGTGAAAGTGAAAGTGTGATCTTCAATTCCTTTTGAAATTAATTTTTCTGTTTTTAATACATCTTCTGAAGTTGGACATAAAAATATTACAGATTTGTGTTTTGCAAAAGATTCTCTAGCTAAGCTTTTATAGCTCGCATATCTTTCTTCAAATTGATCTTGAATTACATATTTTTCTGTTTGTTCATTTAAATCTGTTGCTTCTGTCTGAATTGTTGGAACACTTAATTCTTTTATATTTTCAAAAATTTTTGCTGGTACCAATGCACTTATGATTGAGCCAGTTGATGTGGCGAAGTATTCTGCAGTTTTTTGACACGCTGAAATAAATTGTTTTTGCAAAATTGTGTTTTGAGATACAGAGCGAATTTTTTTCAAAGAAAATCTTTGTGATTTTAATTCTTCTTTGTTTGCCATACCATCTTTTTTGTTTAAAACAATTCCACGCACTAATTTTTTACGAAGTTCAATTGTGACAATAGATCCAATCTCTACATCTTTAATTGAAAAATAAGAAAGATGCTCAGTGCGTATGCTTTTTGTGATTGGCATTATTTCAAGTATGTACATATTTGTAGGTTACACCATTCTTCCAAAAAGTATGGAAATACGCTAGACTTTGCCTACTAGAAAATTATGGGATTATTTACACCAAAGCTAGGAATTGATTTGGGTACTGCAAATACCCTTGTTTTTGCACCTGGAAAAGGGGTAATTCTAAATGAGCCTTCTGTTGTGGCTGTGTCCGAACAAGATAACAGGATTTTGGCAGTGGGAAATGAAGCTAAGGAAATGATAGGACGTACTCCAGAAAGTATTGTGGCGTATAGACCAATGCGTGACGGTGTGATTGCTGACTATCGTGTGACTGAGGCAATGCTTCGATATTATTTTTCTAAAGCTTTAGGAAAGTGGAATATTTGGAAGCCAGAGGTGATGGTGTCTGTGCCAGCAGGAGTGACTTCTACAGAGCGTCGCGCGGTGATTGAAGCAGCGATAAAAGCTGGAGCTAAAAATGCATATGTTGTGAAAGAACCAATTCTCGC
Source organism: uncultured Candidatus Saccharibacteria bacterium (assembly GCA_964538345.1). Taxonomy (GTDB): domain Bacteria; phylum Patescibacteriota; class Minisyncoccia; order Phycocordibacterales; family JAACPR01; genus JAGOTN01. The sequence continues at coordinate 13,993 of CAZIFF010000006.1, forward strand.
TGCTATTGGTGCAGGAATTCCAATTCATGAAGCACAGGGGCACATGGTGGTTGATATTGGTGGTGGTACTACCGATGTGGCGGTGATTTCTCTTGGAGGAATCGTGGCGTCTACTTCTGTGAAAGTTGCTGGAAATAAAATTGATCAAGCAATTATTGATTACATCAAAAAAACTTTTAATCTTGCGATTGGAGATAAGACTTCAGAACAAATAAAAATAAAAATTGGTTCAGCTGTATTTTTGGAAGATGAATTGGAAATGATTATAAAAGGTAGAGATTATCTTACTGGTCTTCCAAGATCTACTACAGTAAAGACAAATGAAATTGTAAAAGCGATTAGTCGTGAATTGCGTGAAATGATAAAAGCCATAAAAGATGTTTTGCAAGAGACGCCACCTGAACTGGCTGCTGACATTATTGATCAAGGAATTATTATGACTGGCGGTTCTTCTCAATTGCGAAATCTTCCTGAGCTTGTTTATCGCCGCACAGGTGTGAAGGCGCAATTAGCCAAAGATCCTCTGTATTGTGTAGCAAAGGGAACTGGTATCGCTTTGAATCATTTAGATACTTACAAGAAAACTATTATCGCGAAGAGGTAAATTAAATTTTTAAATAAAAATGAGAACGGCCGGTCTACTGTCGTAGAGCCGGCCGCGTGCCAGTAGCACAGAATTTCTGTCGTAGCGCCCCCTCATTGTTATGTCTGTGGCGCTTCAAGCTTATTCATTGGTTTTTTTAAAAAAGTACAGTTTAGATTACACAATTTAATTCCCTCTGGCTTGTTTCGATATATACCTCAGGGCCGATGGAGATGCTTTTTATGTCATAGCGCGGCTCTCTTCGCGCTTCTCACATTCGATTCATTCCCAAGTATTGTAGCATGTATAAAAAATATGTCAATACTATCAAAATAGCTTAAAAAATTAGATAATTTAAGCAATGCAACACATCATAGACTCCTATAAAAATACAGGACACCTTCATCATGCATATGTTTTGGAATCTGACTCTGAGAATGCGTATAAAAATATATGCGAATTTTGTGAAAGTGATCTTGGTATAAAAACAAAATCAAATCCAGATTTTATTTATGAAGAATACGATAAATTTTTAGTTGATGATGCGAGAAGATTGCGTGAGTTGCAAATGAATAAAACTTTATCTGGTAGTCGAAAGATTTTTATTATTTATTTTAATTTTATTACAATCGAGGCACAAAATTCTCTTTTGAAAGTTTTGGAAGAACCAACAACTGGAACACATTTTTTTATTGTTACTCCTTCGTCTCGAATATTTTTAGACACCATCAAGTCTAGAGTTTTAATTGTAAATTTAAAAAATGAAATAGATGATGAGATTGCTGATAAATTTCTTAAAGACAAATTCCCAGAAAGATCTAAATTTATTTCGAATTTAGTACAGAAAATAAAAGATGAAAAAGCTAGTAAATCTGATGCAATAAAGTTAATTCAAAATATAGAGAGGATTATTCATAAGAAAGCATTGGATTCAAATACTGAAGACAAAAAAGAATACTTTAAGAAATTGAGAGAGGTAAATAAAATATCTGATTTTTTGCATGACAACTCGGCTTCTGTAAAACAGCTTCTAGATTACACTGCTAGCATCTTATAATTTTTACTAAAATACATTTTTTTGATAACATAGCGTTATGTCATACGATTTTTCAAATTTTAAAAAGAATATTACAAACATAGAAGAATGGTTGAAAAAAGAATTTTCTGGTTTACGCACAGGAAGAGCTACTATTACGCTTTTGGACAGTGTGTTTATTGATGCTTATGGATCAAAAATGCCTCTTAATCAAAGTGCCAACCTATCAATAGAAGACCCTAGAACAATTAAAGTGACTCCATGGGATAAAAGTTTGGTTGGTCCTGTTGAGAAGGGTATTTCTCTTGCTGATTTAGGTGTGTCTACAGTTTCAGATGGAATTGGTGTGAGAGTTATTTTTCCAGAATTAACAACTGAAAATCGTCAAAAGCTTGTGAAGGTAGCAAAAAATAAATCAGAGGATGCAAAGATTTCTATTCGAACTGAAAGAGCTGATTCAATGAAAGAAATTGAAACTGCGCAGAAGAACGGAGAGATGTCTGAAGATGATGCAAAAAGAGATAAAGATAATTTGCAAAAATTAGTAGATGAAGCAAATAAAAAAATGGATGAATTAACAAAGCAAAAAGAGCAAGAAATTCTATGTCAATAATAATCTTTGTAATAATTTTAGGATTATTGATTTTTGTTCATGAGTTAGGACACTTTTTGATAGCAAAATGGTCAAAGATTAGAGTTGATGAATTTGCTGTGGGCTTTCCGCCGAAAATTTTTTCATTCGTGCGCGGTGGTACTAAATATGCTTTGAACCTAATACCTTTCGGAGGCTATGTAAAAATTTTCGGCGAGAACCCGGATGAAGAATCTTTGGACCCCGAAGCAAAAAATAGTTTTGTAAATAAAAATCGTTGGATACAAGCTGCTGTTTTGATTGCTGGTGTGACTTTTAATATTATATTTGCTTGGCTTTTAATAAGCTCAAGTTATCTGATTAGTTTTCCTGCAATAGTAACAGAAGAAAATATTTCTAAAGTTGAAAATGTTTCTGTTTTTATATCTCATGTTGAGCCAGAAAGCCCAGCTTTTTCTGCGGGTGTTCAAGTTGGAGATAAGATTAAAGTTTTAAAATCTGAAAATAATATAATCTCAGAAAATTTAGAAGTTGAAGATGTTCAAAAATTTATTTTAGATAATTCTGAAAAAGAAATTGAATTTACTTTTGAAAGAGGAGATGAAGAACAAACTGTTTTGGTAAAGCCAACAGATGGATTAGTGGAAGGAAAGAAAACTATTGGAATTGTTATGACAAAACTTGGAGATTTAAAGCTAGGTGTGTTTGAGGCGTTTTGGCAAGGTGCTAACACAACAATTATTTTAACTAAAGAAATTGCTGTTGGATTATTTGCGTTTATTTATAACGCTGTTACTGGCCAAGCTGATTTTAATCAAGTCGCTGGTCCTGTTGGAATTGTTGGGCAAGTTGGAGATGCTGCAAAATTTGGTTTTTCATATCTCTTAACTTTCACGGCTTTCATTTCTATAAACTTAGCAGTAATAAATTTAATTCCATTTCCTGCACTCGATGGTGGACGATTACTTTTTGTTGTAATCGAGGGCATTACTCGTAGACCAATAAAAACTAAAATTGCTAATACATTAAATTTTATCGGCTTCGCTTTACTCATGCTGTTGATGGTTTCAGTTACAGTTAGCGATATCGTGAAATTATTCTAGTCTGAAAAATCTTTTGACTTTTAATTTATAGAGGTATAAAGTCAATATTCAAATGAAGAGGTTCTTTTTTTCTGAATCCGAGAGAGTAACTCAGGTAAAAGAGAAGTCATTCAGTTTAGGTTTGCTAAGTAAATATGGTGTTGAGATTGTTTATAAGGCTGACGAAGCCGATCTGGTTGTCGTCGGGTCTGAAGAACAGTATTTAGCATTGATACACGGACAAAATGAATTCAGGGTTTTTATTCTGGTTATAGACGAAGGTCAAATGGTTAGCGTTAAGTCAAAAACACTCGTTGTAAGTTGTTTCAATTGTGCAGCGCAAGCTGTGATAACCTTTGCAAAAGCCCAATAATCAGCACCCGCTGATTTTTTCTCTGAAATTTTAAAAGAAAAAACCGGCCTTTGTTAGACCGGTTCGCGTGACGCTCGACGAACGGGTTTGTATTTACCCAGTCTTCGTAATCCGTCGTTAGCTTCAGATAACAATATTTCAATCCGAAGCCTTTCTCGTGCGGATTCAAATATACCCGTAGAGAAAGAAAAATGTTCAGACACAGGTTCCTCGATTCCAAAATCATCTCTGAAGACAATGCATGGAAATGTTTGCCCACCTATTTTCACATTAGACAGATTGAAAGCTCCACTTTTTCCCTCGGGTAATTTAAACCCGACCGTCTCTGTTGTACCAAAAGAACAAGTCATAGTCGACTTTTATAACATGTTAACAGTTTTGTGTCAAAGTAGATTTCTAAAATTTTGAATAATACGATAAACTTATACGCATGCGACAATCACAACTTTTTACAAGAACACGCCGAGAGGCACCAAAAGATGAGGTATCAAAAAATGCGGAGCTTTTAATTCGTGCAGGTTTTATTCATAAAGAGATGGCGGGTGCTTATTCTTTGCTTCCACTTGGTTTGCGTACAATGAAAAAAATTGAGCAAATTGTACGAGACGAAATGAATAAAATTGATGGACAGGAAATTTCACTAACTGCTTTACAAGAAAAAGAACTTTGGGAAAAAACAAATAGATGGAATGACGATGTTGTTGATGTTTGGTTCAAAACAAAATTAAAAAATGATTCTGAAGTTGGTCTTGGTTTTACACATGAAGAACCTCTAACTCGTTTAATGAAAGATCATATTTTTTCATATAATGATTTACCAAAATATGTTTATCAATTTCAAACAAAATTTAGAAACGAAACTCGTGCAAAGTCTGGTATTTTGCGTGGACGTGAATTTTTAATGAAAGATTTATATTCTTTTTCAAAATCAGAAAAAGAGCATCAAGAGTTTTATGAAAAAGCCGCAGAAGCTTATAAAAATATTTTTGATAAGGTTGGTATTGGTCATTTAACATACAAAACTTTTGCTTCTGGAGGTGTCTTTTCAGAGTTTTCTCATGAATTCCAAACAATCACAGATGCAGGTGAAGATATTATTTATGTCGATGAAGAAAAGGGAATTGCAATAAATAAAGAAGTTCTAAATGATGAAGTTTTAGAAAAATTAAATATCTCTCGAGAAAATTTAAAAGAAAATAAATCAATTGAAGTTGGAAATATTTTTAGTTTAGGTACAAAATTTTCAGAACCATTAGAATTAATTTTTTCAGATGAAAAAGGGGACAGAAGACCTGCGATAATGGGAAGCTATGGGATTGGTATTGGAAGATTAATGGGAACAATCGTAGAAGTTTCTTCAGATGAAAAAGGAATTGTTTGGCCTAAAAATGTTGCGCCATTCGATGTTCATTTAATTTGTCTAAATACTGATAATCAAGAAGTTTTAGATGAAGCAGAAAAAATTTATGCAGCTCTTCAGAAAAATGGTATTTCTGTACTTTTAGATGACAGAGATAAACAAGCTGGTGAAAAGTTTGCTGATAGTGATTTAATTGGAATACCTAAAAGAGTAATAGTTAGCAAAAAGACCTTAATTTCGGGTGCCCACGAAGTAATTGATAGAAAAAATAAGGATATTTCAGAAATCTCAACTTCTGCTATTGTAAGTGGAGCGTTTTTAAAGTAGCATTCGCTTAACTATGACAGAGGACAAAAAGAAAGGTTTTAATTTTAAGGCTTTAAAAGATAGAATTCGACGTTCTCTTTCTAATGATATTGGTATTGATTTAGGTACAGCAAATACTCTTGTTTATGTTCCTGGGAAGGGAATTGTTTTAAATGAGCCTTCTGTAGTGGCTTTAAATACAAAGACTGGCCAAGTGGTGGCTGTGGGTGCAGAAGCTAAAAGAATGCTTGGGCGTACTCCTGGGCATGTGCAAGCAATTCGTCCTTTGGTAGACGGTGTTATCTCTGATTTTGAGGTCACAGAGGAGATGATTAGCTATATGGTAAAAAGGGCTATTAAGGAACATAAAACGATCCTTGGGCCTCGTGTGGTCGTAGGGGTGCCTTCTGGTGTCACGAACGTTGAATCTCGTGCGGTTAGAGATGCTGTAATAAATGCTGGAGCAAGAGAGGTGTATATAGTAGAAGAGCCGATGGCAGCTGCGATTGGTATTCGTTTGCCAATAAATGATCCTGTGGGAAATATGGTAATTGATATTGGAGGAGGAACTTCAGATATTGCTGTGATATCTCTAGGTGGAATTGTTCGTTCTAAAAATTTAAAAATTGCTGGAGATAAATTAAATAATGATATCGCTGGATATATCAGAAGTGAATTTAAAATTTTAATTGGAGAAAGAACCGCAGAAGAAATAAAAATTCAATTGAGCAATATGGTCCAAGGTGATCAACCGTTAGAAGCTCCTATTCGTGGTCGAGATTTAGTTACAGGACTTCCACGAGAAGTTATTATTACAGACTCAGATATCAGAGAAGCTATTGCACATTCTATTGGCTCTCTTGTTGAATCAACTAAAGAAGTTTTGGAATCTACTCCACCAGAAATTGTGGCAGATATAATGAAGAGAGGTATTTTCTTAGTAGGCGGAGGCGCTTTAATAAAAGGACTGGATAAATTGTTGGAATCAGAGCTTCAAATCCCTGTTCATATTGCACAAGAGCCTTTAACTGCTGTGGCTAGAGGAACAGGTGTGATTTTAGAGAACATAGATTTGTATAGAGAGGCTATAATGGTAGATGATGATGAATTACCGAAGGAAAAATAAAAGAAAATTTTTATTAATATTTTTTTTCTTAATATTAATTTTAGGATTTAGTTTCTTTAATATCAATTGGCCGCAAAGTTCTATTAGATTTTTTTCTAATCCTGTTATTAAAGTAAAAAATGTTTTAGTTTCTCCTTTTAAAAATTTAATTACATCTTTTAAAGATAAAAAAGATTTAGAAAATAAAATTTCTCAATTAGAAGATGAATTACAGAAATTAAAAATATCTTCACTCACTGAAAACAAGACAGAATTAGAAAGAGTTTCTAATGGGGTTATGTTGAAAGTTATTTCAAGACCACCATTTTCAATATACGATACTTTGATTTTGTCTAAAGATAATCAAGATGTACAAATAGGAGATTTAGTTTTTGTACAAGGTTCTTATGTTGGAGAGATTAGTGAAGTTGATTATAAAACCGCAGTGGTTAAATTAAGATCATCTTCTGGTGAAAAAACAGTGGTCCGCGTTGCAGGTGTAGATGTAGAGGCCGAAGGTCATGGTGGCGGGCAGTTTCAGATTAAAATACCTAAAGATTTGAAGCTAGGTATAGGTGATGCTGTGATTGTGCCATCTTTAAATAATGTTGTGCTTGGAGTAGTTGGCTCAATTGAAGAAGATTTAATAGAGACATTTAAAACAGTGTATTTTAATATCCCTGTGTCTTTTCAGGATATGAGCTCTGTTTCGGTTGTTAAAAGACAATAAATGGTAGAATAGACTTATGTTGACGAGGATTATTTTTACAGCTTTTTTGTTTATTTCTGCTTTTGTAATGCCTTGGTGGATTACATTGCTTATCACTATTTCCGCTTCTTTCTACTTTAAAAATTTTTATGAAGCAGTTTTCATTGGATTGGTTCTAGATTCATTTTTTGGTAGTCAGGTTGTGTTCGATAACTTTTCTTACATAATCACTTTAGCTTTATTTATTTCAGTTTTGTTTATTAATCACATTAGACAGAAATTAATAATGTATTAGCAATATGGTTAAAAAAATAATTAACAAAATGAGACAAAGAAGATATTCAGGCAAAGATATTAATCCTGATGAGATATTTTTGGATTCTGAAAACTTGCCACAATTTGATCAATATCAATTTGAGGGAAGAATAGAAAAACCGATTTCTAAAAAAGCAGTTTTTGGTGTGATAGTTTTTTTTATTTTTATAATCTCTGTTTACTCTTTCAAAATTTGGTCTTTGCAAGTTGTGAAAGGGCAAGAATTTTCCGATATTAGCTCTGAGAACACACTAAGACATACATTGGTTTTTGCTGATAGGGGTATTGTTTATGACAGATATAACAATCCACTTATTTGGAATGAGCCTTCCACTGATTTAGAGAGTTTTAGTTTAAGAAAGTATATTGATAAATCAGGATTCGGTAATTTACTTGGCTATGTAAAATATCCTAAAAAAGACTCTGCTGGTTTTTATTACACAGAATCATTTGAGGGAATTGGTGGAGTCGAACAATATTACAATGATGTTATCTCCGGAAAAAATGGTTTGAAGATTGTTGAAACAAATGCAACTCAAGAAATTATTGGAAACAATACAATTCAAGATCCTGTGTCTGGTGGATCTCTTGCGTTAAGTATAGATTCAGAACTTCAAGAAAAGTTTTATAAAACAATCGAAGACATTGCTAAACAAGTTGGTTTTACAGGTGGTGCTGGAATTGTTATGGATGTTAATACTGGTGAAGTTTTGACGGTAACATCTTATCCGGAATATGATTCGAATGTTTTAACTGATGGTAGTGACAAAGAAAAAATAAATTCACTTTTGAACGATTCTTCTAATAGATTTTTGAATCGTGCCACAAAAGGACTTTATACACCTGGTTCTATTATGAAGCCGTATGTTGCACTAGCTGCTTTGAATGAAGGCGTGGTGAATCAATTTAGAGAAATTGTAAGTACAGGAGAGCTTGTTGTGCCAAATCCATACGATCCATCAAATCCATCTATTTTTACAGACTGGAAAGCTCACGGTCCTGTAAATGTACGAAGTGCATTAGCGTATTCTTCAAACATTTATTTTTATGAAGTTGGTGGTGGATTTGCTCCAGACAATCAGCAAGGTGTAGGTATTACAAAGTTAGAAGAATATTTTAGAACTTTTGGTTTTGGTGATGATATTGACGATTCTTTTTTGGGTGGACAATCTGGTACAATACCAAATCCAAAATGGAAAGCAGAAAATTTTGATGGTGATGAGTGGAGAGTTGGTGATACTTATTTTACTTCTATTGGACAATACGGAGTACAAGTTACTCCTATGCAAGTTATTCGTGCAGTTTCAGCAATTGCAAATGGCGGAAAATTAATTGAACCAACATTAAAGCTTCATGACTCCGTAACAATTTTGAAAAATATTGAAAATATTTCTGATGAAAATTTTGAAATTGTGAAATCTGGAATGAGAGATGTTGTTTTGTATGGTACAGCGAAAGGTTTGAATTTACCAAACGTTGAAATTGCCGCAAAAACAGGTACCGCTGAGCTTGGTGTGAGCAAAGCAAATGTAAATTCCTGGGCAATTGGATTTTTCCCTTATCAAAATCCAAAGTACGCTTTTGCGGTTGTTTTGGAGCAAGGAAGTGGGAAGAATCTTATAGGAGGTGTGGCGGTGATGAGGCAGGTTTTGGACTGGATCAGTATATATAGACCAGAATATTTTGAAATTTAATTTGCCTATAAATAAGGCTTAAAACAGAAGTCTAATAAAAAAGCTTGACCATAAATTTAAAAAGGGTATAAATGTTCCATATTTTTATAAAATAATTTGCTTAAAATGGCTCAAAAACAATATTTAACACAGCAAAAACATGAAGAATTAAAACAAGAGTTAGAGGTTTTGATTCACCAAAGACGTAAAGAGATTGCGGAGCAACTTGAATATGCAAAATCTATGGGTGATCTTTCAGAAAATGCTGAGTATCATGAAGCCAGAGACGCACAAGCTCAAACAGAGGCCAGAATTTCTCAAATCGAAGATTTATTGAAACATGCAGAGATTTTACATCACAAAAAAGGTGACACTGTTGAAGCTGGTTCAAAGGTTGTGATTCAAAAAAATGGAAATAAAGATAAACAAGAATATGTTTTAGTTGGTTCAGAAGAAGCTGACATGATTGCTGGAAGACTTTCATATGATTCTCCATTAGGTTCATCTTTGCTTGGAAAAAAGAAAGGTGATGTATTTAATTTAGATACTCCCAAGGGAACTGTTGAATACAAGATTATTTCTGTAGAATAGAGTATAATTTTTGTCATGACTTCTATTGAAGATTTAAAAAAAGTTAGAGAATCAAAATTAAATATCTTAAAGGAAAAAGGAATCAATCCATATCCTAGTGTTACTAATCGTACACATGAAATAAAAGATATTATTTTAAATTTTGAAAATCTTGAATCAAAAGGTGAATCTATTCGTGTTGTTGGTAGATTAGTTTCTCTAAGAGGACAAGGCAAAATATTCTTTGCTGACCTTTATGATGGCTCAGGAAAGTTTCAAGTAGTATTTCGTGCAGACAATAGTCCAAAATACACAGGTGCTGAATCTGTAGACGGCTTGGCACTTTTTTCTGAAGTTGTAGATATTGGAGATTTTATTGAAGTTGGAGGAAAAGTTTTTATTACAAAATCAGGACAGCAAAGTATTGATGTTTTAGATTGGCGAATTCTCACAAAGACACTTCTTCCGATTCCGGATTCTTTTTATGGATTGAAAGATGATGAAGAAAGATATCGAAAACGATATTTGGATTTGCTTTTGGATTTAGAAAGAAAGAATTTGTTTTATAAAAAAGCGCATTTTTGGAATGTGGTGCAAAGTTTTATGTTGGAAAATGATTTTTTGCCAGTAGAGACTCCAACACTTGAAATCACAACAGGAGGGGCAGAGGCGCGGCCTTTTAAAACTCATCATAATGATTTTGATATCGATGTGTTTATGAGAATTTCTGTGGGGGAGCTTTGGCAAAAACGTTTGATGGCGGCTGGTTTTACAAAGACTTTTGAAATTGGGCGCGTGTTCAGAAATGAAGGAAGTAGTGCTGAACATCTTCAAGAATTCACGAATATGGAGTTCTACACAGCGTATATGAATTTAGATGAAGGGAAAAAGTTGGTGAAAGATTTATATGTAAAAATTGCACAAGAAGTTTTTGGCAAAACAGATTTTACTTGTGGTGTGCACACTTTTGATTTGGCTAATGAGTGGACAGAGATTGATTATGTATCTCATATAAAAGAAAAAACAGGTATAGACGTGTTGAATGCGACTGAAGATGAGATGATGAAAAAATTACAAGAGCTGAATGTGAAGTTTGAAGGAAAAAATAAAGAAAGAATGACAGATTCACTTTGGAAATATTGTCGTCGTGCTATCGCTGGTCCTGCGTATTTGGTAAATCATCCAAAGATTGTGGCGCCACTTTCAAAATCTTTAGCAGGAGATGATTTCAAAACAGAAATGTTTCAAGTTATTTTAGCTGGAAGTGAGGTAGGGCGTGCGCACGCAGAGCTCAATGATCCTCAAGAGCAAATGAAGCGTTTGAATACTCAACAAGATTTAATTAAGAGTGGTGATGAAGAGGCTATGATGAAAGATGATGAGTTTGTGGAAATGCTTGAGCATGGAATGCCACCAACTTTTGGATTTGGTTTTGGAGAAAGATTATTTGCGTTTATGGCAGGAGTTTCTGTACGTGAGGCGCAGCTGTTTCCGTTGATGAAGCCGAAGGATAATTAAAAAACACGAAAGCCCCAACCGAAGTCGAAACTTCGTGGGGCTTTTTCTTAGAATTTTTTTTCAACGTCTCGGAATGCACTCGAAGCTCCTTCAAAAAAGCCTTTCATGATGGCTTTTCCAAATTTCTTTGCGTTGCGAATCCAAAACATGGGATTTAAAAGGTACTTGAACATCTTAAACATCAGAGTGGTCCTTTCTAGGTTTGTTAGATTTTCTATATTTTAATATATTAAGAATATATTGTCAAGTGAGATTGGTAATGTAAATATATTAGGACTATTCTAAAAAACAAAAAATACAAATTTGAAAACCCAGACCTAAACCCAACCGTTTTAAAATTTGTATTTTTTATTTTTTTAATTAGAAATTAGATTTATAAAAGAAAAAACGCCACATGTCTAAATTGGCGTGCTGATCTGGAAATAGATTATCGTCTTTTCAAAAAAAAAGTTCCAATGAATACACTGCAGACCATAAAAACAACGATGTTTATGGAATACTTAAATATTACCCATATGAAATTACCTGAACTTAACCATTTTTTAATAGGTATTAAAAATTCAGGAAAATAATGGATTAATAATGGTATCAGTAAAGTCATCAGAACTGCGAAAATTGTCATCCCATAGAATGTCTCTATGTGACCCTTTTGTTTCTGTAGGGTTGAATTATCTGTTATTTTCATCTGTGGTAGTGATAGGAGCTATGATTGTTTGATTTATGTCATTAAATCATGTCTATCTAAAATATCAAACAAAAACCACAAATTTGAAAACGGTTGGGTTTAGGTTTGGGTTTTCATTTTATGTGGATAAACAATGGGGTTAAATGTGGAGATGTGGGGTAGAATAGTATACAAGTGGGATGCGGTGGGAAATCACCAAAAAACACTTGAAAAATAATGCTAATTGGCGAATTCAAACATACATTAGATGACAAAAATCGGGTTTCATTACCTTCAAAATTTCGCAAGGAGGTTGGAAAAAAAGTTATTGTCACTCATGGTTTGGATAATTGTCTGTCTCTTTATACTTTAAAAGAGTGGGAAGAGATCGCTAAAAAGTTTGGTGGATTAGGTATGGGGCAGGCAGATGTTCGAGGATTGCACAGACATTTTCTTGGAAACGCTGCTGAAATAGATGTTGATTCTGCCGGAAGAATTTTGATTCCAGAAAGTTTGAGAAATGAAGCAGGTTTAAAAAGCAAAATTGTTTTTACTGGTCTTTATAATCGAATTGAAATCTGGAATGAAGGTTCATGGGAAGCATACAAAAAAGATATTACGAAAAATGCTGACCAAATGGCTGAAAAGCTCGGACAAATCGGAGCAATCTAATCTATGAGACATATCACAGTTCTTTTACATGAAGCAGTAGCAGGTCTTTCGCCAAAATCAGGTGGCATCTATGTCGATGGCACACTTGGTGCTGGTGGACATACAGAAGAAATCTGCAAACTTGCACCTAAAAGCACAATTATCGGAATTGATGCCGATATTGATGCAATCGAAAGAGCTAAGGTTCGTCTAGCTGCCATGCCTTGCACTTTGATTACATCAAATAATTTCAACGACAAAATTTCTCAGATTTTAGATGAAAATGAAATTGATGAAGTTGATGGTGTTGTGCTTGATTTAGGAATGAGTTCAGATCAATTAGATAGATCAGGAAGAGGATTTTCATTTCTTCGAGATGAACCTCTACAAATGACAATGGAAAGTATTTCGGCGACAAATACTTTGACCGCGGAGAAGATTGTAAATTCTTTCACAGAAGAACAATTAGCAACAGTAATTTATGGATACGGTGAAGAAAAATATTCACGACGAATTGCTAGAGCTATTGTGGAAGCAAGAAATGAAACCCCTATAAAAACTACAGGACAACTCGCGGACATTATCAAAAGATCAGTTCCAATGATGTATCGTCATGGAAAAACTCATCCTGCTACAAAAACTTTCCAAGCGTTAAGAATTGCTGTTAATGATGAATTGGAGAGATTAGAAAAAACCTTAGAAGATTCTTTCAAAAGATTAAAGATAGGAGGAAGACTTTCAATTATTAGTTTCCATAGTCTTGAAGACAGAATTGTTAAAAGATTTATGAGAGCAAAAGCATCAGAAGGACAAGGGATATTGATAAATAAAAAACCATTAATTCCGACCGAAGAAGAAATTAAATCAAATCCAAGATCACGAAGTGCAAAATTACGAATTTTAGAGAAAAAATAAGTTCTATGAATAATCAATATCAAACAAAAACAAAAAAACTACCATTTTCACAAACACACTGCTTTTGGTTTTTAATTATTACTATAGCTAGTTCCATTTTATTTTATGGTTATTTTGTTCATAAGACAGTTGTAAATACTGCTGCAAGACAAGAAGCCGAAGAGATGATTACAGAAACAAGATCTGTTATTAGTCAATTAGAGCTTGATTTAATTGATACTAATAGAAATTTAACAATTGAATACGCAACAAGTTTAGGTTTATCAATGGTTGAGGATTCAATTTTTATTAAGAGAAGTCAGGGTGAAAGTTTGTCTCTAAATGAGCGATAATAAAAAGATAAGAATAAGGATACTTTTTATATGTATTTGTGCGGTAGCCGTATTGCTGGTGTCTCGTTTGTATTATTTACAAATAATGAATGGGCAAGAATTATCTGATAAAGCAGATAGACAATATATACGTCCAAGTGCAAAAGTTTTTGATAGAGGAAGTATTTCATTTAAAACTAAAGATGGAGAAAAAATTGATGCTGCAACTTTGCAAACAGGATACACTGTCGCGCTTAATCCAAGTATTATAAAAGAACCAGCTGATGTTTTTAATAAATTGTCTTTTGCATTGGAGATTGATGAACAAGATTTTATTAATAGAATTGAAAAAAGTGATGACCCTTATGAAGAAATAGGAAAGAGAGTTTCTAGAGACGTTGCAAATAAAATTGAGGATTTTGATATTAAAGGAGTTTCTTTAGTTAAAGATCGTTGGCGTTTTTATCCTGGAAAGAAATTAGCTTCAAATGTTATTGGTTTTATGGGTTGGCGCGGAGATGAATATAATGGTCAATATGGTCTTGAAAGATATTATGAAAATATTTTAGGAAGAAATAAAGGTGATACATACGCAAACTTTTTTGTGGAGATTTTTGCTGGAATTGGAAATACTCTAAAAGGTGAGCAAGAGGGTTCTTTGGTGACAACGATAGAGCCAACCGTACAATCTTTTGTTGAAAAAGAATTGGATACTGTTCATAGAAAATGGAATTCTAAAAAAATTGGAGTTATTGTAATGGATCCAAGTACTGGAGCAATTCGTGCTATGGGAACATATCCAAATTTTGATTTAAATAATTTTAAAGAAATTGAGGATGTTTCAACTTTTAATAATCCAATTGTAGAAAGTGTTTATGAAATGGGTTCTATTGTAAAGCCTTTGACTATGGCTATTGGTTTGGAGACAAAATCTGTTTCTGCTTCTACAACTTATGAAGACAAGGGAAGCCTGACTCTTAATGGTTACACAATTTATAACTATGATAAAAAAGCTAGAGGAGTTGTAAGTATGCAAGATGTTTTAAATAAATCTTTAAACACAGGAGTTGCTTTTGTTGTGAATCGAGTTGGAAATGAAAAATTTGTAGAATATTTAAGAAAATTAATTGGTAATAAAACAAATATTGATTTACCAAACGAATCTGATCCTTTGATTGCTAACTTAAATAACGATAGAGATATTGAATATGTTTCAGCTTCTTATGGTCAAGGTATTGCTATGACTCCGATTGCTATCACTAGAGCGCTTGCAACACTTGGAAATGGCGGGTATTTGGTTAAGCCATATATTGTTGAGGAAATAAATTATGAATTGGGATTAAGTAAAAAAATCGAACCAGAAATTGGCGAGCAAATTTTCTCTAAGGAGACTTCAGAAGAGATTTCAAGAATGTTAGTAAAGGTTGTAGATGAGGCTTTGGCTGGTGGTGAGGTAGCTTTGCCAAATCATTCGATTGCTGCTAAAACTGGTACAGCTCAAATAGCAAAAGAAGGCAGTAGAGGGTATTATGATGACAGATATTTACACTCATTTTTTGGATATTTCCCAGCATTTAACCCAGAATTTATAGTGTTTTTGTATCATACAGAGCCAGTAGGGGCAGAGTATTCATCTCAAACCCTAACTGAACCTTTTATGAATATTGCTAAGTTTTTAATTAATTATTATGAGATACCGCCAGATAGAAATGTTGAAGCAAATCCTTAAAAAAATCATAGTTGCAATTTTAACTTTGGAATCAAAGATTGTTTTGTGGCGTTTTAAGCCAAAAATAATTGCTGTTACAGGTAGTGTTGGAAAGACTTCTACTAAAGATGCAATATTTACCGCTTTGTCTGGTAGTGTGAAGATCCGGAAAAATCAAAAAAGTTTTAATAGTGAAATAGGGACACCTCTAACAATTTTAGGTTTAGATAATGCTTGGAATGATCCATTGCTTTGGTTAAAAAATATTTATCTTGGTGCTGTAGTTATTTTTAAGAAAAATTATCCAGAATGGTTGGTTTTGGAAATTGGTGTTGATAGGCCGGGTGATATTGCAAGAGTTGCGAGTTGGATAAAGCCAAATGTTGTAGTTATCACCGCACTTCCTGATATACCTGTGCATGTAGAATATTTTTCTTCACCAGATGCGATTGTAAAAGAAAAATTGTCTCTAATTAAATACATGAAAAAAGATGGTGTGGTTATTTTGAATGCAGATGATCCATTGGTTTTTGCTGAAAAAGATAAAACTAAACATGTTGTATTTACATATGGCAGTGAACCAAATTCTACAGTTTCTTTTTCAAATGCAGGTATCACTTATGAAGAAACAGATGGAATAAAAATTCCAACAGGTACAACTTTTAAAATATCTTATAACGGAAGTACTGTACCAATGATGCTCCCGGGTGTTTTGGGTATACAACATATTTTGCCAGTGGCTGCTTCTATTGCTGTTGGTTTATCACAAAATATTCCATTTCTAAATATGGTTAATGCATTTTCAAAATATGAACCAGCACGAGGAAGAATGAATATTATTTTAGGGAAGAATCAATCGGTTATTATTGATGATACTTATAATGCTTCACCAATTGCTATGCAAAAAGCAGTGGATGTTTTAGGGATGATTGAAACTAATTCAAATAAGATTGCTGTATTAGGAGATATGTTGGAAATCGGGCATTTTTCTGCTTCTGAACATAAAAAAATTGGTGAACAAATTGCAAGATTGAAAATTAATATCTTAATCACAGTTGGAGTGCGTGCTCAATGTATTGCTGAGGGTGCTATTTCTTCTGGTATGAATCAAGATAATGTTTTTGTTATGAGAAATAATGAAGATGCTTCAAAGATTGTTTCAGAAAAAATTAAATCAGGAAGTATTATTTTAGTGAAAGGATCACAAGGGGTTAGATTGGAAAAAGTTGTTGGAGATTTGATGTTGGATGAAAGCAGGAAGAGTGAATTATTGGTGCGACAAGATTCTGCTTGGGAAAAAAGATAATATGAAATCTACAAAAATTACAATTGGAGGACTTAGTGGGACTGGCAAGGGTACTGTAGCTAAAATGATTGCTGAAAAATTAGGATTTCAATACAACTCTGCTGGGAACTTTTTTAGAGAATTAGCAAAAGAAAAAGGTTATGAGTCTTTATTAGAATTTCAAAAAGCTGTTCAAGGAGAAAATTCACAAGATTATATTGTTGATTTAGAAGTTGATGAAAGAACAAGAAAATATGGAAAAGAAAATGAAAAATTTGTGATGGAAGGTCGGCTTTGTGCGCATATGATTCCAGATGCTTTTAAAATACTTTTGCTTTGTGAAGATGTTGAAAGATTTAGGAGAATTGCTCAAAGACAGAATTTGGGCCTAGATGAAGCTAAAAAAGAGACTCTTGCACGTGAAGAACTTTATACAAATTTATATAAAAACTTCTATAAAATAGAGAATTACTTAGATATTAAGCACTATGATCTGATTATTGATACAACACATATTTTGCCAGATGAAATTGTGGAAAAGATTATAAATGAGTTAAAATAGACTTATGCAAAACAAACAAGCCTTTATATTTTTTGGTGCTTCTGGTTCTGGAAAGGGAACACAAGCAAAACTTTTGAAAGAATTTTTATTAGCAAAAGATTCTAGAAAGGTTGTACACATTGAAACTGGTAATAGATTCAGAGCTTTAAAAGACCAAGATTCTTTTTTGGCAAAAAGGGTAGTTGATACTATAAATGATGGCGAGCTATTACCTGTGTTTCTTTCTGTTTGGAATTGGACAGATGCTTTTTTCAAAGAATTAGAAGATGATGCGCATATTGTTTTAGATGGTTCACCTCGCAGAAAAAATGAACTTCCAATTTTAGAAAGTGCTTTGGATTATTTTAAATATGACACTGTTCATGTTATTTCTCTTGAAGTTGATGAAGATATTTTGGTGGATAGACTTTTGAAAAGAGATAGAAAAGATGATGATGCTGAAGCTATTAAAAAAAGATTATCTTGGTTTATGTCAGAGGTAGAGCCAATGATTGAATATTATGAAAACAATCCAAAGTATTGTTTTCACCGTGTGGATGGTAATAAAAGTGTAGAGGAGATTCAAAAAGATATTTTGAGTCGGGTGGGTGTGGAAATTAAGTAGAAAAAATATATCACCTAAATAAAAAGGTGTTTATTTTTTATAAAACAAATAAAATTAATTATCTAACTTTCTTCTATCTTGGGTTTTTGCCATGAGAATATTATATCAGAACTTATAGAAAGTTTTATCTTTGTAATTGTTTATAATTTTTTTGCTTGGTTCAAAAAGTGGTTCGGGAAGATTTTCTAAATCAAACCATTTCCATTGTGTTATCTCATCTGGTTCCATTAATTGCGCATCGGAATTACACTTCTCGTAAAGTAGGCCTATAGTCACAAAATGGGCAGTAGGGACTATGTCATTAGTCAGGCTAATTACTTTCAAATCTTGGATATTAATATTGATACCTGTTTCTTCCAAAACTTCTCTTTGTGCACCTTCTTCAAAACTTTCTCCAAAATCTAATTTGCCACCAGGC
>CAZIFF010000007.1:0-12645 GCA_964538345.1 uncultured Candidatus Saccharibacteria bacterium
AAAGAGGTATTACTATTACTTCAGCCGCAACTACTGCTTTTTGGGTGCCAACATATGCAAAAGGAGATAACTCTCTAAAACATCGTTTTAATATTATCGATACTCCAGGTCACGTAGACTTCACTGCAGAGGTGGAAAGATCTCTAAAAGTTCTAGATGGTGGAGTTGTAGTTTTTGACGGAGTAGCCGGTGTAGAGCCACAATCAGAAACAGTTTGGAGACAAGCTGATAAATATGGAGTGCCAAGAATTTGTTTTATAAATAAATTAGACAGAACAGGAGCTTCTTTTGAAAGATCATTTAAATCAATCACAGACAGACTTTCAAAAAATGCTGTGCGTGCACAACTTCCATGGGGAGAAGAATCTGATCTAAAGGGAATTATCGATCTTTTGAAAATGAAAGCTTATACATTTTCTGGAGACATGGGTAATGTTATTACAGAAGAAGAAATTCCAGCAGAATTAAAAGCTGATGCAGAAAAATACCGAGCAATTCTTGTAGAAAAGATTGTTGAAAATGATGAAGAAGCAATGACAGCTTTCCTTGAAGGAAATGAACCAGACTTAGCTACACTAAAAAGAATTTTGCGAAAAGCGGTTATTGATAGAACAGTTATCCCTGTGTTTACTGGTTCTGCTTTGAAAAATACTGGTGTGCAATTAGTTTTGGATGCTGTAGTTGATTATCTTCCATCTCCAACAGATATTCCACCAATCGGAGGAATCAATCCAAAAACTGGAGAAGAAATGGTGCGAAAAGCTTCTGATGAAGAACCGTTTTCAGCACTTGCTTTCAAATTGCAAACTGACCCTTACGTAGGACAGCTTACATATTTCCGTGTTTACTCAGGAACAGTTTCAGCAGGTTCTTATGTATACAATGCAACAACAGGAGATAAAGAAAGACTAGGACGAATTCTTCGAATGCATGCAAATGATAGAGAAGAAGTGCAAACAGTTTATGCTGGAGAAATCGCGGCTGCTGTGGGTCTAAAAAATACTCACACATCAGATACTCTTTGTGATGAATCAAATCAAATCGAACTTCACAGAATTGTTTTTGCAGAGCCAGTGGTGTCTTTGAGAATTGAACCAAAAACAAAAGCTGACCAAGAAAGAATGGGTATAGCTTTGAAAAAACTTGCAGAAGAAGATCCAACTTTCCGCGTGACTTCTGATGAAGAAACAGCTGAAACAATTATTTCAGGTATGGGAGAACTTCACTTGGAAATTATTGTTGATCGTATGAAAAGAGAATTCAATGTGGAAGCAAATGTTGGTCAACCACAAGTAGCATACAGAGAAACAATTCTAGGAGAAGGTGAAGCAGAATATAAATACATCAAACAATCAGGAGGTAAGGGTCAATACGGTCACGTTAAGATCAAGATTAAGCCACTTGAAAAACTTGAAGAAGATGCGAAGGTTGCAAAAAATATCAAACGATCAGAAGGATTTGAATTCGTTAACAATATTAAAGGAGGTGTTGTGCCAAATGAATTTATTCCTGCTGTAGAAAAAGGTATTAAAGAAGCTATGGAAAGAGGAGTTGTTGCTGGATACAAGATGGTAGATATTTCAGCAGAACTTTTCGATGGTTCATATCACGATGTAGACTCATCAGAAATTGCTTTCAAACTTGCTGGACTTTACGCTTTCCAAGAAGCTGCACCAAAAGCACGTGCTGCCTTGCTTGAACCTATTATGAAAGTTGAAGTAGTTGTGCCAGATCAAAACACTGGAGATATTACAGGTGATCTTTCATCAAAGCGTGGACAAATCGAAGGTATGGAAGAAAGAGGAATGGGAATTCAAGCTATTAAAGCGCTTGTGCCACTTTCAGAAATGTTTGGATATACAACACGACTTCGATCTATGACAGCTGGTAGAGGTTCTGCGACAATGGAATTTCATCATTATGATGTTGTGCCAGCGAATGTGGCTGAAGAAATCAAAAAGAAACGAGGTAAATAAAATAACTCGCTACGAGTACCCACGATAAAACAAAAAAAGATTCTCAAAGAGAATCTTTTTTTGTTTTTCGTTTTGCTCGCCGTTTGGGACGGCTCCGCAATGTACTCGTAGCGAGTTATTTTATTTTTCACAATCATTATTAATTTACTCAACAATCATTTGTCACAATATCATTAAAGATGTATATTGAAATTACAAATGTCCTTCGGGATCCATCTCTTGGCAACCTCTTGGCAACAAGAGACAAAACAAGTAATTAAATAATATCAGTCACTGTACTTTTTCCAGAACCAGAAGGTCCGTGAATTGCTATTAAATATTGTTTTTTCATTAAAAATGATTTTAGAATAAAAATTTATTAAAAAACTGTTAAAACTTTAAATTAAAAGTAGATACTTTCCAAGTATTATTTGATGATGGTGATTAAAATCTATATAGATGCATCTAATTTAAAATTTGGCATAGAACAATCTGGTTGGAAATTGGATTATAAAAGATTTTTTAATTGGCTTAAGAATAAGTTTGGAACAGAAAACATGATTTTATTTATTGGTTTTATTTCAGATAATCAGGATATTTATAAAAAATTGAATTCATATGGTTATCAATTAAATTTCAGGCCTACTTTATTGGGGAAGGATGGGAAAATAAAGGGCAATGTTGATGGGGAATTAATTCTTGCTGTTTTGATTGATTACTTTGAGAACAATCTAGATCAAGCCATAATAATTTCCGGAGATGGAGATTATTATTGTGTTGTAGAATTTTTAAAAAATAGAAATATTCCAGTGACAATAATTGCTCCTAATAAAAACTATCTTTCATTGCTATTAAAGAGGGCCAATGTCCCTATTATTATTTTAAATGAATTAAGGCCTAAATTGTCTATAAAATAAAAAAGCCCCCGGATATGCAGTACATATCAAGGGTCTTTTTCTTATTTATATGGGTATTATATACTTTGTATAGAAAAAGTCAAATTTGACACACACCCAAAAATCATATAATCTCTTCTGTGTAGGGCCTGAGACAAGTGGCATTCAAATAAGACCGCTCGAGACCTGAAAAACATAGCGAATATTTTGCAAAATAAAATATAAGCTGTGTTTCTCTAATATTTCTCTCTAAGGCCTTGCAAAACAAAGGTCGTTTATTTTTTTAAAGATCCAATAAAATGGCAATCACACGACAAAAGAAAACAGAAATTCTAGACAAAGTTAAAGATGCAGCAAAAAAAGAATCTGCTGTATTTGTTAGTTTTAGAGGAGTTCCTGTGTCAGATACGTCAGCTATGCGTGCGAAACTTCGCGAAGCAGGTGTTGCGTATTTTGTAGCAAAAAAGACTCTTGTTAAAAAAGCATTTAGTGAAGCTGGTATCGAAGGTGAACTTCCTCAATTAGACGGTGAGTTAGCTGTAGCATATTCAGAAGATCCAACTGCTCCTGCTCGTGAGATTTTTGCCTTCCATAAAACACTTGGCGACAACTTTAGAATCGTAGGTGGAGTATTTGAAAATAAATTCCTTTCTAGAAAAGAAATGGAAGTAATTGCTCAAATTCCTTCACTTCATACTTTACGAGGTATGTTTGTTAATGTTATCAATTCTCCAATTCAGGGATTTGCTATGGTGGTTAAAGCTTACGCAGACAAGAAAGCTTAATAAATTTAGTTAACTAATAATTAATAATATGTCAGATACAGATATTCAAAACGATGCTCCGGTAGTAGAAGAAACTTCTGCTCCTGTTGCTGAATCAGTTGAAGTCCCTGCAAAATTTGCTTCTCTTGTAGAACAAGTAGAATCAATGAGTGTTCTTGAACTTAACGAACTTGTTAAGGTTCTTGAAAAGAAGTTTGGTGTTTCAGCTGTTGCTGTAGCCGCTGCTCCTGCAGCAGGTGGTGCAGCCGCTGAAGAACAAGATTCATTTACAGTTGTACTTGCAGATGCCGGTGCACAAAAAATCGCCGTTATCAAAGTTGTAAAAGAAGTACTTGCACTTGGACTTAAAGAAGCTAAAGATCTTGTTGATGCTGCTCCTTCAGATTTGAAGAGTGGTGTTAAGAAGGCTGAAGCTGAAGAACTTAAGAAGAAGCTTGAAGAAGCTGGAGCTAAAGTTGAGTTGAAGTAAAAGTTAAAAGCAAAAACCCCCGAAAAATTATTCTTCTCGTCAACGGCTTCGGCCTTCGGCCTGCAGATGTTTCCTCAAAGAATAATTTTTCGGGGGTTTTTGTATTTACTGATATTTTAAAGACTTTATTTAAATTTCAAAAACTTTACTAAGATGTTTTTCGATCAGCTCGTGGTAGTTAATTTTAAGAGATAAAGATTTTGTAAACATAAACAATTCTTTTATTAGTAGTATAATTTCCTGGTTGTGAATTTCTAATGCAATTTCATCCTCCCAGTTTAATATATAAAGCTCTTGATCTGTAAAATATATTTCTGAACTAACATTAAAATAAGTATTATCAATAATACTCATGTCAGCCATTCTTTTTTCCAAACTTTTTAAAAGTTTTTCTTGAGTCATTTGGAAATTGTTTTCATTTATATATTTATCCATATACTTGTTCATGTAATTTTTGTTGATAATCACATCAAATATTATATGATTCTTTTTTACTCTTTCATTCAATTCAACTAATTTATCCGGAGTTATTTTACTAATAGAAGAAAGCATAGAAGAGGTGGGTTGTATTACATGAACCCTTTGATTTTTTAGGTTAGTAATTTTTTCATAAGTTTTTATTAAACTAGATATCCCATATGAAATTTTTGAGTCTGGTATTCTTAAAAATTCTTTATCTAACTGATTTTTCGAGATAGTGGACTCAGTGAATAAAATTGAGTCTATATATTTTTTATCGACAGTAGAGAGGATTGTTTTATTTTTATCTTTTTTCTTTAGAATTAAATTTCTTTTTAATAGAGAGTCTATTGTTGTGTATAGGGAAGTCCTAGGTATTTTCGAGATTCTAGATACTTCAGAAACTGTTTTCTCACCGGACTGGAGAATTTCAAGAAGCTTTTCTTCGTAATTATTTAAATTAACTATTCTTGAAAACTTTTTACCAAACATAGCATTACTATAATATATTGACGATAATATCGTCAATATGACTTATTTAAAAATCCATATACTACAAGTCTTTTATGAACAAATATTGGGAAATAATTAAAAATAAAACAACAGAAAACTAAATTGGTAAAACTATATGCAAATCAAGAACCTTCAAAATACAAAACAATGAGTATTATTCAAGAATGGAAGAGTGGAGCACTTGAAGAGAAGTGGACACCAAGGCGAATCATAGTAACCCCAGAACCAAACTGTAACCTCGCGTGTGATCACTGTTACTTTTCTCATGAGAAATTTAACATTGGTTCAGATACAACTGATTGGACAGAGTGCATTAATTTTGCACTAGATCACGATATCAATGTGTTTTGTGCGGGTAGGATTGTTACTCATCGAGTGATGCGTTTTTGCAGAGAATATTTGCAAGAAGTAGACACTCGGTCTGTAATTCCCAGGCTTTCTTTTGTTGATAATGGGTATACCATTTTCAATGCAAAGGAATTTTTTGGACGAGTGTTTGAATTCAATGTTTCCATTGACGGAAATGACGAGAAACACGACATCCAAAGAAACAAATCTGGTTCTGCACGGACGGCGTGGAATGCTATCTATAAACTCAAGGAAATGGGCTTTGATCCTCTTATAGCAAGTTGCATTTCTCCGATCACAATGATTGGTTGGGATGAATTTGAGAGTGAAGTCCAAAAAGCAGATGTTCCTATGTCTGTGAACTTAACACTTCCTGTTGAATTCACCAGAAAGAATGCATGTTTTTCGGATTTCAGCTTGAGGATGGAAGCTTTGAAGTTGTTGGTAGATGGAATTCCAAAGATGATTCAGGTTTATAATCTGGAAGATATGGTTGCTTTGAAGCAGTTAAAAGTTAAAACTAACTGGTTTGAAGACGACACACTTCCGGGTATGATGACATATTTGCCAAATGGTGGATATGTCGCGTATAGGCCACAAACAATTCTTCGTAATGTAGAGTTTGTAGCTCATTACGATGGAAAAGTTAAGCCTGCAATACAGATGCAGGATGGGACTCCGTTTCAACTACTGCTCGATCAGGAAATTGAAAACTGGAAAAAAACTCAATAATAGAAAGGAGGCAATATATGGCATTAGGTGCTGGAAACAAAGGTCATAAAGTGGTCCGACCAACTACACATAAACCAAATATTGTTCAGAAATGAGCAAAGTTGGTTTATATCGAACCACTTTCGACTTTAATATGTTGAAAGTGGTTTTTTCTTTTAAAACCAATTTTGAAATTTGTTTTTATGCATTACAATAATGAGTATGAATAAAAATAAGTTTTTTGTATTTTTGATGATTGTAGTTTTTTCATTCTCATTATTTTCATTGCCGGTTTTTGCTTTAACAAAATCTGAAGTAGAGGGATTAATTCAAATGGGATTTATTCCGCCAGATAAAGTGGCTATTGCTAGATCTCTTGCTACACCAGACCCAGTAGTTAAAACAACTACTACTACAAACACTTCAACAAATTCTTCTGCCGGAAAAATAAGCGGTAGTTGTGTGAAGTTGTCGACAGATATTGTGATGGGAATGAGTGGTTCTGCTGTGACAGCTTTACAAAACTTTTTGCGAGATCAAAAATATTTAAATATTGAAACAGCTACTGGATATTTTGGTGAAATGACAAAACAAGCTGTAGAGAAATTTCAAAAAGAAAAGGGAATTGAAGCTATTGGTAGAGTTGGACCAACAACAAGAAAGATGATTGAACAAATGACTTGTGTTGATGGTGTAACAGGGACTTTAAGTAGCGGAAGTGCAAGTAGTACTAATGATTTCTTCGGCTACGATTTGGATGCTTTGCTAAATGGCTTTGATGTTGATTTAAATTTTGATCCTCAATTTGATTATGATGGCGGTGCTGAATTTCAAGCTTATTTTGATTACGAAGCAGACTTTGGATATAAAGCAGATTTTAATTACAAATTAGACGACGATTATGATGTTGATTTAGATTATGATTTAGGAAAAGAATATAAAGCAGATTTTAATTATTCTTTGAGTGGTCAAGATCCTATTGTTGTAGCGCTTTATGTAAAAGCAGTGAATGGGGAATATTTGCGAGGCGGAAATAGTTTACCAGTAGCGGTGTCTTCAAGAAATATAGAAGTAAAGTGGAAATCTGAAAATGCAGATGAATGTGTTTTGAGTGGGGATTTTCCTGAAAGAGAAAAAGATGTTCCTGAAGATGGTTCAGCAAGTGTTTATTTAGCAAACCCATCTTATGAGGCTTCAAATGGTGATCCGATGTTTGGTTTAAGAATTTCTTGTAAAGAGGATAATTTATATGGAGATTTTGCAAGTGATATTGCTTTGATTTGGATTGCTTCTTCTACTGCATCAAATTAATTTATGAAAATTCTAATTATAAAAAAAATTAAAAAAGTTTTCGCTACGGTAATGATATTGGTTATATTTTTATCTGGAGCAAATTCTTTACATGCAATTTCTGCTGCAGACATAGAATTTTTAATTTCAATTGGTTTGATTTCTGCTGAGAATGCTGATTTAGCAAGACAAGCTGTGGGCGCAGTTAATTCTCAAGATGTTGGAAGTGCGGTGAAGAGTGATTTGAATTCTGATTTTGAATGTTTAATCTTGAATCAAAATTTAGTTAAAGGAAACAAGGGAAGTGTTGTGGCTTCTTTGCAGAAATTTTTACAACAACTTGGACATTTTCCTAAAACAGAAAGTTTGAGTGGGTATTATGGGGAGGCTACTTTAAAAGCGGTTTCTGATTTTCAACTTGCAAAAGGATTAATCAAATCAAGTGGGCAGATTGGGGCCGGCGCGGTGGGTCCAATAACGCGCAGCAAAATACAGGAAGTTTCTTGCAATCAGGCCGCGAGTGCCACCGCAGCAGCCGCGCCGGCCCCTGCAGTATCACAACCTACATCTACTCCAACCACAGTTTCAAGCACAGTAAAAAACAAAATTTTAACTAAATCAGAATTAAAACTAAAAACTTCTACTATCTACGAAGACCAACAATCAGGAACTGTGCACTTTAAATATGACATGAGTGTTATGCCTAAAAATGATATTGAATACTACAATCTAACTCTAGTATGTTCTCCTGGAACACTAAAAACTAACAGGTCAGATTTAACTCAATGTGGTCAAACTATAAAATTGACGGCTTCAAATCAGGGTAAAAAGTCTATAAAAATCGGTTTTACTAATCTTACAAATGCATTTCAAACAATAGGGGTATTTATAGAGGCTTTTGATAGCTCTGATAATCTACTAGATTCAGGTGAATCTATAAACGAGCTTTCAGCTGCAAAGCCAGTTTCTTATATAGATCAAATATTAGATGACGGAACTAAGTCAAAAGTAGGGGTATTTTCAAACAGAATCTGCGATAGAAGGGAACAATTAGATTTTATAAAATACACTATGTCAGTATCCCAAACCCCTGAAAATAAGCTTGTTCCACCAACTTGTTGGCCAGGAGATATTTTGTGTGATTTTTCCGTGAATTTTCCTCCAACTTATTGCCAAATACCCAATGGTCCCACCTCAAATGACCTTTGCCCGACAAATCAAAGATTTTATGACGGAAAATGTATAAGCAAGGCTTAAATACATTTGACACTCTCCAACATTCTGATAGTATGTTTCTACGCAATTTCGCGCTTTTTTTCTGTGTAGTCAAGTAGCTAAAACTACTGAAAAATCACAAAAACGAGAGGAGCAAGGGTTGCTTTATTAAAAAATAGTCGCTCACTTTGGTAGTGCAACGTTCTCGCGCCACTGCCATAGCGAGTGACTTAATTAAATTATTTTAAATATTATGGCAGAATTTGATCGTTCAAAGCCACACGTAAACGTAGGAACAATTGGTCACGTTGACCACGGAAAGACTACTCTTACAGCGGCTTTATTACACTCATTAAAACTTGCAGGTAAAGAGGTAACAGAAAAGTCAGTTGACCAAATTGACAAGGCTCCAGAAGAAAAAGCTCGAGGTATTACAATCTCACTTTCTCACAATGAGTACTCATCTGACGCTCGTCACTATGCTCACATTGATGCCCCAGGTCACGCCGACTACATCAAAAACATGATTACAGGTGCTGCTCAAATGGACGGCGCAGTTCTTGTGGTAGCAGCAACAGACGGTATGATGCCTCAAACAAGAGAGCACGTTCTTCTTGCAAAACAAGTTGGTGTTCCAAAGATTATCGTTTTCATCAACAAATCAGACATGGTGGAAGACACAGAAATGATCGACCTTGTTGAAGAAGAAATCCGAGAACTTCTAGATGTACATGGATTTGATGGAAAAAATGCTCCTGTAATCCGCGGCTCAGCTCTTAAGGCTCTTGAAGCAACTTCAGTAGAAGACGCTTGGGTTAAGAAAGTACTTGAACTTGTAGATGCTATGGATACATACATCCCACAACCAATTCGAGACATCGAAAAGCCATTCCTTATGCCAATTGAAGACATTTTCTCAATCGAAGGACGAGGAACTGTTTGCACAGGTAGAATTGAAAGAGGAAAAATCAAAGTTGGAGCAGATGTTGAAATTGTTGGTCTAAAGCCTACATCAAAGACAACTGTTACAGGAATTGAAATGTTCAATAAGCAACTACAAGAAGGAATCGCTGGAGACAACGCCGGAATTCTACTTCGAGGTGCTAAAAAAGAAGATATTCACCGAGGACAAGTTATTGCAATCCCAGGATCTGTAACACCTCACACAGAATTTGAAGCTGAAGTTTATGTTCTAAAGAAAGAAGAAGGTGGAAGACACACTCCTTTCTTCACAGGATACAAGCCACAATTCTACATGAGAACAACAGACGTTACAGGTGAAGTTACATTGAAAGAAGGTGTAGAAATGGTAATGCCAGGAGACACAACAACATTCAAAGTAAAGCTTGTAGCTCCTATTGCTCTAGAAGATCAACAAAGATTTGCTATCCGAGAAGGTGGTAAAACTGTAGGTGCTGGAGTTGTAACAAAAGTTGTAGCTTAATCAATCTAAGTTTTAAAACAACAGGATATCTAGTTATTTAACATAACGAACACTGGTGATTTTAAGATAAAAATCAATATGACAACAAAAAAAGCAGCAAAAAGTTCATCTAAATCAGAATCAGTAGCTACACGACTTCGAATCAGAGTTCGTGCTTATGAAAATAAAATTCTTGACTCATCAGTTAAGCAGATTATTGATACAGCACTTAGATTTGGTGCAGAAGTTAGTGGTCCGATTCCTCTTCCAACAGAGATTAAAAAATACACAGTAAATCGTTCTACATTCGTTTACAAAGACGCGCGAGAACAGTTCGAGATGCGAATTCATAAGCGACTTATTGACATTTTAAATCCTGAGGCTAAGGTAATCGAAGCTCTAACAAATCTATCACTTCCATCTGGCGTTAATGTCGATGTAAAGATGATATAACCAACATGAAATTCATTCTTGGAGAAAAGCAGAATATGACACAAATTTTCGGAGACGATGGGCGTGTTCAACCTGTAACAGTTGTAAAAGCTGGGCCAGTTGTTGTAACACAAATCAAAACTCTGGAGAATGATGGTTACGATGCCGTTCAAGTAGGTTTTGGTGAACAAAAGAAAGAGCGAAAGAATAAGGCTCAAGTTGGACATACAAAAGATTTAGGTGTATTTCAAGTGATGAGAGAAAATCTTGCTTCTGAAGATACATTAAAAGATGTAAAAGTAGGAGATAAGATAGACGTTTCAGTTTTTGAAGAAGGTCAAGAAGTGGCTGCGTCTTCTATTTCAAAAGGTAAAGGTTTTCAAGGTGTTGTTAAAAGACATGGTTTCTCAGGAGGTCCAAGAACTCATGGACAAAAACACAATGAAAGATCACCAGGATCAATCGGTGCCGGTGGAGTTCAAGGAGTTCGAAAGGGAAAGAGAATGGGAGGTCGAACAGGTAGCGATCGAGTAACTTTGAAAAAAGTTAAAATCGTTAAAATAAATAAAGAAACTGGAGAAATCTTTTTACGAGGCGCAATTGCCGGCAGAAGAGGAACTCTTGTTGAAATTCGAGGTTAATTAAAAATATATGGAACACAAAATTTACAGCACAAGCGGAAAAGAAGTGTCAAAGGTAAAATTACCTGAGGATATTTTTGGATTGCCTTGGAATGCCGATTTGGTACATCAAGTAGTTACAAGTATGCTTTCATCAGCTCGTACAGCTATCGCTCACACAAAAGACAGAAGCGAAGTGAGAGGAGGAGGTAAGAAGCCTTGGAGACAAAAGGGTACAGGACGAGCACGTCACGGTTCAAGCCGATCACCTATTTGGACTGGTGGAGGTATTACTTTTGGTCCTAGAAACGAAAAGAACTTTGATAGAAAGATCAATAAGAAAATGAAAACAAAAGCACTTTACACAATTCTTTCTCAAAAGATGCGTGATGGAGAAGTTTTGTTTGTAGATTCAATTGATTTCAAAGAACCAAAAACTTCAGTTGCAAAAGAAATGATTAAAGCTATTGCAAAGGGAAGTGGATGTGATGATTTGGCTACAAAGCGAAAAAACACAGCTTATGTTGCAACTGATGCAAATGATAAGGTTGCAAAGAAAAGCTTTGACAATTTCGGTAATTTCAAGTTAGATGAAGTGCGCAATATTAACCCAGTAGATTTAATGACTTACAAATACGTTCTTATCGAGAACCCAGAAGTAAGCATCAAGTCTTTGACTGAAAGAATGAAATAATATGGCAAAAGCAACTACAACAAAAAAAGATTTAACTTGGGTTATTAGAAATCCTAGAATCACAGAGAAAGCTGCTCTTAAAGCAGAGAAGGGTACTTATGTATTTGAAGTAAATACTGATGCAACAAAAAATGATGTTGTATTAGCTATAGCTGAAAATTACAAAGTTACTCCAGTATCTGTAAACATTGCAAAGATTCCAGCTAAAAAAGTGGTACGCCGAAAAGCAACTGGTGTAAAAACTGGTTACAAGGTCGGACGAAAGAAAGCGTACGTTTATCTAAAAAAAGGAGACACAATTCAATTTGTATAAAATATGAAAAAGTTTAAACCAACATCACCAAGTCGCCGTAATATGTCTACTATCAAGTATAAAGACTTTCTTACTGCTTCAAAACCAAATAAATCTCTAACAAAAGGTTTCAAGAGAAAAATGGGACGTAATAACATTGGTAGAATTACGACACCTCACAAAGGTGGTGGAAATAAAAGACTATATAGAGATATTGATTTTGTGTATAACAAAAATGATATTCCTGCAAAGATAGAATCAGTAGAATACGATCCAAACAGATCTGGTTTTATTGGTGTTGCATTGTATAAGGATGGAGAAAGACGATATGTTCTTATTCCACAATCAATGAAAGTAGGAGATGAGTTTGTTGTTGGTGAAAATGTAAAAGTTCAAAAAGGTAACAGAATGCCACTTTCAAACATTCCTGTTGGAACATTTATATACAATATCGAACTTCAACTCGAAGGAGGGGCTAGATTAGTTCGTTCTGCTGGTAACTACGCTGAAGTAATTGCTCAAGACGTTGATGCAAAAGTTACT
>CAZIFF010000007.1:12728-31512 GCA_964538345.1 uncultured Candidatus Saccharibacteria bacterium
CATCAGTAGCATGGGCTTCAATTGGTGAAGTTTCAAACCCAGAGAATAAGCTTCGTAATGCTGGAAAAGCAGGTAGAAGCCGACATCGAGGTATTCGTCCAACAGTGCGTGGTACAGCCATGAACGCCGTAGATCACCCACACGGAGGTGGAGAAGGCCGACAAGGTATTGGTCTTCGCCGTGGTCCAAAAACACGACAAGGTAAGCTTGCTTATGGTGTTAAGACACGTCGACCAAAGAAATACTCAAATCCTATGATTGTTTCTAGAAGAAAGACAAAGAGAAATAAATAAACAAAAAATACACATTAGTTTTGCACGGAGAAATTTTTTGAAAACGCTTCTCAGGTCGCGATTTTCAAAAAATTTCTCCTCGTCCTCGCTTGCATCCGCAAGCTGTGGAGGCAAAATAATGTGTATTTTTTGTTTATTTATAAAACTTTATTTTTTAGAAGAAGTGTGTAAATATGGCGAGGAACGTTGAGAAAACAAAAACAATAAACAGCTAGGAGTTTAAAAATGAATAATCATCAACAAGTTCTTTTTGAAAAACTATGCAGAGAAGCTGGGGCCCTGTGGAATTATCCAGGACAAGGGGCACATGTTGAACTTCATTCTGGCAGACACTCAGACTTCTTCTTTGACGGAGGAAAGGTCGTGTCGAATCCAATTCTTTTGGATCAAATGTGTGGAAATCTGGCACACCAAGTCTTTTCCGGATATGATCTTTCAAATTTGAAATGGGTGGTCGGACCGGCTATGGGCGCCATCAAAATTGCTGATGGTGTGGCCCGACATTTGGCCTACATGCTTCAATTGCTAATCAAATCCTCTTACGTAGAAAAAGCGGATGGAGGAATGGTATTTTTGAAGGCTGATGCACCCAAGCCAGGAGATTTGTGTTTGGTGGTTGAGGACACTATAACCACTGGAGACAGTTCCAACATGTGTGTTGAGCAAATTATTGCCAGAGGCGCAACAGTTTTGCCAGTTCGTTTGGCACTTGTGAACAGGAGTGGAAATATCTACCTATCAGTAGGTAAAGGGGGACTTATTCCTCCTCTTGAAAAAATTATTTCCGTTCTTCCATACAGCCCAAACAGCTGGGCTCCAGAAGAGTGTCCACTTTGTAAGATGGGTTCTGAAGTCATCGTAGAGCCCAAAAAACAAGAAAATTGGGGACGCTTGATAGCAAGCGGAACATTTTATAAATAATCAGGCCAGCGCCTGATTTTTTCTTTACTTAATCCCTAAACTTTTTAAGAAGGCTTTGTTGTTTGGGGCTCGTCCAAGGAATTTTTTTAGTGATTCCATTTCATCTCGAGATGATCCAACTTCCAAAATTTCTTTTTTGTATTTTAGTCCGGTTTTTTTATCAAAAATTCCATTCTTTTTGAATTCTGAAAAAATATCAAAAGCATAAACCTCTGACCATTTATAAGAATAGTATCCAGCACTGTATGATTCTGCCAAATGACCAAATCCTGCAGGAAATAAAGAATCGCTTGGTAAGTCTAAGTTTTTGTATTCTTTATGCATCTTTTTGAACAAAGCATTTATATCTTTTGGAACTTTTGTGACACCATGAATTGCTAAGTCGTATTTTGAGAAAAATAGTTGTCCCATTGTGAAATATGCTTCTAGAAAATTATTTGCTTTTAAAAGCATGTTAATAGTTTCTTCTGGAATTTTTTCTCCTGTTTTATAATGCTTTCCAATTTTATTTAAGAATTCTTTTTCTCTAAACCACATTTCTGCAAACTGAGATGGTGTTTCAACAAAGTCCCAAGAGACATTTATTCCTGATTGTGAAGATAATTTTGCTTTAGCTAATGTGCCGTGTAGCAAATGTCCAAATTCATGAAAAAGAGTATCTGCTTCTCCAAGAGATATTAATGAAGGATTTTTTCCTGAAGGTTTTGCAAAGTTACAAAGTATTGCTGATACGGGAGGATTATAAGTATTGTCTCTGAATTCTAATTCGCCACCAGAAACAATAGGGAACATGGCCATGTGTTTAAACTTTCCATCTCGTGGATATAAATCCATAGCGATATAGCCAATTATTTGATTATTTTCTTCTACTTCATACCATTCAACTTCTTTGTGCCATTTTGGAATCGTATTAGATTTTTTGAATTTTATATCAAATAAGTGTTCGAAATGTTCAAACATTTTTCCAATGACATGATTCATTGGAAAATATTCTCTTAATTTTTCGCTATCAATATTGAAATTTTCTTTCATCAAATTATCTACATAAAAAGAAATGTCCCAAGTATTTAAATTAACTTTTTTTGAAAAATCTTTTTGTTTTCTGCCTCTGATTATTTCTAAGTCAGATATAGATTTCTTTTCTACTTTTGTTTTTAAATCATCCAAGAAAATATGAATATTTTCAGGGTTTTTTGCCATTCTTTCTTCAGTTGCTAGGTGAGCAAAAGTTTTGTATCCAAGAATTTTTGCAATCTCTAATTTATTCTCTGCTAATTTTTTTAGTATTTCTATATTTTTTGAACCACCTTTCTTTAAAGATTTTTTACTTAATTCTTCGCGTAGTTTTTCATTTGGACACTTCTTTAGAAACGGGCCAAGCTCTGGATAATCCAATCCAATTTTATATTTGCCACTCTTATCTTTTTCTAAGTTTTTAATATAGGTTTCAGGAAGTTCTTTTAAATCTGCTAAATCCACTAAAATATGGTCTTTGTATTGCCTTATGTTTTTAGAAAATTGAGATGTGAGTTTTATATTTTCTTCTTTTAATTTTACCAATCTGTCTTGTTTTGATTTTGGTAAATCAAGACCCATTTTCTTGAAAGATTTTAAAGTATCTTCTACAAAAAGTTTTTCATAATCTGATAGCTTCTCACTTTTTGTATCATATTTTTTTAGACACTCATATAATTCTTTGTCTCTAGTGATTTTTAATAAAGTTTTTGAGATGTTAATGCTTACTTTTTCAGCCATATCTCTAACTTTTTTGTCTGTGCTAGCATTTTCTAAAATACTCAAAGATCCGGTTAGAAGTTCAATGTTTGAATATTTTTCAAAGGGATAAAAGGTGTTTTCGAATGTCCTTTTTTTAGAATCTATGGATTTTATAGATTTTATTTGTTCTTTTACCGAATTAATAGCTTTTTTTTCGATTTCTTTGATTTCTTCTGGTGTTAGGTTGACCCAAGCAAAGTCCTTTTTTGTATATTTTTTGTATATCATAGATTTGATTAGCATACCTAAAAACTATCTATAAATAAAGAAAAACCGTGTTTTATACAAAAAGATGCCATTTTGGGTTTAAAAGGGTGTAAATCTCTTGACTCATATGGTGCTTATGCTAGTATGTGGCACACGAGCTCGCAAGGGCTTTTAGTTTTTGCGCCGATTAGGCCTCATAAAAAATGACAAGATCACTGAAAAAAGGACCATACGTATACGAGAAACTCTTCAAGAAAATTGAAGGTAAAAAGCCGGCAGAAGCGGGTGCTGTTAAGACTTGGGCGAGAGATAGTCAAATAGCTCCAGAATTTGTTGGATATACATTCGCTGTACACAATGGTAAAGATTTCATCAATGTTTTTGTTACAGAAGAAATGGTGGGGCACAGACTTGGTGAATTTGCACCTACAAAGACTTTCCGAAGACATGGAGGTAAGATGCAAAAAGAACAAGATGCAGCTAAAAAACAAGCTGAAATCACAGCCGCAAAAGCAGCTAAAGCTTCAACTGCAGCACCTAAGAAATAATCAACATGGTTAAGGCAATTTTAAAGAATTATAGACAATCAGCTAGAAAAGTTCGCCTTGTAGCCGATACTATTCGTGGTAATAAAGTAAACAAAGCGCTAATCAATCTTTCTTTTGTACCAAAGCGCGCCGCAGCACCACTTAAAAAGCTTCTAGAATCAGCCGTAGCCAACGCTAAGCACAATTACAATCTAGATTTAGATAGTCTAGTTATTAAGTCTATCCAAGTTGATCAAGGCTTTACAATGAAGCGTTCAATGCCAAGAGCAAGAGGTTCAGCTTTTCCTATTAGAAAGAAAACATGTAAAATCACTCTAATTGTTGATGGTATTAAATCTGCAAGCGCACCTGCGACTACAGAAGAAAAGCCAAAAGCAGCAAAAAAGCCTGTAGCAAAAAAGAAGGCAGTTAAAAATGATTCAAAATAAATAACATGACACACATTGTTCACCCATATTCACATAGACTAGGAATAATCAGAGAATGGAAATCTCGTTGGTTTGGTGATAATAAAAAATACAGAGACTTTTTGAAAGGGGACATTCTTGTTCGTGAATTTGTTAAAAAAGAATTGGCAGACATGTATGTTGCTGAAGTTGAAATTGAAAGAGGAGAAAAGACTCTAAGAATCGTTATTAAAACTTCAAGACCAGGTCTAGTTATCGGAAGATCAGGTGAAGGCACAGTAAAGCTTCGAAAAAGTATTGAATCTTTCATGAAAAGAAAAAATATTTTTGACGCAAATGCTGAATTAAAAATCGACGTTGAAGAAGTTCGTTCTCCAGAATCAAATGCTCAATTGGTTGGTCTAATGATGAAAGAAATGATCGAAAAGAGAATGCCTTTCAGAAGAGTTCTAAAACAAACAGTTGATAAAGTTATGGCCAACAGAGATGTTCAAGGAGTTCGTCTACGAATCTCAGGTCGTCTAAACGGTGCTGAAATGGCCCGCACAGAAGAATTAAGAAAGGGAAGAATTCCACTTCAAACTTTCAGAGCCGATATCGATTTCGCACGAGTTCGCGCAAAGATTTCACAAGGAGATCTTGGAGTGAAGGTGTGGATTTATAGAGGTGATATTTTTGAATCATAATTTTTACTACCATGTTATTTCCTAAGAAAGTAAAGCATCGAAAATGGCACACAAAGAGAATGCATCCTACAAAGATGTTAAGAGCTGATACTCGTGGTATCACTGTTGCTTTCGGTGAATTTGGTCTAAAGGCTACTACATACGAAAGAGTTAAATCAAATCAAATTGAAGCTGCTCGTAAGGCGATGTCAAAGCATTTAGGTAAAACTGGTCGTTCTTGGATTAGAATTTTCCCTGATAGACCTTTCACAAAGAAGCCTGCAGAGGTAAAGATGGGTAAAGGAAAAGGAGATCTTCAAGGATATGAAGTTGAAGTATATCCAGGTCGAATTATTTTTGAAGTTGATGGTGTGCCTGTTGAGATCGCAAGAGAAGCTTTGAGAAAAGCGGGCACAAAGCTTCCTTTGAAAACAAAGGTTGTGGCCAGAGACTAAATGTAGTAATGTAATGCACCATGACTGTTAAAGCTTTAGAAAAGAAAACCGTAGCTGATTTGGAGAAGGAACTTCGCCAAAAGCGTGAAGATCTTCAAAAGATGCGTTTTGGTGCTGCCGGTGCTAAAAATAAAGACACTGGATTTGCAAGAAAGACACGTCGAGAAATCGCACAAATCTTAACTGAGCTAAATGGCCGATAAAATATGTTTTCAAGAAAATCAAAAAAGAATACAGAAGTAACAAAACCAGAATTAAACGGAAAAGTTTTAAAGGGTGTTGTTGTTTCAGATAAAATGAAAGACACAATAGTTGTTTCTGTTTCTAGATATTTCAAACATCCAAAATATCAAAAGTTCATGACTGTTGATAAAAGATTCCAAGTTCACAATCCTGGAAACACATGTAAAGTTGGCGACAAAGTAACTATCCGCGAATCAAAGCCAATTTCTAAAAATAAAAGATTCGTAGTAGATAACGCATAATAATATGATTCAAGAACGCTCAATAGTTACAATAGCAGATAACTCAGGTGCCAAAATTGGTAGAGTTTTTAGAGTTCTTGGAGCTACAAGAAAACGATATGCTGAAATAGGGGACATTATTGTGCTTTCAGTACAAAAAGCAGAACCAAGAAAGTCTGTAAAAAAGAAAGACATCATGAGAGCTGTTGTTGTAAGACAAACAAAAGCATTTAGAAGAAAAGACGGATCATATATTAGATTTGATGAAAATTCAGTTGTTTTAATTGATAAAGATAAAAAAGAACCAATTGCAAACCGTGTATTCGGTCCAGTGCCAAGAGAGCTTTCAGAGCTTGGATACCAAAAGGTTATTTCTCTAGCGCCAGAGGTAATTTAAATATTATGAAAATCAGAAAGAATGACAATGTAATAGTTCTAAAAGGTAAAGACAATGGAAAAATTGCAAAGGTTTTGCGCGTGATTCCAAAAGAAGGAAAAGTTTTAGTTGAAGGTTTAAATATTGCAAAGAAGAGAATCAAAGCCAGCCGTACTGGAAAAAAGGGTCAAGTTGTAGAAGTTTCTATGCCAATCAATATTTCAAATGTTGCTTTGATTGATCCTAAGACAAAAAAACCAACAAGAATTTCTTTCAAGATTGTGAAAGATAAAAAAGTTCGTGTTGCTAAAAGTGGTGAAACGCTATAAATAAAAATATTATGCAAACAGTAAAAGAAAAGCAAAATACAGCATTTAAAGAACTAAAAGATACATTTGGTTATAAAAACATCATGCAAGCTCCTCGCTTGTTAAAAGTTGTAGTGTCATCTGGAGTTGGAAAACAAAAGGCTGACACTAAAAAGATGGAGCTAATTGCAAAAAGACTTACAGACATTACTGGACAAAAAGTATCTGAAAGACCTGCAAAGAAATCAATCGCTACTTTTAAAGTGCGAGAAGGTCAACTTTCTGGTTATCAAGTTACAATCAGAGGTCCAAGAATGTTTGGTTTTTTGGATAAATTAATCAATGTAACACTTCCAAGAACAAGAGACTTTCGTGGTCTTTCTTCAAAAGTTGATGCAATGGGTAATTACACAATGGGTATCAAGGAAAACACAATTTTCCCTGAGACAGCTGACCAAGATATTAAAGATGTCTTTGGTTTAGCTATTACAATCGTTACAACATCAAAGAATCCAAAGGAAACTGAGGCGTTCTTAAGACATCTTGGGTTTCCTTTAAAAACAAATTAAAGTGTCAAAGACCGCCTTGTTGACACAGAAAAGCGACCCTGCTAGTATACGAGGACGCTTTTCAAGCGGTTTTATTTTATGGCAAAAACATCAGTAATCGTAAGATCAACTAGAAAACCAAAATTCAAAAGTCGAGTAGTACGACGATGTTTTAAATGTGGCCGTAAAAGAGGATATATGAGAGATTTCGATATGTGCAGAATCTGTTTCAGAGAATGTGCAAACGAAGGTCTTATTCCAGGAGTTAAAAAATCATCATGGTAATCGATTCAATTTCAAACCTAATAGTAAATTTGAAAAATGCGCAAGAGCGAGGACTAGATTCTGTTCGTGCTCCTTTTTCAAATTTAAATTCATCTATTCTTGAAGTTCTAAAAAGAGAAGGTTTTGTATCAGACTTTTCAATCAAAGGTAAAGAAGTAAAAAAAGAAATTGAAATTGATTTGAAATATGAAGATTCAGGAAAGCCAGCTATTACAGATGTAAAAAGAGTTTCAAAGCAATCAAAAAGAGTTTACAAGAGTGTAGATAAAATTCATCCTGTTAAAAACGGATACGGTCGTCTTATTCTTTCTACTCCTGCCGGAATCCTTACAGATCTTGATGCAAGAAAAAAGAAGATTGGTGGGGAAGCATTATTTGAAATTTGGTAATAAATTTATATGTCACGATTAGGAAAAAGACCAATACAAATACCAGAAAAGACAGAAGTATCTGTTGTTGATGGTCTTGTGACTGTAAAGGGTCCAAAAGGAGAATTACACCTTGCATATAGACCAGCTGTAAAAATTTCTGTAAACGAAGGAGCTGTTTCTGTAGAGCCATCATCTGAATCAATCGAATCAAGATCATTATGGGGAACATATTCTTCAGAAATAAAGAGCATGTTAAAGGGTGTAAATGAACATTTTCAAAAGAAGCTTTTGATTGAAGGAGTTGGATACAAATGTGAATTGAAAGGAACTCAACTTTCAATGGCACTTGGTTTTTCACATCCAGTAATAATCAATATCCCAGAAGGAATCACTTGCGCCACAGAAAAGAACTCAATTTCAATTTCTGGAGCAAGCAAAGAAAAAGTTGGTCAATTTGCAGCTTTGATTAGATCAAAGAAAAAGCCAGAACCATACAAAGGTAAAGGTATCAGATACAGTGATGAAGTTGTTCGAAGAAAGGAAGGTAAGAAGGCCGCATAATAAATACTTATATGTCTAAAAACACTATTACAAAAAGAGAAGCAAGAAAGAATAGAATCAGAGCAAAAATCTCAGGAACTTCTTCACGTCCAAGACTTGCTGTATTTAAATCAAATAAGTTTATTTATGCTCAATTGATCGATGACCAAGCTGCCAACACAATCGCCTCAGCTGATTCAAAAGCAATTAAAGCTGGTTCTCCTTTAGAAAAAGCACAAAAAGTTGGAGAATCTATTGCTAAATTAGCACAAGAAAAAGGTGTAAAAGAAGCAGTATTTGATAGAGGAGGGTTTAGATATACTGGTGCTGTAGCAGAGCTTGCCGAAGGCGCACGTAAGGGAGGCTTAACTTTTTAATAATAGTAGTGTAGATTAAACAACCATGACAGACGAATTACTACAAAAAGATGAACAACCAACAACAGCTCCAAGCGTAGCTGCTGATGCTGTTTCAGATAATAAAAGAGATTTCAAAAAGAATCGTCGTCCAACACGAAGACAAGGCGGTGCTCCAAAATCAGAATTTGATCAAAGAATGCTTTCTATTCGTCGAGTTACTAGAGTATCTTCAGGAGGTAGAAGATTTAGCTTCAGTGTTGTAATGGCTATTGGAAACGGAAAGGGTAAAGTTGGTGTTGGTATTGGAAAAGCAGGAGATACATCTTTAGCTATTGATAAAGCAATTAAGAACGCAAAGAAAAACTTAGTTGAAATCAAAACTACAAAGACAATGTCTATTCCGCACGAAGTAGAATCAAAGTACTCAAGTGCTGTTGTTTCTATCAAGCCATCTCTAGGACGTGGAATCGTAGCAGGATCTGCTGTAAGAGACCTAGTAGAATTAGGTGGATTAAAAGACATTGTTGGTAAAGTTCGTTCTGGTAGCAAAAACAAACTAAACATTGCACACGCAACATTAGCTGCATTTAAAAAACTTTCAACATCTAAATTTAATTAAATAAATAACATGCAATTAAACTCTCTAAAAAGAAAGACACCAAGAAAGATGAAGAAGCTTGTTGGACGTGGAGGTGCAAAAGGAAAAACATCTGGACGTGGTACAAAAGGACAAAGAGCTCACGGTGGGCACGGTATTCGTCCTGAAATGAGAGACACTATCAAGAAGTTTCCAAAGATGCGTGGTCGCGGAAAGAATATCAACACTAGCCGACAAGGTGTTGCACAAGCTGTAAACATCAGACAACTAGAAGCAGTATTTGATAATGGTGCTGTAATCAATAAAGAATCTCTACTTAACGCTAATTTGATTAAAAAAGTTGATGGTAAATTACCAGCTGTAAAGATTTTGTCAGTTGGCGAAATTTCTAAAAAGTTTACAATAGAAGGATGTCTTTTCTCTGCTACTGCAAAGCAAAAGCTTGAAACAGCAGGAAGTACAATAAAATAAAATGTTTTCAGAATTTTTCCGTAAGTTAAAAATGATCGCTAAGGATGCGAAGATTCGTAATCGCGTTCTTTTCATGTTGGGAGCATTGCTAGTATTTAGAATGCTAGCTGCTATTCCTGTACCAGGAGTTGATAATAATGCTTTGCAACAATTTTTCTCAGGAAATCAATTCTTAGGACTTTTGAATATTTTCTCTGGTGGAGGACTTTCTGGGCTTTCTATCGTGATGCTTGGAGTAGGACCTTATATTACCGCTTCAATCATCATGCAACTTTTGACAATGATGTCAGAGAAATTAAAGGCTTTGTATCATGAAGAAGGTGAAGCAGGAAGAAAAAGATTTTCTCAATACT
Organism: uncultured Candidatus Saccharibacteria bacterium; assembly: GCA_964538345.1. Classification (GTDB taxonomy): domain Bacteria; phylum Patescibacteriota; class Minisyncoccia; order Phycocordibacterales; family JAACPR01; genus JAGOTN01. Next base: position 22,674 of record CAZIFF010000007.1, read on the forward strand.
CAAGATTACTTACAGTTCCACTAGCTGTAATCCAAGGTTTAGGTTTTATTTTCCTTCTAGAAAGCCAAGGAATTCTTCCTGATTTAACAACACTTGCTTTGGTGTCTCATTTGGTTGTAATCACAGCTGGTTCTGTGCTTCTAATGTGGATTGGAGAATTAATGTCAGAATTTGGTATCGGAAACGGAACATCATTGATTATTTTTGCAGGTATCGTTGCTGGGCTTCCAAATGCAATTCAACAAATTTTATTTACATACAGTCCTGACCAAATACCTACATATATCGCATTCTTAGTTACAGCAGTATTGATTATTATTGGAGTGGTATTTATCTCTGAAGCAGAAAGACCAGTTCCTGTGACATACGCAAAACAATCACATGGAGGGAAAACAGCTATCGGTGGTGCATCTACTTATATTCCACTTCGTCTAAACCAAGCTGGAGTTATTCCAATTATTTTCGCTCTATCAATTTTACTTCTTCCACAAATGTTGGTTAGCTTCTTGAGTTTTGTTGATAATGCTACTTTGCAAACAGTGCTTCGAGCCATCTCAGCTTTCACAGCAAATCAATGGGCTTATGGTATTACATACTTTGTTCTAGTGTTCTTGTTTACATACTTCTACACAGCAGTTACTTTCGATCCAGATGCAATGGCAAAGAATTTGCAAAAATCAGGAGCATTTATTTTAGGAGTTCGTCCTGGAGAATCAACAGCAAAACATATTGGAAATACAATTTCTAGAATTACTTTAGTTGGAGCTTTGTTCTTAGGAGCAATTGCTGTGATCCCTGTGATAGTGCAAGCTATCTCTGGAATTAGCTCTATTACTATCGGAGGAACATCTCTTCTGATTGCTGTTTCTGTAATCATCGATTTGATTAAGAAAGTTGAAGCTCAACTTTCACTACGTGAATACTAATTTTAAGTTATTTGATTTAGGTTGTAGAATTAAAGTAGATTTTTCTAATTCTAATGATAACTATTAAAACAAAAGAAGATATTGATAAATTACGCGAAGGCGGGAAACGTTTAGCTAAAGTTGTTTTTGAAACTTCTAAATTGATTGCGCCTGGTGTATCGACTGAAACTCTAAATGATTTTGCACACAATCTGATAAATGAAATGGGTGATAGACCTTCATTTTTAAACTATCGTCCTCATGGTGCTGCAAGACCTTTTCCAGCTGCGCTTTGTATTTCTTTGAATGATGAAATTGTGCACGGTATTCCAAATGAGGATCCAAAAATTTTGAAAGAGGGAGATGTGGTGACTTTAGATGCAGGGTTGGTGCATGATGGTCTTTTTACAGATCATGCGATTACTTATGTTGTGGGGAAAGTAGATAAAGAGGTGCAAAAGTTATTGGATGTTACAAGAGAGGCTTTGATGACTGGGATAAAGGAAGCGCGCGCCGGCAACAAAATCGGCGACATTTCGAGCGCTATAGCGGCGCGCGCCCAAGCCGCTGGTCTGAGCGTTGTAAAAGGCCTTGCAGGGCACGGTGTGGGTTATTCTGTGCATGAAGACCCTTATGTGCCAAATGAGGGTAGAAAGGGCACAGGAGAGCTTTTAGAGCCTGGTATGGTGCTTGCAATAGAGCCAATGTTTTCTATGGGTAGTGCCAATATTAAGCTGGCTAAAGATGGGTATACATACAAGACTGTTGATGGGTCACTTTCAGCGCAGTTTGAGCATACGGTGGTTATTACTGAGGGGGCACCGGAGATTTTAACAAAGATATAATTTCAAAAAATAAAAGTACATTTTGGTTTGCACGTGAAAATTTTCTGAAAACGCTTCTCAGGTCGCGATTTTCAGAAAATTTTCACTCGTCCTCATTTGCATACGCAAATTGCGGAGGCAAACCAAAATGTACTTTTATTTTTTAGATTACTTTTTATTAAATTTTCTTTTAAAGAAAAAGAAGAAAGGGCCCGCGACGCAGTCGCGGGCCCTTACAGTTAGGTAATGACATAGTATGGCATTCTGCCAGGGAGAACATACCAATACTCACGTGACAAAAGACACTCTACCTTACCGATACCAATGCCCAGCTGAAAGAGTTGTTCCATTCGTAAATGTAGACTCGTCCACTCTTTTCCTTGCTTGTCTACGTTAGCGCTGAGGAATGACATTCCACCACCGAGCGTCTCATTGAATCCGTCAGGTAGTTCAGCGAGCATTTTCTCAATTTCCTCCTGGTGGTTTTTTAATCTTCCAGGATGGAAGCCGACATTGTGAACAATTCCTTCTGCTGGGATGTGTTCACTGGTGTCTTCACCTTCTTTAAACATGCAGTCCATGAAAATGGCTTCGATGCGGTTAGGATCCAGAATTTTGTTCATTGCTTGTACTTCTATTTGTTTATAGTGTGCTTGGATTGACTTGAAATTTTTTTTACTATATATGAATATATGGTTTATGTCAATAAAAATAATTTTGTTACAATACATTCATGACAAACAAAATTCAGCATGAACGGACACTTGTAGTGATAAAGCCTGATGGGGTGCAGAGAGGGTTGATTGGGGAAATTGTGAAGAGAATCGAGCGGTCTGGATTGAAACTTGTGGGTTTGAAAATGATTGTGCCAAGTGAAGCTTTTATTGAATCTCATTATACTTTGGAGCCAGAGTGGCTTATGAATGTCGGAAAAAAATCTATTGAAGGTTTGAAAGAAAAAGGACTTACTCCACCATCCGAAGATCCTTTAATTGCCGCACATAAAGTTTTAGATGCGTTGAAAAAATATTTAGCCTCTGGGCCGGTTGTGGTGATGGTGTGGCAAGGTGCTCATGCGGTGAAGATTGTGCGGAAGATTGTTGGCAATACAGAACCACTTTCATCTGATGTTGGAACAATCCGCGGAGATTTTGTTTTGGATTCTTATCAAATTGCGGATGAAGATAATCGTGCAGTACGAAATTTAGTGCATGCATCTGGTAATGTTCAAGAAGCAGAAAGGGAAGTAAAGCATTGGTTTAAAGATGAAGAATTGATCAATTATAGATTGGTGGCTGAGCAGATTTTGTATGATGTGAATCTAGATGGGATTTTGGAGTAAACAATATAAATAATTTTCCTCAACGGCTTCGGCCTACAGCCTGCAGATGTTTCAGAAAATTATTTATATTGTTTATCTTTAAAAAGAAAAACCCGCGGTTAGGCGGGGTGGGGTTGGGTGAAGAGACCGTGGATATTTTGCTTTGGTTTGGTGATTTCGATTCCAAAATCCCGAGAAGCTCCAGTGTGCTGTGGTATGTCTGCGAACACTCGGAATCCGATACAGTCATTTTCAGCTTTTCTGATCCCAATACCGAGGTATTGGCCGATGAAATTGGCCAGAAGTTCGAGTTGTGGCTGAGTTTTGGTTACGCACCAATCAGCAACACGAGGATCAATTTCACAATCGTCAGCTCTAATGAAAAGCCTTTCTTCGACGATTGTTACTGTTCTTCCTGCCGGAAACCTAGCAAAGACTCTCACTTCGAAAGAGTTTTTATTGAACTCATTGGCCTTTACGCGGCCAATGACGATAAACAGAAATTCAACACCTTCTGCTAGGGGCAGTTGAGTGTTGATATTATTTTTCACAGCATGGACAGTGCTGCTGGTGAGGACTCTGGGTATCAGAGAACGATCAATTTCTTTTGAGGTAGCTGACATTTCTTTGTATGGCTGGATTGTTTGTTTTAAGGGACGGGACGTTTAATGAACATTATAAAAATCGTGTAAAGAAGTCAATAACTTGTGAAAAATTTCTAAAATCTAAATAAAATTATGCAATTTTGACATAACAAAATTAGAGGAATAGAATTAGGGAGTAGCCGGCGATATATTTCTAACATTTGAATTTTTAAGGGAAGATTTATATCGATATGCACTTTGGTGTATCATCTGCGGTCACCCACCTAGGTAATACTAGGTCTATATCGCCGGCATACAAAAAGCCCCGATTTGCTCGCGTCCTCGGCCAGAGGCCTGCGGGATGCTCGCAAATCGGGGCTTTTTGTATGCCGACGTAAATAACCGGACTTTAATTATTTAATTGTAGAAGCTAATTTATTTTTCTCTTTAAAATCTGCAATTTTATTTGAAACAGTTTTTAAAGCTCTCTTCTTTCTAAAATTCATTGCTACTACCGCACTCCATACTGCAACCACTGCAACGATACCTAATACTTTAGCTACGTCACCTGGGCCTGTATATGGAATTTGTGATAGGAATACTGAATTTATAGATGCAAGATTTCCTGTTGGTGTATTAAGATTTGTACTTGTTGTTACGTTGATGTCTCGATCGTTGTCATCGTCATCGTTATCATTTTCGTCTTCAACTTTCACATCAGGACAATTTGCTGTATCTGTGTCTCCGTTAGCATCTTCAACTTTTACTGATACTTCATATGTTCCTGATCTGTTGTATCGTACTTTTTCTTTTTTATCATCACCTGAAATATCTCCTCTCCAATCAATTTCATATGGAGATTTACCATCATTGATTCTTACTTCGTATTCTACAGAATCACCTTCTTCGATACGAGTATCTGATACGCGACATGAGATTTCTAGATCGTTGTCATCGTCATCGTTATCATTTTCGTCTTCTACAACAACTGTAGGACAAGTAGATTGTGAAGTTTTTCCATTTTGATCTGTGATTGTTACACGAGCTCTGTAGCTTCCTGTGTTATTAAATCTCACATCTTCATATTGATCATCACCATCAATGTCTAAATCCCAATCATAGTTATATGGAGATTTTCCATTTGAAGCATCTGCACTAAATCTTACAGTGTCGCCTTTGTTTATTTTTGTGTCTGAAACACGACATGATACAGAAGGGTCTGAAGACGGTGTGTCTGTAACATTAACTGAACATGAAGCTGATGCTGTGTTTCCAGCTGAAGTTACTGTGACTGTTTGTGTTCTTGAACCATTTGTATTGTATGAAGTTGTGAAGTTTTCTGAATTTTGACCAGTGTTCCAAGAATAGCTATATGTACCATTTCCACCTGAAGCATTTGCATCCCAAGTTACGTTTTGACCTGTTTGTACAGATGATGGTGAAGCTGAACATGAAACTTGTAGGCTTGGGTTTGGTACAGAAGTAATATCAGCTGAACATGAGGCTGTTGCAGTTTGATCACCTGATTTAATTGTTACAGTTGCAGTTTTATTTCCTGTTGAAGAATAACTTTTTGTGAAATTTTCACTTGTTTTTCCATCAGTATCTGCACCTGACCATGAATATGTGTATGAACCATTTCCACCTGAAGCATTTGCATCCCAAGTTACGTTTTCATTTACTTTTGCAGAAGAAGGATTTACAGAACATGAAGCTTGTAATTTTGGAGTATTGTCTTCTACCTTTTTAAATTTTAGACAAAGAGGGATAACGCTTTGGTAGTTTGGAAAACCAATAGCACCGTGCATTGAAGATATTGATACAACTTTGCTTCCAAGAGTATAAGTACCCATGTTATCAGTTTGGTAGTCTACGCTTTCTGGAATATCAGTAGTCCATTTAGTAGTAGATTTTGAAGTACCATCTGACATATTGAATGTGTAATTCACGATTTCTGTGGCTTGACCTTGTCCGCCGTGAGCTGAGTGGGCATCGTAAGTTACAGATGTAACTTCGTATTTACCAGCAGGTAAAACATCTCCAATAGGGTGAGTGAAAGTATGTGGTGGGGCACTACTGAATAGTGTCACACGACTTGGAAAATCAACCACAATTTCACCAGCACCAGCAGTCATTGGACAAGCTACATAAGCTTCTGATTTAGAAGCTGGAATAAACACTAATGTTAGGGCGAATATTGATAATAGTATTAATAATTTTTTCATATGTGTGATTAAAAGTTTTTCTTATAAATCTTTATTTACCTCTTAATTATATAATATTTTTTTAAAAAAGTCAATGGAAAAAGAACTAGGTATTACATGCTACAATATTTCATATGTTTTTCAATAAACCCTTACTTAAAGAGATTTTTTGGCTCTCTGTCTTGGTGGCTGGGCTGCATTATATGGCTCTAAAGCTGTTTCTTTATTGGACTACACCTTGGTTTGACATAGTGATGCATTTTCTGGGTGGTTTTTTGATTGGAATTATAATTTTGTGCATCTTAATAAACTTTATAGGGGTAGCTTTTCTAAATAACAAAAAAGTATTATTTATACTAACTTTAAGTGGGGTCTTGGCAGTTGGTTTGGGTTGGGAATTATGGGAAATATTCCTTGGATGGACTGATGTTTTAGAAGATCAATTTGATACTATCTTGGACGTGGTGATGGATTCTATTGGAGCATTTTTGGCATTTATTTATAGCAAAAAATATATATGGGAACAGGAATAAAGATTGGATTTTATGGTGGAGTTGGTAGTGTGACTGGTGCGAATTTTCTTTTGGAAAGTCAGCAGACAAAAATCTTAATTGATTGTGGTTTGATACAAGGATATTTCAAAGGTAATAATCCCAATTTCGAAAATTTTAAATACAATGTTTCAGAAATAGATTTCTTAATTGTGACTCATGCTCACACTGATCACATTGGAAGAATAGGGAAATTAATCAAAGATGGTTTTAATGGAAAAATTATTTCTACACCTGCTACTAAAGATTTGGCTAGAATTATGTTGGAAGATGCAGTTGGGCTGATGGATGAGAATATTTTGTACACAATAGAAGATGTTAATAGTGCTTTTCAAAAGTGGGAGACTTTGGATTATCATACAAAAAAAGTTTTTGGAGATTTTGAAATTTATTTTAAAGATGCGGGGCATATTCTTGGTTCTGCGATTGTTGAAGCAGTGTGTTTAGAAAATAAAAAGAAAATAGTTTTTACAGGTGATTTAGGTAATTCTCCAACTCCGCTGCTTCGTGATACTGAAAAAATTACAGACGCTGATTATTTGATTATGGAAAGTGTTTATGGCGACAGAGTGCACGAAGAGAGAGATTTAAGAAAAAATAAGTTAGCTGAAATTATTCGTAAAGTGACAAAACGCGGCGGAACTTTGATTGTGCCAGTTTTTTCTTTAGAGAAAACGCAGGTTTTTTTGAAAGAGCTGAATGATTTAATCGAAGATGGGAAAGTATCTAGTGTGCCGGTGTTTTTTGATTCGCCTTTGGGAATAAAGTTAACAGAAGTTTATGGAAGGTATACGCATCTTTTTAAAGAGTCTGTGCAAGAGGAAATAAAAAATGGAGACGATATTTTTGATTTTCCAAAATTAAGTTTAACTTTGAGGAAGCAAGAGTCTGATGGAATTGTTAAGACTGAAGGAGCAAAAATTATTGTAGCAAGCTCTGGAATGAGTGAAGGTGGGCGAGTCACTGCTCATGAGAAAAGATTTTTGCCAGATCCTAAGAATGCAATTTTATTTATTGGTTATCAGGTGGCAGGGAGTTTGGGTCGCAGAATTCAAGAGGGTGCAAAGCAAGTGACAATAGAAAAGACGGATGTCCCGGTGCGTGCGGAAGTGTTGACTGTTAGCGGGTATTCTTCTCACAAGGATTCAAATGGACTTTTGGAGTTTGTAGAAAATTCTGCAGAAAGTTTAAAGAAAGTTTTTGTTGTAATGGGGGAGCCAAAGGCTGGTTTTTATCTTGTGCAAAAAATTCGTGACTTTCTTGAAGTTGATGCCGAAGTGCCAGATTTAGGGGAGGTGATTGACATTAAATAAGATTAGAGGTATTGTTGGAAACAAATGCCAGGACCATTTGTATCTAGATCATATATCTTGGATCTCTTGTATGAGCGTGTCCAGGATTATCTTAAAAATTTGCGTCGTAGACGCAAATAGTCGTCTGAAATATTGGCGACTTTTTCTTTTGTGTTAAAAATTAAATAAACAAAAAACCCGCAAATAATTATTTTCGGAAACATCTGCAGGCCGTGAGGCCGAAGCCGTTGACGAAAATAATTATTTGCGGGTTTTTGTGGTATCTATTATTTAACTTGATCTAGTACTCTCTTGAAACTCTTTGGATAATCTCTAGCAATTTGAGAAAGCATCTTTCTGTTAACTTTGATGTTCTTTACAGTTAGTTTGTTGATGAATTGGCTGTATGTTTGTCCTTCTTCTCGAAGAGCGGCGTTCATACGAATAATCCATGTAGCTCTAAATACACCCTTTTTCTTTCTTCGGTCTTGGAAAGAGTGTTGACCTGCTTTTCTAATAGCTGTGCGTGCTAGTGTCTCTTTTGACTTTCGGCCATGCTTAAAACCTTTTGTTCTTTTCAAAACATTTTTTCGGCGCTTTACTGAAATTGTTCCTCGTTTTACTCGTGGCATGATATTAATATTTAGTGCTAATGTTTACTAAAAATCGACTTTGAGATTTTGTAGACATCTCAATGTTTTTCTTTCGTCTTTTTGAAATAGTAGTATTACCGCTTTCTTTAGCGTTGTAATGGTTTTGACCTTTACTTCTAGCAACTATTTTGCCGTTTTTAGTCAATTTTAATCTTTTTTTAAATGATTTATTTGTTTTCATGAAATTATTTTTTGGCTTTTTCTATTATCAGAGCTAGTCCTTTTGGAACTTTTTTAATCTCTTCTGCCATTTTGTATTCGACCGTAATAAGTTTTAAGATTCGCCCAATTCTTTCAGTCAAGAAAGCTTCTTCTAAAAACCGACTTCTGCCAGGTAGGAAGAGCTCAATTTTAACTCGATGCCCTTCATTTAGCCATTCAGATGATTTTTTAGCTTTAATATTCAAGTCGTTTTCGTCTGTACCAATCTTAACTTGAATACTTTTGACCTCTACATTGTGCGCTTTGGCCTTTTGGACCTTTATTTTCTTCTTTTGGTCGTATT
>CAZIFF010000008.1:0-4172 GCA_964538345.1 uncultured Candidatus Saccharibacteria bacterium
TTCAAAAAGATGTTTTGAATAAGGTCGGGAGTGAACTTGACTAATTTATCTTTTGGTGTAATTTTATATATCAAATGGAAGCAAAAGATATACCAATGAAGGTTGCAGTGGAAGCTATTCTGTTGCAAATCGAAAAAAACAGATATCGTGCAACATCAATTCTTGCGAAGGAAAAAATGTTGGAAGGGGTTAAAAAATCCCTTATGGATAATCCCGAAGATTCTAAATTACTTGCGGAGAAAAAGAGACTTGAAAAAGAAATCAAGGAACTCAAGCCCTTGCAGACCGCTTTTGAGAAGTTCTTCGACATCCTAAAAGAGGAGTTGGCTAAAAAACCACTGACCGCTTGAAATAGCGGTTTTTTCTTTTAAAAACTCAATAAAATTAATTACTTAACTTTCTTTGGTTTCTTTTTTTCTTTTCGCGCATCTCGGCCTTTTGCCATGAGTATATTGTATCAAATATCTATGATTATTTTTAAGAGTATTAACAAATATTATTGAAATTTTAAAAAAGAAAAAACCACAGCGTTTGTGGTTTGTGTTAAGCTCTTTTTCTTGTCATTGCTTTTACCCTTGTAATTATTGCATCGACATAATGGGTAGCAAAAATGAGCATATCGTACAGAAAGTGCACAAAGATGGCGGGTATCAATCCGTAGTTGAACATCAAGTAGAAAAAGAACATGCCAAGAAACCAAGAATTTATAATTCCAAAAATTCCTTGATAAGCATGCGCATCTCTGAATCTACCGTTCACACTGATTAGAGCTGCTCCAACCGCCCAACCATACTTGTCGATTAGAATTGGTTCAAGGTAACCAAGAGTTGTGAAATTGGCGATTGGTATCAAAAAATATGAATAAAACCATTCTGCTATTCCAAAACCTAGGCATCCGAAAAACATCCAATTTACGATTTGAAGGCTGACAATTACTCCGTAGAACAATAGCCAACGAAAGCAGATTTCCTCCATTACTCCAGCCCAAATACTGATAAGAAAACCAATTCCCAAATTAACCTCAGCGTCATCTTTATAGGATGGTTTTCTTTGAGAAAAAACTAAAACTACAACATTGATCAGTATACCCCAGGCGAAGATTATCCAGGATAATTTTATCGCTTCCAATAGCGAACCATTGATTTTCCAAAAATGCAGAAAATCAAAGGGGATCGTTTGTGGTCTTATCAGCTTGGTTAACCCAATGAGTATGAGCGCTCCAATGGCAGATAGCACAAAACAACCATGATTTTCATTAGATTTGTCTTCTTTTTCTTTCACTTCTAAAGTCCTTTTCTAGTTAGTTGATATTTAAAGGTGCTTCGTGCAAGAAAATACGCTACTTTTTATATTTTGTCAATTTAACTTGTTATCTATACTAAAGCTTTTTGCTTTGCTTTTATATAAAAACCACTTATTAATGAGACGTTCTATTTTTGATTTCCTCAGTCACATACGGGTATCTCCTTTTACTTCTTGATGCAATCATTGCTTGAAAGAGATTCAAAAAAATATATCACCTAAATAAAAAGGTGGTTATTTTTTTAATTTTCTCTTTTAATCTGTATATGAGCCAAAAGTATAATTCCAGCAAGGATACCTATATCGCGAATTAAAGTTGTTCCAGATACAGAAATCAAAACTCCCAAAAATGAAATCAACAATATGATGTATGGTAGAAAACTTCCTAAACCAAATAGGATTAATAGGGCACAAACAACTTCAACTCCTCCGTGAATAATTACCGCAATTTCAGGAGAAATAAATTTTGTAACAAATTCTGGTACTAAGTTACCATATATATTTGGATCAAAAATACTTTCAATTCCGAAATACAGAAATACACCGACAAGTATAATTTTGCTAATCCAAAATAATATATTTGTTCTATTTAAAAATTTTTTCATATTAGTTCTTTAAAATACCAACTTCAAATCCTGCTAAGCTGTTGTCAGCTTTTTTCTCTCCAGAGTGTTCGCTATTGTATGCTTTTGAACCATCAATTCCACATATTCTTAAAATATTTCTATCTCCACCGGGGTGTTTATTGATCCAAGCTGTCAAATCATAAACAACTCCGTCTATTGCAGAATAACAATCTGCTTCTGTTGAGTGTTGAGAGACTTCTTGTATGGTGAAAGTATTTTCTGTTGGTACTTCTTCTTGGACTTTAACCTCAACTGTTGTTTCTGGTTTAGGTGTAATAATCGGTGCTGTAACAGAAGTTGATTTCTGTGGAGTTGTTATGGAAGATTTTTTTTCAGAAGAGGTTGTTGTTGTCGCTACTTTTTCTTGAACTGTTTGAATAGTTGAATCAGTTTTAGCTGGAATTATTTCAGGGTTTTCGTTTTTTGAAATTGCAAAAACAATCAAACCAGCAACTAATAATACAATTATTGTAATAAAGATTTTGTTTTTCATAAATAAATTAATTTAAATTATATTTATGAATTATATCATCACTTTAAGGTGAGGGTATTAATTTTTTTTAAATGATTATATTGTGCGTCGCCTGCACCAGTGTCTTTTACTTCGCTACGCTCGAAAAAGACTGGGTGCATCGACATCACATTTTTATAGTCGCTGCGCTCCTTAAAAATTGTGACCCTACCGGGAATCGAACCCGGATTAACGGCTTGAAAAGCCGGCGTCCTAACCGTTAGACGATAGGGCCATAACTCAAATACGATACCGAATATATCGTATTTGAGCAAATATTTGTAGGGCGGTTTCTATTTGCTTATAAAACCACCAATATTATAAGCACTCCAATTTGAGTGTTCAGGGAAGAATAGTAAAATACCGTTTTTTGCAGTAAACATTTTTGCGTATCCAAGAGATGTGTATTTACCGCAAATGTCTTTTATAGATTTGTTTTGTAATTTATTTACTAATTCAGAATTTAATTTATCAAAATTAAATTCTATATGATAATTTTGTATATCAGTTAAAGTTGGTTCTTGATAATGATCGTCAGATTCATAAAATTCTTCTCCAACCACAGAACACGCACCAGAATTCCTGATTTCCTCATTTGGAGTTGTGATAAGAGCAGAGATAGTATTTTTTGGTGTTACAGAGTCTCCTAAAATCCAGAATTCAAATAATGGAACATTATAAATATCTCCTGTTCGGACATGTTGAATTTTTTGTATCACAGTATTACCTTCAACTCTTTTCTCTAGTTGGTAGAAAGAGTAATCTGAATATTCTTTAAGTTCTGGACCTGCGTAATAGATAATAATCTTCCCAGTATTTTTTTCTACTTCAAAATCTTGTTTGGTAAATATGGTGTAAACTCCAGGAACCCCATTTTGATAAATATCAACGCTGTCTATTCTTTCTTCATATTCAGTTTCTATGTATCCCGAATATTGATCATATGAACTATCAGAAGAATAAAATTGATAGTCATCTTGCCAGTAATCATCTTCAACTTCTTCAGAATATTTATCTTTATTTAAAAAATACAAACTAGAAATTCCTCCAATGATAACTAATAAAATTAATAATGCACCCAAACGATTTATTTTCATATCTGTATATTAGAACATTTTTTTATAAAAGAAAAAGGAGGGAACTAGTCCACTCCTACGATGTGGTAATTACAGGCACTGTAAATTGTTTCATAAAAGTCTCGGGTCCACACATCGATCTGGTCTTTTTGAGATTGGCGAAGATTTCTAACCATTTTCAAAATTACAGATCTTTGTTTGGCAGAAAATCTGCCACTGTGTAGACGATTTAGAATTAACAAAAAACTTTCTCCTGTAGATTGCCACTCCTCAAATACTCGCTTTGCAGCATATGAAATGAGCACTTCCATTTGCTAAATATTAAACCACTAAAACAGACTTTCAACAACTATTTTCACATCACCACCATCGGCTTTATCTTTTAGTTCTTTCATAACTGCACCGATAAGTTGTCCCATGCCACTTTTATCAGTCACATTCATTTCTGCTTTTTTAGCTTCTGCAACTACACGAATATCGTCTTGGGACATCATTTGAGGCAAGTATGCTTCAATAATTTTAAGTTCATTAGCTTCATTTTCTGCAAGCTCTGGGCGACCACCGGCCACAAATTGCTCAATGGCGTCTTTTCTTTGTTTTGCTTGGCGTTTCAAGACTGTCATCACTATATCGTCTGTAATTTCTGATTGGGGAGTT
>CAZIFF010000008.1:4182-29176 GCA_964538345.1 uncultured Candidatus Saccharibacteria bacterium
TACTAATTCATTTGTAAATCCAGCTAAAAGACCGCGTAAAGTTGTTAATTTATCGGCTTCTTTTGCTCGCATCGCATTTTTTAAATCTTCTCTAATTTTTTCTATGTGTGACATGTTATTTTTGTTAGGTTCTCATTTTATCATATTTTTATTAACTGATATAATGGCGGACATGGAAACTTTATTGCTTATTTTATTGGTTATTGTTGTCGTTTTGTTATTAGTTGTGGCTGGATTTTTATTTAAAGTTTTTTCAAATCAGGGATTGAGTAAGAATGGGGCAGTGGAGCAAGGGGCTAAAACTGAAGTTGGTATTCAAATGCTCTTACAACAGCTCAATGAATCAAGCAGAACTATGGATGCTCGTTTGGGTGATATGGGAGATCAAATGACACGCCGTTTGCTAGAAGTTTCAAAAGGTATGACTGAGTCTATGGAGGCCTCAAAGCAAGTTTTCACAATTGCTGATCAACTTCAAAATCTTGAAAAAGTTTTAAAACATCAAAAGCAAAGAGGGAATTTAGGTGAGGCAAGTTTGGAGCTAATTTTGAGCAATATTCTTGCGCCAACAAATTACAAAATGCAGTATCGTTTTAATAATAATGATGCTGTAGATGCAATCATTATGACTAAAGATGGAATTATTCCTGTTGATGCGAAGTTTAGTTTGGATAATTACAATCGTATTTTAAATGCTACTTCTGATTCTGAAAAAGAAGTTTTGGAAAAAGAATTTCGAAATGATTTAAAGAAAAGAATTGATGAGACTGCAAAATATATTCGCACAAATGAAGGAACTCTTCCTTTTGCATTCATGTATATTCCAGCTGAAGGAATTTATTATGATTTGTTGGTAAATGAAGTTGGTTCTGTGAAAGTGAACACTAGAAGCTTGATTGATTATGCTTATAACGACAAAAAAGTGATTATAGTTTCGCCAACAACTTTCGCGGCTTATTTGCAATCTGTGCTTTATGGTTTTAAAGCTTTCAAAATTGAGGAATCTGCTCAGGAGATTATCAAGTATGTAAGTGAATTACAGAAGCATTTGAAATCATATGAGGAATATCATTCAAAGCTTGGAAACACTTTGGGTACTGTTGTGAATCACTATAATCAATCAAATAAAGAGTTTGGAAAGATTGATAAGGATATCCTGAAAATCACAGGCGCTTCTATGGAGCTTGAATTACCTAAGCTAGATAAGCCGGAGGAGGATTAAACTTGCAATATAGCCATAATTATGTAAAATATTGGACTATATGACAGAAGCCACAACAGAGGTTAAAAAGGTAGTAAAAAAGCCACAAAGAACTGGGGATTTTGCTGTTATTCAAACAGGAGGAAAGCAATACCTTGTTTTTGTTGGTGATGAAGTAAAAATTGAAAAATTTGCTGAAGAAAGCAAAGTTGGAGATAAAGTTACTTTTGACAAAGTTTTATTAAAAGACAGTGGGGAAGAAACAAAGATTGGTACACCATTTTTAAGTGGAGCAAGAGTAGAAGCTGAAGTGATTGAAATTGGAAAGCTTCCAAAAGTAGAAGTTGTAAAGTACAAAGCTAAAACTAGATACTTCAAAAAGATTGGACATAAACAACCTTTTGTAAAAATCAAAATTACTTCTCTTTAATTAAAGAAAACAAAAATCCCGCCACGAAGGCGGGATTTTTGTTTTAGTATATTTATCTAATATTAGAATTGATCTTCAAGTTCTTCGATTGCGTCCTCTGCAATTTCTTTAGCATCATCTGCTAATTCTTCCGCATAGTCGTAATCATTGTCATCTAATGCGTCTTCCGCATCATCTAATAGATCTTGTGCGTAATCTAATTCATCTTCAGCTTCGTCGATGTCGTCATTATCTACATCTTCATCTTCAGCTTCGTCGATAAGATCTTGCAGCTCATCTAATGCGTCTTCTGCGTCTTCAAGTGCATCTTCAGCATCATCTTCGTCGCTGTTATTATTGTCGTTATCATTGTCACCGTCTACTAAATCATCCAAATCTTCCTCGGCATCCTCAGCTGTTTCTCTTGCATCTTTTGCTCTAGAAATTGCTTTAGAATAATTACCGTCATCATAGAATTCTTCTGCATCATCTAATAAATCTTCTGCGTCATCTCTTTCGTCCTCTGCGTCATCTATGTCATTGTTGTCTACATTTTCATCTTCAGCTTCATCAATAGTGTCTTCTAAATCTTCAATTGCATCTTCTGCTTTATCAATTTCTTTAGAAGCTTGATTTTTATCACCTGTACTTGTATTTATCTTTCCGTCATATGCTCCAATTAGTTTTAGAAAGTTAATCAATTCTTGAATTGTGATAACTGTTCCGTTACTTAATTGAATAACTGAGTTTGAGTTAAAACTTTGAGCGTGGGCTTGTTCTGGGGCAGAAAAAGCCACTAAACCTGAAAATACTACCGCTAATAATAAAACCTTTATATTAATATTTTTCATACTACTATAGAGTAGTTTATTTAAGGGCTAATTTCAAGCTTGAGACTTTCTATTGATTAATGCATTTTTTATAGTCTCACTGTCTGCATATTCTAGTTCTGATCCGGTAGAAAGTCCTCGTCCTAAAATAGTTATCTTAATATTTTTATCTGAAAGATTTTTTTTCAAAAAATAAGCAGTATTATCTCCATCAGGATTAGCATTCATAGCCAAAATTATTTCTTCTAATCCATTTACAATTTTTTTATCAATTAGATTTAGCAATTCTTTAAATCTGATAAATTTTTGCACATCATCTTCAAGGATAGGTAATAGCCCTCCTAATACAAAATAATATCCATTATAAGCACCACTCTTTTCAATAGATTCTAAATCTGTATCTCTGGCAACAACTAAAATTTGAGAGTTGTCTCTGTTTTGATTACAGATTTCACACTTAGAAGTATTTATATTTTTTGTAAAATATTTAAAACAATTTTCACAAATACTAACATTCTTTCTTACTTGTGGTATTAAAGCAGACAATTCACGTACATACTGTTCATTTTTTCTGAGCAAAAAATAAACAAATCTTTTAGCTTGTCGAGGACCTATTCCTGGAAATTCTCTAAAATATTCTGTTAATTTTTCAATGTCATTCATTTTTAAAATGCACCAATTCCACTACCGTGGTCTGATTTATCAATTTCTCTGAAACTTGTTTTGTCACTATCAAAGAATAATTCCACCATACCAGTTGGACCATTTCTGTGTTTTTCAATTAATATTTCAGTGATGTTGTTTCTTTCGTGAGCTTCTTTGTATTTGCTGTCATTATGAATAAACATCACCACGTCAGCATCTTGTTCAATAGAACCTGAGTCACGAAGGTCTGATAGGCGAGGACGGCCTCCGCGCGATTCAACGGCACGAGAAAGCTGAGAAAGACACAATACAGGCACATTCATCTCTCTTGCCATAGCTTTCATACCACGTGAGAGTTCTGTCACTTGTTGCACCATGTTGTCGGAATTTTTTGAGCTTGCAGGACTTGCTAATTGGAGGTAGTCGACAATAATCAATCCTAGATTTTTTTCACTTTTTAATCTTCTGGCTACAGCTCTCATGGCTAAAATACTTTTTCCAGCTTCGTCGTCTATGAAGATAGGTGCTTTTGCTAATGTATCGAGAGCGTCGCGAATTCTATTAAAATCATCACTATCCATTTTTTTTCCGGTGCGAAGTTTCCATGAATCAACTTGAGATTGTGCGGCAAGCATTCTGTCTATTAATTGTTGTGTAGACATTTCAAGAGAAAATATTCCAACAGAGACTCCATGATCAACAGCTGCACGTCGAGCAATATCAAGTGCCAAAGATGTTTTTCCTTGTGATGGTCTTGCCGCTAAAATAATCAAATCAGATGGTTGAAGACCAGATAATTTATTATCCAAACTTGCAAAGCCAGTTGGCACACCTCTCAAAGAATCATCTGAGCCACTTAGTTTTTCAATTCTTTCCCAAGTTTCTGTTAGGTTGTCTTTAATTGCAGTGTAACTATGTAGAGAAGGGATGTTTGTTACATCAAAAATTTTCTTTTCTGCGACATCCATTATTTCATCAATATTTCTAATTTCATCATAACCAAGTTGAGAAATATCTTCTGCTGCGCGAATCAATCCACGCATCATTGCTTTTTTCTGAACTATTTCAGCATAGTGTTTAACGTTGGCAGAAGAGGGAACTTGTTCTGTGAGTTCAGCTAAATAAGATTTTCCGCCAACTTGCTCAAGCATTCCTCTTTCTTTAAGACGATTTGATAAAGAAAGTATGTCGATAGGTTTTCCTTGTGTATGAAGCTCTAGCATAGTGTCATAAATCTTTCTGTGTCTTTCTGCATAAAAAGATTCCGGACGAATAATATCTAAAATTTCATACATCGCCTCAGGGCGAATCATCACGGCACCAAGCACGGCTCTTTCGCTTTCGTTTGCTTGTGGAGGTATTTTCATTGGGTCTCTGGTAGACATAGGACATAGTTTAACACAAGCCGAAAATTCATTTTTTCTTTAGAAAGTGTATAAGCTGTGTTTAATTTGTGTATGAGAATGAGCTATAAAAGCTTTATTTCTGGCCCTTTTGGAGTATCTTTGACTTCGTAACCCTCTTCGGTGATCATTTCACGAATTGCATCAGCTTTTATAAAGTCTCCAGATTTTCTGGCGCTTTCTCTTTCATCAATTAATTTTTGTACAGAATCTGGAATATTGATCTGCATTTTTGATGCCAAGTTTGCAATAGCTTCTAAATTTAAACCTAAAACTTTATCGAAATCTAAAATAGTTTCTCGTTTATCTTTTTCCGAAACATTTTTATCTTTAATTAATTCCCATATTAATGCAATTGATTTAGCTGTATTTAAATCATCATTTATAAACTTTAAAAATTTATCTTTATATTCAGAATTTATTTCTCCTCCTTTTTCAAATTGCGATACTAAAAGTGCTAATTTTTCAAAAGCAGTCTTTGAAGCTTTAAGTGCTTCCCATGTAAAATTGATTTGAGTTTTATAATCTGCAGTTAATAGCCAGTATCTGTAAACAATAGGTGAAATATTTTTTTCTAATAAATCACTCAAATAAATATCATTTTTTAATGACTTAGATATCTTTTCTCCATTAATTAAAATGTGATTGAAATGCAACCAAAAATTGGCTTGCATTTTTTGATTAGCACTTTCAGATTGAGCGATTTCATTATTGTGATGAACTGGTATGTGATCTATTCCTCCAGTGTGAATATCAAAAGTCTCTCCTAAATATTTTTTAGACATTGCAGAGCATTCAATATGCCATCCTGGAAATCCAACACCCCAAGGAGAATTCCATTCTTGCTGCCTGTTGTCTTCTGGTTTTGAAAATTTCCACAAAGCGAAATCGGTTGGATTTCTTTTTTCTTCATTTACACCAATACGCGCGCCTTCTTTTAAATTTGAGATGTCTATTTTTCCTAAATCTCCATAAGCAGGGAAGGTTGATGTATCAAAATAAATGCCGTCTGAGGTTTTGTAAGTATGGCCTCTTTGTTCTAAAACTTGAATCATTTCAATTTGTTCCTATATATGATCAGATGCTTTTGTAAAAATTGTTTCTTCTGTTTTTATATTTAAAAGCTTTAGGTCTGAAAATAATATTTTTGTGATTTCATCAGTGATGTCTGGCGCGCGAAGCGAAGCTTCGCGCGCTTTCTTCTCAATTTTATCTTCACCATCATCGCCATCGTCTGTAAGGTGTCCAACATCGGTAATATTGATAACTTGTTTTACTTTATAATTTTGATATAGAAATAATCTTTTTAAAGTATCTGCAAAAATATAAGCACGCATATTACCAATATGAGCTCTGCTATAAACAGTAGGGCCACAGTGATACATTGAAACCTCACCATTTTTAATTGGCTCAAATAATTCAATTTCTCCTCCTAATGTATTTTTAAAATAAATCCTCATTTTGTTTATTCTTCAATATTTAGCAACATGCATTTGCAAATTAAAAACGGTTAGGTTTAGGTCTGGGTTTTTAATTCATTCTAATTATAAACAAAATAACTTAAATTAAAAACGGTTAGGTTTAGGTCTGGGTTTTTAATTTAAGTTATTTTGGATCTATAACCATTTTTTAGATCTAAAAAATATAAACATCGCTAAGGTTAATGTAATCATTATGAAAATAATTTTTATAAAATCATTTTCTTGGCCAACGATGGGAAGATTTTCTGCATTCATTCCAAAGACGGTCGCAACCAAAGATAGTGGCAAAACCACAAAAGCCATAACTGTAAGATTTTTTGTAATCTCGTTTTGTTTTGTGGTTAGTAGAGAGTCGTGTGTATGGCTTAATTATACAAAATATTATTTTACAATTTATAAATTAGTAGAGACTTTGTAGTATTCACTTACAATTGTATGTAAATGATACTTAAAATCTTCCCCAAAAAACTTTTGCCCAATTATTTGAAATGATTCCAGAACTTCTTTATGAGTAGCCAAGGATTCTTTAAAAGTTAAAATCACTCTATTTAATTTAGAAATTTCTATAACCATTTGTCTTTCTTGTCCGTGGAATATTTTTTGCTCAATATCGTTGGTTAGATCTCTAATTTTTTCAATTCGATTTAGCATCTGTTTGTAAAAATGTTGAATCATATAAAAGAATACAAAACCCCCATGATTTCCCAAATCACTTTTATCTAAAATTGATTGCACTTCAAAAACTTTTGAAAAATCGTGTAAGGCATCAATACTGTCATAGTGAGTCGTGATTATGAAATTTTTCCCAATAACAAAATCAATCTCTTGAGTTTTTTTGGTTTCAGCGTCTGAGGCATTTGGAGAATAAGATATTGGAAAATGTAATATTAAATATAAAAATTTATTATTTATATCAACACGAGGTCTTACAGTAGGGGAAAGAAGCTCATTAGCTACTTCTGGTGTTATAGAAAACTCCTCAATTAATTTTCTGGCTTCGGTGCTTGTAGGATTTTCTAAATCAATCCATGTTACATCTTTATAAACTGAATCTTTTCGCATGAAAATATTTTAGCATATTTTGTTTGACTGCCACTAATAGTTTTGCGATACTAATTGTACTTTATGAGACAACAGTTACAACAAATTTCTAAAAATTTATTTTTCGCTACATTATCAATCGTTTTAGTTATCGGAATTTTTGGTGTGGGTTTTTATATTGGAAATGAAAGTAGTAGAAATTCTAAAAACCAGTTGAATGCACAAGCCCCTGCTGAATTAGATGATTTTTGGAAGGTATGGTCTTTGATTGATGAAAAATATGTTGCAGCAACAACATCAGAATCAATTTCAAATGAAGAAAAAATTTATGGCGCAATAGTTGGTATGGTAGACGCACTTGGTGATCCTTATACTAGATTTTTGCCTCCTGAAGACAACAAAGATTTTGCTGAAAGTATAAGCGGTAATTTTTCTGGTGTTGGAATGGAAATCGGTAAAAAAGAAGGATTGATTGTTGTTATATCTCCATTAAAAGATACTCCTGCTGATAAAGCTGGCATTGAAGCTGGTGATATTGTTTTAAAGATTGATGAAAAAATAACTTCAGAAATGTCTGTTGATGAAGCTGTGTCTTTAATTCGTGGCGAAAAAGGTACTACAGTTGAACTTACAATTGCTAGAGAAGGGGATAGTGAGCCAAGAGTGATAAAGGTTGTAAGAGAAAATATCCGTATACCAACATTAGATTATGAAAATAGAAGAGATGGAATTTTTGTTATTTCATTATTCAATTTTTCTGCCGGAGTTGAAAATGATTTTAGAAAAGCTTTGCGAGAATTTGTGTTGTCAAAATCAGATAAATTGATTTTAGATATGCGTGGTAATCCTGGTGGATATTTAGATGCTGCTGTAGATATTTCAAGTTGGTTTCTTCCTACTGGAAAGATAATTGTTCAAGAAGATTTTGGAAAAAATGGTGAAGAAAAAATCTTTAGAAGCAAAGGATACAATATCTTTAATCAAAATTTGAATATGGTGGTTTTGGTTGATGGGGGATCTGCAAGTGCTTCTGAGATTGTGGCTGGTGCATTAAAAGAGCATGGTGTAGCAAAAATTGTTGGTGAAAAGACTTTTGGAAAAGGTTCAGTTCAAGAATTAATACCAATTTCAGCAGATACATCATTGAAGGTTACTATAGCTAGATGGCTTACTCCAAACGGTGTTTCAATTTCAGAATCAGGTCTAGAACCAGATATTAAAGTAGAGCAGGATGACGAGGACACAAAAAATAAGATTGATACTCAATTAGAAGAAGCAGTTGAAATTCTTTTGAAAAAGCGATAGGTTATAAATATGAAAATTATATTACTTAAAGATGTTCCAAAAGTGGGACGTAAGGATGATATTATTGATGTAAATCAAGGATATGCATTCAATATGCTTATACCAAGAAAGCTGGCTCGTCCTGCTACTCCAACTGATATCGCAAATGTATCAAATAAAAAAGAGTCCAATAAAAAGCATGAAGAAGAAAAGAAATTAAAAGCGGTAGAGATGATGAAGTCTTTGCATGGTCAGACTGTGACCTTAAATGAAAAAGCAAATGAAAAGGGTCATCTTTTTTCAAAGGTTCAAGTTAAGGAAATTTTAGAAGCAATCAAAAAACAATTTGCTTTTGATATTAATCAAAATTGGATATTAGACTTTGAACCAATCAAGAGTGTTGGTGAATATAAAATTCAATTAGAGGCTTTTGGAGAAAAATCTACTTTCTTACTCAACATTAACAACAGATAGTTTTTTAACTGATCCGTCAAAACGTTTCTTTCGCTTTTCTGTGAAAACGATTTTTCCATCTGTAAGAGCAAAAAGAGTGTGGTCTTTTCCAACTCCAACATTTTTTCCAGGAAGAATCTTTGTACCTCTTTGACGTACAATAACCATTCCAGTCTTTACTTTTTCACCAGCGTAAAGTTTAGTTCCAAGATATTGTGGATTTGAGTCTCTGAGGTTTTTAGCTGTACCCGCGGCTTTAACTGTTGACATAATATTTTAGTTTTTCTTTAAAGTTTCTTTATCTTTTATATGTTTAGATAAGTGCATATGAGATTAACGCATTTCTTGAAAGAAGGCAAGGGGATAAGGCTTCTAAACAGTACTATTGTTTTGGCTGTGTTTTTCAATTTATATTCGTTTGGTTATATTGCCGGTATGGATAAAACACACCCAAAGGTGATGATTTTTGAGCCAAAAAAGGCCATTTGTGAGGTAGAAAAAGGTGAAGAAATTGAGGTTGAGACTCATACTGGAAATTTAGTGGCTTCAAAGACTGGCACTCGTGTGTACTATATTTGGTGTTCTGGGGTAAATCGAATAAAGCCTGAAAATAGGCGCTATTTTGGCACTTTGGACGAAGCCTTAAAAAAGGGCTATAAACCTGCTCAGAATTGCCCTGGTATGTAAAAATATGGCTTTGTTAAGCCATTTTATATATTGAGAGTTGTGGAAAGGTGGTTGACTTTTTGACTTCAATCTGCTAGGATGATTAGGTCTCAGTTAGATATAGCTGAGCTTTTTAGTTTCAGGCCTTTTAACAAAAAGATCACCTGAAGCCTGCGTTCGAGGAAGATGGTTGCATACGCAGATTGTCCTTAACATACGATCTATAATAAATCTTGCAATGGGGTTGGCTATGTTTGTAGCAACAGTAACAGTGGGTGATTCTTTGATCCCACAAACACCAGTTGCCACAGTTCAGGCAGCCGCTCCGATTGAAGAAGTTGTAGTTTCTGAGAAATCGAAAGATATTTCAGAAGCTGCACTTATATCAAACACAGAAGCACAAGTTAAAGCATATTTCACTGATACTCCAATTTTAGCTGAAATTGCTTTCTGTGAGTCTCGTTATCGCCAATTCGGTACTAACGGAGAAGTGTTGAGAGGTGTAGAAAATGCTCAGGACGTCGGCGTTATGCAGATTAATGAGAAATATCACCTTGATACTGCACAGAAGCTTGGTCTAAATCTTTACACACTAGAAGGTAACATGGCGTACGGAAGGTATCTATACGATACACAAGGTACAAAACCATGGAACTACTCAAGTGCTTGTTGGGGTAAACACCGAGAAGTTGCGCTTAAGTAAAAAACAAAAAACGCCCGCATTAATTTGCGGGCGTTTTTTGTTTGAGTTTTTATTTAAATAAAAAAGCCTCCGTTATCACATCACGAGAGGCCGGGTCGAAACCCTACAAGGTCTTATGTTGCTAAAAGTTGGTTGTTTCTCTGATTCGCTCTGAATTTCGATTCGTCAGATACTACCTTGCTAACCAACACTTGTTTTTTTGATTTTTAAATTATAACAAAACTGAGTGTGATCTCAGCTGATTAATTCATAAACAGAAGTAACCTAATCGAACAGGGGTTATCTGTCTCAAGCTGAAATAATCAGGTTCGTAAATATATAAACATATATTTAAAAAAAATCAAGCCCTACAAAAAAATATATCCAACAGGAGGGGAGAGAAGTGCCCTATTGAGAAATTTATTTTTTTCAATTTTTATTTTTACAAATTATTTGAGGGAGTGCGTAGAAAAGTTGATGACAAAAGTTGGAGAATTTATTAATAGAAATATAGTATGGGCAAATTTGTAGGGAAAATAGATTTGTGGTGTTATTGGTATGAAGAAAGCCAACTGTGGATAACTATATACTATGTCGCACAATATATCTTTTGCGACATAATATATTATAATAAATAAAGCAAACAAAGGCTTTAATAATCCAGCCTTAATTCATTATGCTTTACTCCTCTATTAATCAATTAAAATAAAAATAAATAAATTGGTACCAATCGTCTTTTTGTTTATACGAACTTCCCTGAGCTTCTTTTCAAAAATTCGAAGCTTAAAATTGACCTAGGTTAAATTTAAAAAATAAAAGACGATACTTTGTATGCATCGAGTTGATGCTCTGAGTCAAAATTTGAAACTTATCAGGGGAGTCGGATCAGTTTATTTTTTTACACTCAGCTCCCCTATTTTTATTTCTAAAATTTAGAGTAGGGGTTTTGTGTAAAAAAATTTAAAAAATTAATTTATAGGGTAGTCGCCTGTCTTAAAAATGTTTACGGCTTTCATGATAATTTCAATTGCAAAAGAAATTATTGCTAGAAAAATATTCCAAATCCATTGAAATGCCGGAAGACCATATTGTGTCCAAAGTGTTATTGGATTGTATCCTAAGAAAGCTAATATGATTGCAGCAATAATTATTAATCCTATGATTCTAAAAAAACCTCTTTGACTTCCCTCCTGGTTTTTAATTTTTTGAAAAATATTTTTATTCATAATAATTATTATACTTTATTCTGGATGTCTTTACATCAAGTCATTTTCGGTGTAGTTTTTATCTGAAATGAGTGCACCAAACTTAACATCGCAAAAAATTGAAATTTGTATCACTGAAGCACAAAAAGAGGTATTGAGAAAGAAACACCAAAAAGAAAGACCAGATCTCTCTTTTGATGATTTCTTCAATCAGGCTATTCAGCAAGCAGTTGTTAAAATGGCCAGACAGAAAAAAAGCTAAATAATCCCACCGAATAATATGGTGGTTTTTCTTTTAAAGCTCAGGCAGGTACTGCATTGGATCAAGATATGAATCTTGAGAAGCTACTGGTGTTGTGGCGCCTGTGGCTGAACATCCTGTGGCACCTGCTTTGAATTCATTAAACTTAACAACCTGAACACCTTGTGATGCATAAAGTGTTAAATGAAGATGTGGACCAGTAGACACTCCAGAGTTGCCTGAAAGGGCTATATTGTCGCCTCTAGCCACAGTATCGCCAGGATTAACTAAAATGCTCGATAAATGAGCATAAAGGCTTGTAAGGCCATTATTGTGCTTTATAAGGACCCATTTACCCCAAGAATAACAACCTGGGTAAGCATCTGTGTTGCCGGTGGCTTGAATTGTGCCATCTAGGACCGCTTTTACCTTTGTGCCTATTGGTGTGCCAAAATCGACACCGTTGTGATATGGACGTCCATAAATACCTGGGTTTGTTTTAGCAAATTGAGTTCCACCGAATTGTTGAGTGATTCTGATACTGTCTAAAGGCCAACTCAAAACTCCGCGACCAGCTGTTGGAAAACTATCTGGATCAATTAAAGTTTTAATTTGAGATTCGAACTCTATCATCGCTGCTTCGAATTGTTTCTTCTGTTCAATTTTTTCTGCTAGAAGTTGTTGCTGAGTTTTTAATTCATTCTGTTTTGCTGTGAGTAATCTTTTTTGTTCACTTTCTGTAGCTGCTACAGATTCTTTTTGCCCAGATAAAAGTTTTTTGCTAGATTCTAATTCTTTTTTCTCTTCACTTTCTTCAGAGTATTTTTCTTTTAATTCAGAATTTATTTCTTTCAAAGAATTCAATTTATTTTGTATTTCATTTTGAAAGCTGCTTAATGATTCTATTTGATTCCAAAATTCTGAAAGATCGTCATATCCTAATATGTTTTCTATTAATGATTCTGATTCGAGTGCGTGTAATTGTCTTAATGCATCAGATAATGCTTCTGAATTTTTATTGAAACTAATTTCTTTGTCTTCAATTTCTAAATCTAATTTTTGTAAAGTTAAATTACTTTTTTCAATTTGGTTTTGAGTTAAAGAAATATCTTTATCAATTTTCCCTTTTGTTGCTCTTAGTGTCGCAACTCTAGCATCTATGGTATTTGCTTCAGCAGAAGTTGCTGAAACTTTTTTTTGCAAAGCTTCAATTTCTTTTTGGATTTCGTCTCTCTGGTCTTTTAGATTGCCTATCTTCCCTTCTAATTCTTTTATTTTTTCCTCGTCTGCTTTTGCTATTTCGGGAATTATAAATGCACTACTAAATATTGTTAGAAAAAATAGAAATAAAAATGCTAGCTTTTTAAGCATTTATTAATTGTATTGCAAAATCTATTCTTAAGAAAGTCTCTTCTTTACCTAGGATATCTGATATTTCTATAGGGTCTGGACTTTGATCTCTTCCTGAAAGAGCGTATCTAAAAGGCCACAGAACATTTCCTTTACCTTTTTCTTCTGCATATGGCCATATTTTTGACTTTATTTCTTCTTTGTTCCAAGTTGTTACATCTGTTAGGAGTTCTTTAATCTTTGAAAGATGTTCTTTTGATTCGTTTAAATCAGGAGATTTTTTCCATAACAATTTTTCTTTGTCGTATTTTGGAGAGTTTATAAAATAATCTAATTCACCAGATTTGATGATTTCATCTATGTCTCCATATACTTCAATTCTTTCAAAAAGCATCGGGATTAATTTTTCTTTTATTTCTGAAGAACAATTTAGATTTGCTAAACGATTTCTAATTTCAGTCTTAACACTCTCTGGATTTTCATTTTTAAGATATTGTTTATTAAACCAACGAAGTTTTTCTACGTTAAACACAGCGCCTCCCTTTTGTACTTTTTCTAATGAAAATTCTTTTATCAAATCATCTATGTTAAAAATTTCCTGATCTGTTCCGGGGTTCCATCCTAAAAATGCTATGAAGTTTATTATTGCATCTTTGAAATATCCTCTATCTTTATAATAGGTTAAAGAAACTGTTTCTCCGTGTTTTCTTTTTGATAATTTTGATTTGTCTTCTGCCAACACAAGTGGAAGGTGTGCGTATATGGGTCTTTTTGCGCCTAATGCTTCTTGAATTAGGATTTGTCTTGGAGTATTTGAAAGATGTTCTTCTGCTCTAATAATATGAGTTACTCCCATTTCCATATCATCCACCACAACAGCTAAGTGAAATATAGGTTCATCTAATGATTTTGCAATAACAAAATCTCCGAGATCTGTTGTATCTACTTCTACTAATCCTCGAATCTTATCTTCAATAGTTACTTTTTTATTTGGATTTT
Source organism: uncultured Candidatus Saccharibacteria bacterium (assembly GCA_964538345.1). GTDB lineage: Bacteria > Patescibacteriota > Minisyncoccia > Phycocordibacterales > JAACPR01 > JAGOTN01. The sequence goes on from CAZIFF010000008.1 coordinate 18,073, forward strand.
TGAAACGAATTACAGAATCTCTTTGGCCTGCTTCTTTAACTTCTTCTTTTGAGACAAATGCATGTCCAGAATCAATTAATTGTTTTAAATATTTTTTGTGAATTTCTACTCGGTCTGATTGTTTGAAAAACTCATCATGCTTTATTCCAAGCCAGTTTAAATCTTCCACGAGTTGTGTGGTCCATTCATCTTTGCTTCTTTCTTTGTCGGTGTCTTCTATTCTTAAAATAAATTTTCCATTATTTTGTCTTGCATATAAATAACTAAAAAGCGCAGTGCGAACTCCACCCATGTGCAAAAAACCAGTTGGTGAAGGTGCGAACCTTGTCACAACTTGTTCATTTTTTTTATTAAAAAGTTTTTTTAGGAAATTCATTTTATTCTTCGTGTTTAAGGATGATTTTTAAAATTGACTCTGCAATCAATCTTTCGGCATTTTCTTTACCAAAATTTTTGGCACGGTTTTTCATTGAATCACTAATACTTTCTGTAGATAGAATTCTATCAATTTCTTGCATTAGTACTGTAGGGGTTAAATTTGCCTCTTCTATTACTATACCTGCACCTGTTCTTGCGTAGGCATAAGCATTTTTTCTTTGATGATCACCATTTGTATCAGTGATTGGGATAACAATAGCTGGAATTTGCCATTGTGCAACCTCGAATAAAGTTGAGCCACCTCGTGTAATAACTAGGTCCGCAACACCTGCAGACATCCTCATTGCTACATTGTTTAGATAAGAAAAAGGTTTGTATTTACCTAGCATTTTTTCATCGACAACTGTAACCTCTGATGTGTTTTTAACTTCTTCAAAATTAGATTTACCAGTCTGATGAATTACTTGGTATTTTTCTAAAAGTTGAGGAAGTATATCTAAGATTGCATCGTTGATTCTTTTTGCTCCTTGAGATCCACCTAAAACTAGAATTGTTTTAAACTCAGAACTTAAATTTAAAAATTCGTAACCTCCTTCTGTAGATTTAAATTTAATTTCTCTTCGGATTGGATTACCTGTCCAAGCTGTTTTGTTTTTATCAAAATATTGAGCTGCTTCTCCATATGAAATTGCAATTCTTTTTGCAAATTTTGATGCCCAAAGATTTGATCTTCCTGGTGCACTATCTGATTCATGTATAAACACTGGAATTCTTAAAATTCTCGCAGCAAACACTACTGGTACACTACCAAAACCACCCTTGCTAAAAACTATATCTGGATAAATCCAAAACATTGTCCAAAGGGCTTTAACTATTCCAAAAAAAGTTACAAATGGATCAGTTATGTTTTTAGCAGATGAATATGTTCTTAGTTTTCCTGCGTATACTTTTTTGAAAATTATTCCTTCGTCGTAAAGAGCACCGTTGTTGTATGGTTCTGGTGCAAGAAAATACATTTGCGGTTCAATTAATTTATTTTCTTTTACAACTTGTCTTATTGCTTGGGCAACAGCAATAATGGGATAAAAGTGTCCACCTGTGCCTCCTCCTGTAAAAACAATTTTCATAATTAATCAGTAGATTTTTGATATCTGGAAATACTTAATAAAATTCCTGCTGCGCATAGTGTAAAGAATAAAGCTGTTCCTCCGTGACTAATAAATAATAGTGGTAAGCCAGACAAAGGGACAACTCCTAACATTGCACCTATATTCCAAAAAGACTGTACAGTGATAAGTATAACAAGACCTACGACTACTAGTCTACCAAATCCTTCTGGTAAATTTCCGGCGATTCTAAGGCCACGCCAAGCAAATAATCCAAATAAAATTATTATTATAAATGCTCCGATAAAACCGAATTCTTCTGCTGCTACAGCGAAAACAGAGTCGCCAATTGGTTCAGGAAGGAAATTAAATTTTTGCAAACTCTGACCAAATCCTCTTCCGTTAAAACCACCAGAACCAATTGCTATCAGTGATTGTTGAATTTGATAACTAGATGAAAGAGATTTTTCACCTGGGTTTATAAAAGTCATAAGACGCTCTCTTATGTATGGTCTAGCTATTACTAAAGCTGATAATCCGATAATTCCAATTAAAGCTAAAAGAAGAATGTGCTTCCATTTTGCACCTGATACCCAAAGCATTGCAGTCCCAGCTGACATCATTATTAAAAAAGTGTCAGTATCTTTTTGTAAGAGTGTAGTAAGTGCGACTAATGATGAAATTATTAAAAAAGGTATTATTCCAAATTTCATTGTTTGAATACCTTTCTTTCCTACTGTGGTAATCCAAGTAGCTAAAAATAAAATGTAGCTAATTTTTAATATTTCAGATGGTTGGAATGATAATGGACCAATTAAAAGCCATCTAGTTGCGCCACCGGATGTTAATCCTAGTCCTGGAATAAAAACTAATAACATTGCCAATATTGAAAGCCCAAAAATCCATATAGAATATTTTCTCCAAATCTGAAAAGGTAATTTTGAAATTACTATTGCAGCAAGTGTTCCGCCTATTAATCCAAAAGATATTTGCTTTGTGATTATTGAAGAATATTTAACTTTGTCTTGTGCGGTAACCCCTAGTGATGCTGAAAGAAAAATAAAAAATCCTCCGATTGTAAGTATGGCTACTATTAGTAATAGTGGAAAATCAACTTTTTTGTCTCGAAGCATTTGAATATTATAACAGGATTTTTGTACGTTTTAGTTTTAGAAGTGTTGTAGGTGTTGGAAAATTCTCTGTTAGAGCTCTTATGTATGTTCCTGAGGATACCAATATTCGTATTTCACAAGTTAAAAATTCTTTTTGTTCTTTTTTAAAAAATTCTGACCATTTTTCTAGTGTTTCTTTTTGGCGAAAATCTCCTTGGACTTTATTTATTGATTCAAAGATATAATTTTTAAGATCTTGGGAATTTATATTTTCATATTTTAATATCTCAATCTCTTTTATATTTACTTCTCTCGTTGGTCTTTCTATATCTGTGTTTCCGCGTTTAAAATATTCAAAAAGTTTAATTCCAAAAACTGTTTTAGATGAAAACCAAGGGTATTTTTGAGTTCTTATTTTTGTAAAAGATTCGATAGATGCGGAAATTTCCCTTTGGGAAATTTCCGCGTCGCATTCACCCACATCTATTCGATTATTTATCAAACCCAAAACATCACCACTATCAGTACTTACTCCAAATAAAAAAGTGGCAATATATTCTTTGTCTAATCCCAAAAACTTATCTCTATTTTTATTTTCTTCATCCACCATCACAATCATCTCGCCTTCTGCCATAGGATCCAATCTTCCAGCATAAGAAAGTACAGAATTTTTTATTTCTGGCATCTCAATTCTTAATCTATTAAGGAATTCTAGCGGTGTTTCCCCTACTCTCTTGTCGGCTTTTATCATTGACTATATATTGCCCTAATTTCATTATTTTGCTAGTTTTATTGTGAACCTTAAAGTCTAGAACCTTATTCAACAAAGTAAAAGAAATGAAAAATAAACGCCTGTTTGAAAGTGTGATGTGTGCAGTGATGGTGCTCATTGCGGCAAGTTGCTCCTACGAGACCAGTGTTCCCGACGAGGATTGGTTGAGTGATTCAAATACAACCAGTCAAAAAGCACTGGTGATTATTTTGGACACTTCTGGCTCGATGGAGGGTCAGAAAATGGTACAAGCCAAAGAGGCCCTTACCACCTACATCTCTTCTTTGGACAAAGATGTGCTTTGTGGATTGGTGACTTTTGGAGAAGGAGATTTCGAAATTGGGACCCCAAGACAAGAAATCATTGATCATATCCAAAAGATAAACCCTTCTGGTGGTACCCCTCTGACGGATGCTGTCTTGAGTGCATACAAAATGCATGAAAAAATCAGGGAAGAATCGCCTATGGGCGAGTATCACATTGCTATCATCACCGATGGTGCAGCAAACAATTACATGACCCTGGGTGCATTGGTTAATCGGCTTATTTTAAGTAGACCGATTGCTTTCACAACTATCGGATTTAAAATTGGAGGAGAGCATCCTCTTAATCGTCCAGGGATAAAATACCTGGAGGCAGACAATCTTGAGGATCTCGGTAGAGGTCTTCAGCAGATTCTGGTTGAGGAACCTCTTCAGTAATCACACCTCACAACCCTTCGGGGTTTTTTCTTTATTTAATATCCTTTATCTCTTTCCTGATTGCTTTTTTAGCTTCATTTAAATCACCTTTTATATTTTTGTAGGCACGTTTTCTGCTGTTCTCAGTTTTGATAGCTTGATTTAAATCTTCTTCTAATAATGCAAAAGATTTACCAAGAATATCTTCAGCTTCACTTGCTTCTTTTTTGATAAAGCTTCTCAAATTCTTAACTTTCTTTATTGAGATTAGTAGTTTTATAATTAATCCAATTAAAAATAGAGTTATAGCTCCTAGTCCAATCCAAATTTCAATACTAATATCAGAAATTATATTTCCTACTCGCACTCGAAGCTCATTTGATTTAAAGCTATGTGTGATGTCTTCTTGTATTACAACAGCATGTACTTTATATACTCCACGTTTTAATGAGTTTGGTACTGGTAATGTGAAATTACCTTTATCATCCGTTTCTCCTGTGATAAATAATTTTTCCCAATCTCGTGATTCAAAGGTAATTAATACATTTGATTTTACCGCACTAGATGAACCTGAAATAAATCTTTTTCCATCTGATACATATGAAAGTATTTTTGGAGGCAGTAAGCTTGGTTTTTTCTGTGGTTCTTCAGCTACAACTTCTTCTTTAGGTTCTTCTACTACCGGCGCTGGTTTCTTAATTTCTTGTTTAGGTGCGGGCTTTATAGCAGCTGGTTTAATTGTAAAAGTTCCACCATTTAGGCTACCTGTTACGTTTGTTCCCTGTCCATCATTAGCTAAAATTTGACCATTTTTTATTACAATTGAATCAGTTCCAACTGATTTGGCTTTTAATGTAATTGTGACGATATTGCCATTACCAGCAGAATAGCCACCTAGTGTAACTCCTTCAAGATTTATTGTTCCGTTTGCTGAAGAAAAGCTTGGCTCTGTAACCCAAAAATTTAGAATAGAGCTATTTTTAGAAACTGATTCAATTGTAAAAATTGAAGTTGGTACTGAAATTAAGCTAGAAATTGCATTTATGGATTGATCTGCTGATACCATTAGTTGAAGTGTGATTTTTTGACCCACTTCCAATGACCCGCTACTTGGATTTATATATAAATTTGCAGCAAATGCAAAAGATGGTGTTAGAAAAAATATTGCTACTATGAATATTTTTTTAAAAAATCTTTGCATGAATTCTTTTAATTAAGAATATTATTATTGCTACTAATAATAACCCAAAAATCGCAAATTGCTTATACCAAGGTTCTGGGTTTAATGCGTTAATTACTACATCTCTCTCGTTACCGTTTAAATCGATTGCTTTAATGTATATTTTTTTATTTAGATTTTGATTTTTTAACAAATAAGGACTCTCTGCTTTTTTATAAAAACTAATCCAACCTTCTTTTATTTCAAAATGACTCAAGCCGGAATCTTTGTCTTGTGTGGCAAATGCAATGAAGTTTTTACCATCAAAAATATTTGGGTCCGATGTGATAATATGATTAAAATATTCTGGTGGTTCTGAATCCGTTAAAATTTGAAGTAAATAATTATCTTCACCTTTTTCTATATTTAAAGAGATGTTAAAAATATTTTCTGTTGCGTTTGTGCCCTCACCGTCCGCTAATAGAAGCGAAATATTGCTCAAAGAAAACATGATTTCATTCATATTTTTAGCCTTAAAAACTACAGAAAAAACTTTCTGATTATTACCTTTGAATCCTCCGGGTGTTATGCCAGAAAAAGAAATTATACCGTCATTGTTGGTCGGCTTTTCTACCCAGAAATTTATTACAGAATTACCATCTCGTATTTCTTTAATTTCTAAATCATTTTTAGGAAAAATTAACTTACCTTCAACCGCGTTTAATTTTTCTTTAGTATGAACTAATACATCAATAGTAAATTCATCACCAGTTTTTATGTTTGTTTGATTTGTATACAAACTAATGTCTGCGGCAAATGCAAAATTACCGATAAAGGTTATTAAAATTACTATAATTATTTTTAATATATTTTTCATATTATCCGGTCCAATTGTATGCCATTATACTAAAGTCTATAAGGTCAATTTTTCCATCTCCGTTTAAATGTTCTAATTCGTATTTCTTGATTGATTCAGTTAGATCTTTTTTGTACCAAAAAGCTGCAATAGAAAAGTCTATCAAATTAACTTTACTGTCTTTATTCAAATCCCCTTTTTTTGTTCCGGTGTTTCCTATTTCTGAAAATTCTGAAACACTAGCTAAAATGTTTTTATCTCCAACTTTAAAACCTAATTCCTTACTGAAATCTGTGACTTCATTTATTAAGGATGCTTTTGATTTTGCGGTGTGATCTCCATAAGCCAGAAAAGAACTATCAAAATTTAAAAGATAAACTCCGTTTGAATCAGAAAATTGTTTTAAGAAATATTCTGGCTCTGAATTAATGTTGATTGTTATTTCACTTGCGGGAACGCTTTGTCCGAAAATAGAAATATTATCTCCCTTTTTAACCTCTGATTTATCAAGTGCAATTGTTGGTGAAATGAAAATACCTCCAATTTTTGTTGTTACACCTGAAGTGATATATATAGGAAATGTGAATAAACTAGACCTTAAACTATTTTTATCTTCTCCATATACAGAAAAATTATAATCACCACGAGAAAGACCGCTAATTGTGGCTGTGAAATTACTATCGGGACCAGCAATAGTTGTGACTACGAGTTGGCCGTCTTTTAATATACCTACTCTGCTTAAAGGATAAGCTCTACCTGAAAAAACAACGTTGGTATCTGGTGTTGAAGAGCTTCCGCCTCCACCACCACCCCCTCCTCCGCCTCCACTACCGCCAGCAGTACAAGAAGAAGTATCAAAAGTACAAGCACTTGTGCAAGAAAGAGTACCGCCACTAAATCCTAAAGAAGAACAAGATGCTCCACCTAGATTTACTCCGTCGCACTGCTCTCCTACTCCTATAATTCCATCATCACAACCTTCTACTACCGCACTTATATCAACTGTTATAGCCGATACTTTATTTAAAAGAGTTAACGATAATAATATGATTATGAATATGGCGAGATATTTTTTCATTCATCTTTATTTTTTCTGATTCTTTTTACAGGAACGTGCTTGATTTCTCTTAATGGCGCACTCCTTCTAACTGTTTTCCTTGGAGCCGATGTGTCTTCTGAAAAATTATTAGCACCTCTAGCTTGTGCAATAATCCATCGATTGTATCTCTTTACTAATCTTAATCCAAAAAATCCTACTACTATTAATATAATGAATACAATACTTAGTAATTGCCAAGGAAATACAAAAATCAAATATGAATCTTTGGCTGTTTGATTAGTTTCTCCCCAAGTTATATTTAATTTTGCAGTGTACAAACCTAAATGAAAATCTTTTGCTTGTTTGCCAGCCATTTGAAAGAAATTTAATTTTTCTTCTTGAGCAACATCTTCTTTCTTCTTTTTATTTTCTTGTTCTTCTTGCCAGGTTACTTCAAATTTTCTAGAGCTGTTTGGTAAAACACTACCTTCATTTTTGTTTGCTAATAGATTTGCAGTAGTTAGCCAAAAACTATTTTTTATTTTTACTTCTCCAGCAGGCACCACACGATCTCCACCAAGATTGTTTAATTTATATTCAAATGAAATTGGAAGTGAAGTAAAAAATCTTTTTTGATCTTTGGTTTCAAAACTTAAAAGGCCACCCTTTTCTTCTATGTCTCCCGATACACGTAGAAGAACCAAGATACCAATTTTTCCTCCGATTGTTACTTCGCTGCTTCCTGATGAAACCGGTGGTTGATTACCTAAGAAAATAGCAGAAAAATATCCACCTGGTGCTGCATTTTCTGGAATTGTAATTTTGTAAGGAACAACAGTTCTCTCGCCTGCTCCTATTGTTAGTTCCGGTTGAGTTTCAATCCAGGTTGCAAGTCCTGATCCGCCTCCAACAAAATAAGGTGCACCAGAATCTCCACTTGGTTCAAAATTTTCATATGAAGTATAGAATATTTTTGTTTCATCTTGTTCGTTAAATATTTCTAACTCTCCAGATAAAACAGAACCAGGATCTCCAACAACTTCTATTTTTGCAGGTGACACGGTGAGTGCTTCTGCTTTATGAAAAAAACCTATACTAATTATTAGTATTAAAAATGTATAGGTGATTTTTTTCATAATTTAATAATTTCTTTGTATTTTAGTAATTAGGAACGGCAACATAAGTCATAGTAGCAGTGTATGATCCAGCTTCTGTGTTCGAAGTGATGTTTGCAAGATATCTTGCTGAATATGTTGTGTTAGCTGATGCTCCGCCAGCAGAAGCAACCGTGTCTGGAAATGCAGCATCATCAAAAGCAAAACCAGAATCAGCATAAGGTGCTGAGACTGTACCTGAACCACCAGAAGCGTTAAATCTAACACCGAATTGTTCGCTGCCGGCAGAAGAAACTGCGTTTGTTGCACCTATATCATCAATGGTGTTACCGCCTGATGTAAGAGTTGCACCTGTCATTGTAAGAGTATAACCACCTGAAGCGTTTGTGCCCACTACAATATCATGTGCGCCTGTTTCTGAATCAGAACCAGAAGCATCGCCTGTAGCGTATCGTGCGTTTGCTGATGTTAGGTTTCCAAAACCGATACTGTTGTCTGAAATTGTGAAAGTGATTGATTGAGAAACTGTTGCTGATACTTGAACTTGGTCGTCTGTAAGAATTGGAACAGTGATTGAACCAGTGTCACCAAAATCTCCAGCGATTGATACTGCGTAAGATGTTGCAGAAGATGGGTTTACAGAGTTTGTTGAGTTGTAAGTAAGAATAACTTTATTTCCTGCAGACATTGCTGCTGCACCTGTACCATCTGAAGGGGCTGTAAGAGTAAGAATTCTATTTTCTGTCCCTGAAAATACGGCACCCCAAGCAGAAGTAGAAGGAGAAGCTGCTAGTGTTTCTGTGTTTTCAAGACCAGTAGTAGCACCGTGTGTAAGAGTTAGAGTGTTGATTGCTTTAGATGTGAAATCGAAGTCTGATGGAAAAGTTATTGTAATAGTGTCAGTGTTTTGTTCTGCACCGGTGGGTGTAGTGAATTTAATTACGTGACTTGATGGTGCGTTTATTTTGTTTGAAGACATTGTGTCTGAAAGTGCTGTCAAAGCTGCCGCTTGTGCTACTTGCGCTCCACCTGTAACAAAAAATATTGCAATTATTGTCGTTGTACTTATTATTTTTTTAATGTTCAGAAATTTCATTTTTTAATTTAAATATTTATTACTATTACTAATTACTTGATAATTTTACTATATAAAAATATTTTGTGTAATATAAATAACCTAATTCTGTTAATAAGTAGCAGTTGCTGTGTATGTGAGAATTGCACTGTAGTCACCGGCATCAGCAACACTAGATATGTTTGCTATATATCTCACTCCATATTCTGTAGTTGTACCGCTTCCATCTCCTGAAGCTACTTGATCTGGTAAACTTCCTGTATCAAAAGCCCAATTAGCACTTGCATAAGGTGCAGTAGAAGCACCATTTCCAGAATTTACAGCCAATCTTAGGCCAAATTGTTCACTTCCGGCAGATGAAGCAACCGCAGTACTTCCAATTGCGTCTATTGTTGAGCCTCCACAACTATCACAAGTTAGAGTTTCTCCATTTATTGTCAGCAAGTATCCTCCAGATGCTGTTGTAGATACAGATATAGTGTGAGCATCTGCAGAATCAGAAGCAGATCCCGTGGTGTCACCTGTCGCATATCTTGCGTTTGCAGATGTTAGATTGCCAAAACCAACACTGTTGTCAGAAATTGAAAAAGTAAGAGATTGAGTTGTTGGTGCTGTAGTTATTTCTGGGTATACGGTATACGTATCTAAGTCATCTCCAGTTGATGTAACTACTTTAAAACAAAAAGTTGTTTCAGCGTCTGCGCCATTATCTATCAAAGCAAAATCCCACTTTCCATCCTGTCCATTATTTATTGCAGCTTCATCGTTAGTGAAATTATTTAATTCTTGATAACTTTGGTTAACGATTGTTGTACCACCATCTGTTGGGTCACCTGCATTTGCTGTTAATGCATCTGCATCTGCTGGTGTTGCATTGTCATTGTATGCAATTACAGTAGAATCTGTAACATCTGTGTATGTTGAAGGTGTTCCTCCTGATGGCGATGCACATGTTCCTGCTCCTTTGTCTGCAAATTGTAATTTAAAATCTTGTCCGCTTGTGCTTAAATTTGAAGCACCTACAGCAAGAAGTGTTCTTAATCTAAAAGCATCACCGGTACTTCCTAAGTCTGCAGCAGTGTCTTGTGTAGCCAATGCACTGCCAACGTCTGTAGAATCATCATTTTCAAAAAATCTATAAGCAATTTGATCAAAAGTTGGAGATACTACACCGGTCTCACTCCATGCAGAAAAATAATAAGTACCACCACTCGCATTTACTTCTGTTTGTGTTCCTAATCTAAAACCGCCGGTCACAAATGCTTTAATTCTTCCTGCAGCTTGTGCTGTAGTAATAAAATACTGTGTTAAGTCTCCAGCCAATGTACTTGGACGAGTAACTCCAGATACTGCAGTGCTTCTCTTTATCCATACTAAATCAGGGTCAAAATTTGGTGCTGTGATATCACGATCATCTGCAGCATCTCCTGTGTATGTACCAACATCAAATTTTGTACTTTCTTTAAATCCAAAATACCAATACTGGTTTCCTACTATATTAACAGCGGTACCATCTCCAACCTCAAAACCATCGCTATTAAATGCTTGAATAAAGTTTGCAACATCTGCTGTCGCTGCAAAGTGGCTTGTTGTGTCTGCTGCGTGTGCAGATGTGCTAAACACACCACCTGTCGCACCGTTTCTTTTTATCGTTAAAAAGTCTGCTTGAAAAGGATATCTTGTGATGTCACGATTATTTTGAGCATTTCCATAATATGCACCAATGTAAAAATCAGTTGAACCAGTATTTTTTTCTGGTTGCCATGCCCCACCAAATGCTTGCCAGTGATATACGGTTCCGGATGTGTTTAC
>CAZIFF010000008.1:29186-31166 GCA_964538345.1 uncultured Candidatus Saccharibacteria bacterium
CTGAACCTATATTAAATCCATCATGATTAAGTGCAGTGATTGCATTTGTGATGTTTGCTGCACCAGAATCTAAGTACGCACTAGAGTCTCCCCACATTGATCTAGTTCTGAACACTCCAGCTTGTGTGGTCTCTCCTTTTATAATTACTAAATCCGGTTCAAAGCTTAACCCTGTTATTTTTCTAAGTACTCCATTTCCGGTGTAGCTACCACTGTCCATTACGAAATTACCGCTACCAGTTGAATTTGATTCTGTGCCATTAAATGCCGCGTAGTAAATGGCATTTCCATTACCATTAGATGTGCTGTGAGTTCCAACTTGAAATCCATCAGATTCTAGTGCTTGTATTGAATCAACTAAATTGGCAGTGTTTGTGAAATATTGAGCACTGTCTCCATATGACTCTGGATTAAGATGCATTGCAGAAACAGGTGTACCAGCGTCAGCATTTTTCAAGAAAACCCACTCTGGACTAAATCCAATACCAGTTATGCTCCTGTCATTAGATGCATCTCCTGTGTATGTACCAACATCTATTGAACTAGATGTTTCTTTAAAAGCTACATAATTATAAATACCGGAACTCGTATTATTACTTAATCCAACAGTAAATCCTGTTGAATCAAGGGTGGTGAAGAGGGCTCCTGTAGTATCCGCTGCTGTTGCAGAAAAATATTGCCCATGATTTGTAGACATAGAAGAAGATCTCCACGTTCCCGCTCTTTCGTTAGATGTTCTTTTTGCAATAACTAAGTCTGGCTGAAAACCGACGGAGGTTATGGCTTGGGTAGCGGAACCATTTCCTGTATATGCACCAATACAAAATTTTCCCGAAGAACTACAATCGGATCCAGCAAAAGCAGTCCATGTGTATCTGATGAGCACTGTGTTTGCTGTTGATGTAACGGTAAACCCATCATTTGTTGGTGTTATAAAACCAGCTGTGGAATCTGCTGTGGCAGTACCTAAATAAGAAGTAGAGTTGTGAGGCATGATGTCTGTTTTAAAGACGGTTGCCATAGTATTTGAATTTGATTTTAAAACAATTAATTCTGGACGAAATCCAAGTCCTGAAATACTTTGCACACCTCCGTTACCGACAAAATAGCCTGTTTGCACTTTGTAAGTGGCTGCACCTGGAGAACTTTGTGATGAATTATTGTCCCAAGTTGCATAATAATACGTACCACCACTAGCGTTAACTTCTGTTTGTGTTCCTAATCTAAAGCCATCTGTAACAAATGCTTTAATTCTTCCTGCAGCTTGTGCTGTAGTGATAAAGTACTGTGTTAAATCTCCTGCCAATGTACTTGGACGAGTCACACCAGCAACAGCGGTACTTCTTTTAATCCATAATAAATCAGTATCAAAACCTGGTGTGGTGATGTCACGATTATCCGCCGCATCTCCAGTATATGTACCAACATCAAAATCAGTTCCTTCCTTAAAACCAAAGTAAAAGTATGTCTGTCCAGTTGTGTTTACTATGTTTGTTGGATTTCCAACCTCAAAACCATCACTATTAAATGCTTGAATATGATTTGCTGCATCTGCTGTGGCTGCAAAAAAACTTGTTGTGTCTGCGGCGTGTGCAGATGTGCTAAAGACTCCTGCGCTTGCTCCAAATCTTTTAATTACTAATAAATCTGCTTGAAATGGAAGTCTTGTAATGTCCCTGTTGTCTATTGTGTTTCCATAATATGCACCAATATAAAAATCAGATGCACCTGAATTAGTTTCTGGATTCCAAGCTCCACCAAATGCTTGCCAATGATAAACTGTTCCAGATGTATTTACATTGGCAGCGGTACCAACATTAAATCCATCATGATTAAGAGATGTTACTCCACCTGTAAAGTTTGCGGTTGCGGCATCTAAATATGCAGTCGAGTCACCTCCCATTAGGCTAGTTCGAAAAACTCCAGCTTGAGTAGTTTCTCCTTTTATAATTACAAGATCTGGTTCAAATTCTAAACCAA